>JACSDG010000010.1 GCA_015660855.1 Magnetococcales bacterium
CAAAATCAAAGTCAAAATCAAAGTCAAAAGAAAAACCTTGTGGGCTGCTGCCTCCAAACCTCCGCCGGGGGGGATGATCCCCCCCGGACCCCCACAATACTTTTAAAGAAGAAAAGGCGGCGGGGACTGAACGGCTACAATGTCAACAGATTATTGCCAGGAGGGAAGTTTCACCCCCTCCGGTTCCAACAGGGCAGCAACCTGGCGGGCGATTTCATGCAAACGTGCCTCGCTGTTGGCTTCTATCCGGGCGACCAGTGCGGGCTGGGTATTGGACACGCGCAGCAGCCACCATCCACCGGGACAACGGACACGAACGCCATCGACATCGGAAAATTCGGTTCCCTTTTTCTGTTCTCCTTTAAGGATGTGCGCCATGACCTGGAATTTTTTTTCGTCCGGGCAGTCGATGCGCAGTTCGGGGGTGGCGTAAACCTCTGGCAGATCACTCAGGCGTTGGGCCAGGGTGGATGGGGATTCGGCGAGAATTTCGATGAGCCGTACAGTGGCATAGAGGGCGTCATCGAAGCCAAGATAGCGGTCGGCGAAAAACAGATGCCCACTCATTTCGCCCGCCAGGGGGGCACCGGTTTCCTTCATTTTTGTTTTGATCAGGGAATGGCCGGTTTTCCACATCAAGGGAACCCCACCCGCTTGGGCTACGGCGTCAAACATCACTTGGGAGCATTTGGCATCGCCGATGATGGTGGCCCCGGGATGGGTGGCGAGGATTTGTCGGGCGAACAGGATCATCATTCGGTCTCCCCAGATGATGCGTCCCTGATGATCCAAGGCACCGATACGGTCGCCATCACCATCGTAGGCAATGCCCAGCTCGGCACCGGTTTCCTGCATGCGCTGGCGCAGTTGGTGCAAATTTTCCGGCAGGGTGGGATCGGGGTGGTGATTGGGGAAACGGCCATCCACCTCGGCAAAAATGCACTCGCCTTCGATTCCGGGGAGTTGTTGCAGCAATTGGGGAGCGATGACGCCGCTGGCACCGTTGCCGCAATCCAGGACCACCTTGACCGGGCGGCCAGGCTTGAAATCCTGGGTCAGGCGGGCCAGGTAGGTTGCAAGAATATCGGTTTGGCGGATGGATCCCCCAGGGTGATCCTGGAACGCCGCTGCCATAAGGGCTTTTTTAAGATCTTGAATCTGGTCACCGTAAACGGATCGGTTGGCTTTGACCATTTTCAGGCCGTTATAGTCGGATGGATTGTGGCTTCCGGTAACCATGATGCCGGCGTCGGCCTTGAAATGGTGCATGGCGAAATAAAGCCCCGGACTGGGGACAAGGCCGACATCATTCACTTTGGCCCCCCCCTGGGCCAGACCGAGGGCCAGTTTTTCCGCCAGCCGGGGGGAGGAAAGGCGACCATCCCGTCCTATGGCTACTTCGGGCGGAGTTTGGGTGGCGATTTCCTCGCGCAGACGGCTGGCAAAGATGCGGCCAAGGTCAAATACCAGGGCTTCGGTCAATTCTTTCCCGGCGACGCCGCGGATGTCGTATTCACGAAAAATGTGCGGATTGATGGCATTCATGGGTTAACGGCCTACGCAGATGTAGTGGAATCCCTGCTCTTTCATCAAGGCAGGCTCATAAATATTTCGCAGATCGCAAAAGACATGGCGTCCGTCGGGTTGCGGTTGCATCAGTGCCTTGACGCGGTCGAGTTGCAGATTGCGAAACTGGTTCCATTCGGTGAGGATGACCACGGCATCGGCATTTTTGCAAGCTTCATAGGGGCCTTGGACCAGCTCGACGCCGGGGAGAAATCTGGCAGCTTCACGCATCCCTTCGGGATCGAAGGCGCGAATGATCGCCCCTTGACGCAACAGTTCCGGCAGGATGGTCAGGGCAGGGGCGTCACGCAGGTCATCGGTGTTGGGCTTGAAGGTGAGTCCCAGTACGGCCAGTTGCTTGCCGGATACATTTCCCGACAACGCACCGACAATTTTGCCCACCATACGCTCTTTTTGACGTTTGTTGGCCTCGATGACCTCCTCAACGATTCCCACCGGCTGGCCATGTTCTCGTGCTGTTTTGGCCAGGGCCTGGGTGTCTTTGGGGAAACATGATCCACCGTAACCGGGTCCAGGTTGGAGGAATTGATTGCCGATTCGCCGGTCAAGCCCCATCCCTTTGGCGACATGGTGGACATCGGCCCCAACGGATTCACACAGGTTGGCCAATTGATTGATGAAGGTTATTTTTGTCGCCAGGAAAGCGTTGGCGGCATATTTGGTCAGTTCGGCGGTGGCGATATTGGTAATCAGGATGGGGGTTTCGATCCGGTACAGAGGGCGATACAGATTTTTGAGAACCTGTGCCGCCCGGTCCGATTCAACGCCGATCACGACCCTGTCGGGTTTCATGAAATCCTCAATGGCGGCCCCTTCGCGTAAAAATTCGGGGTTGGAGGCCATTTCAAAATCGGCGTTGGGATTTTCCTCGCGGATGATGTGTGCCACTTTCTGGCCGGTTCCCACGGGAACGGTGGATTTGGTGACCACTACGGTAAATTTGTCGATTCCGTGTGCCACATCGCGTGCGGCCTGAAAAACATATTGCAGATCGGCGGCACCATCGCCACGACGTTCCGGGGTGCCAACGGCGATGAATACCACATCACTGATAGATACCGCCCCTGCCGTATCTGTCTGGAACAGCAACCGTCCCTCTTTGTGGTTGCGAGTGACCAACTCTTCGAGGCCGGCTTCAAAGATGGGAATTTCTCCCCGATTCAGCCGGTCTATTTTGGCGGAGTCCACATCCACGCAGATGACTTCGGCGCCAAACTCGGAAAAACAGGCCCCCGACACCAACCCTACGTAGCCTGTACCGATCATGGTGATGCGCATGGTTTCGCTTTCTTAAACTAAAGGTACGACGTTTCAAGACCGATCTCGGGATCCCATCCTGGAATCCCGGTGGCCAGGGGTCGATTTCGCAACAGGAGTCGCGGCTTGATCCTGCAAGGTTGGCCCCAATCATCTCCAGGCTCGGTATCGACTGTTCTAGTTGTTTCTTGCCCCCTGATTGACCCAGTCACGCAGGATCGCGATTTCACACGTCGTCAGTCGTTTGCGGTTGTGGGGCATGCGGATGCCGGCCCGACCTTCCACCAGGACGTTGATGTTGCTGACCATGGAGTTGCCAGGGACCACGATGGGTCCGAAACGGGTCCCTTTCATCAGCCCCTCATAGGTTTCCAGGTTGAGGCCACTGTAGGTGACCCCTGGGCCGTTGCCCGAGTGGCATTCCAAACAGCGCATCTGCAAAACAGGGCGAACGTCTTCGTTGAAGCTGACCTGCCCACGGTTTTCGGCATTGACCGTCCCTGCGGTTGCGAGAGACATTCCCAGAAGAATCCATGCGCCAAGCATGGCCTTGCGTACAATCGATGACATTGCAGCATCCCCTATGTAAAGAAATTTTCGACCCCAACATGTTACCGGGTCTGTGAATCATACCCTTGACTGATCGCAATCGCCAATAGTTTAACTGGGTTCGATGACGCATTCAGATCGCCAGTTTGGGAAAACGGGTTGCCGAAGGCAGACTGAAATTCTTGTTTTTATTAACACGAAATTGAAGGTATGACAATGCGGCCAAGCCATGAGGAAAAAAAATTGTCTTGAGGTAAAAGGGTCGTCGGGGCTTTGTCGCGGTCCTTCAAGGGGGGTAGGTAAACCGTTGCTGAACTCTTTCGACTGTTTTTTGTTGGTTGGCAAAATGGCTCGACAGGTTTAGATTCGGCGTGGTGGTTTGTTTGATCCCGGCGTTGTACTCTTTTTTGCGGGCAGGTACTTATGATTCATGGTGTAGACAGGGCGGTTCTGGTGCTGGATGATGGTATGCGTTTCGATGGCATTGCCTGTGGTGCCGCCGGCGAGGCGGTGGGGGAAGTGTGCTTCAATACCTCCATGAGCGGCTATCAGGAAATCATGAGCGATCCCTCCTATGCCGGGCAAATTGTCACCATGACGGCAACCCAGATCGGCAATGTGGGTATCAATCCCGAGGATATGGAATCGCGTCGCCCCTGGCTTAGGGGGTTTGTTATTCGTGAATCCTCGCGTATTCCCTCCAGTTGGCGCGCCAAGGAGAATCTTTCCGGTTTTCTGGCGCGCTACGGCATTCCTGCCATCGAAGGGATTGATACTCGCCATCTTGTGGGCCGGCTGCGTGAGCACGGCTCTAGGCGCGGCGTGTTGTCTACCACCGATTTTGACACGGTTTCATTGCTGGCCAAGGCCAGGGCGTGGCCAGGGCTTGCGGGAATGGATCTGACCGGGGAGGTGACCTGCGAAAGTGACTATCGTTGGCGGGAGGGATTGTCGGAGTGGAAAAAAGGCGTCTGGTATCCCTGGAGCGGTTCTCCGAAGGAGGGTGTGGCTCCCTGCCGGGTGGCGGTGCTGGATTTTGGCGTCAAGTATAACATTTTGCGCAATCTGGTATCGGCCGGGTGTGAGCTTGAGGTTTGGCCGGCGCAGGTGGAGGTTGAGCGACTCCTTGGGAGTGCCCCTGATGGCTTTTTTCTTTCCAATGGACCGGGCGACCCCCAGGCGGTCGGGCACGGTGTGCGCCTGATCGAAAAAATTTTACAAACCGGTCGTCCCGTATTCGGGATTTGTCTCGGGCACCAGATGCTTGCCCTGGCTTTGGGGGCGAGTACTACCAAAATGAAGTTTGGCCATCGTGGCGGCAACCACCCGGTCAAAAACATGAAAACCGGTCTGGTTGAAATCACGTCACAAAATCACGGTTTTGTTGTGGCACGCGCCTCGCTGCCCGATGCGGTGACGGTAACCCATGAATCCCTGTTCGATGGCAGTGTGGAGGGTATTGCCCACAAAAAACTGCCGGTTTTTTCGGTGCAATATCATCCCGAGGCCAGCCCCGGTCCTCATGATGCCCATTATCTGTTCGATGATTTTGTGACGATGATGCGTCACGTCAACCATTCATGACAAGGTGACGGCCATGCCCAGACGCGACGACATCAAAAAGATTTTCATCATCGGTGCCGGGCCGATCATTATCGGCCAGGCCTGCGAGTTTGATTATTCCGGAGCGCAGGCTTGCAAGGCTCTGCGTGAGGAAGGGTTTTACGTTATCCTGGTCAACTCCAATCCGGCCACCATCATGACCGATCCGGACCTGGCGCATCGTACCTACGTTGAACCGCTGACGGTGGAAGTGCTTGCCCGCATCATCGAGCAGGAAAGGCCGGATGCCTTGTTGCCGACCATGGGCGGTCAGACGGCGTTGAATCTGGCGATGAAGCTGGCGGAACTGGGGGTGTTGGAAAAATTCGGTGTCGAATTGATCGGCGCTTCCCGTGAGGCCATTGCCAAGGCGGAAGATCGGGAATTATTCAAAAAGGCCATGACCAGTATAGGTTTGGACATGGCGCGCAGCGGCTTTGCCCATAACTGGGACGATGCCCTGGCGATTGGGCGGCAGATTAATTTTCCGTTGATCATCCGTCCCAGTTACACCCTGGGCGGCACCGGGGGTGGGGTGGCCTACAACCCGGAGGAGTACGAAACCATCGTGCGCAGGGGGCTTGCCGCTTCTCCCACCGCCGAAGTTCTTATCGAGGAATCCCTGATCGGCTGGAAAGAGTTTGAAATGGAGGTCGTCCGGGATCGGGACGACAACGCCATCATCGTCTGCTCCATCGAAAACATCGATCCCATGGGGATCCATACCGGGGACTCCATCACTGTGGCTCCGGCACTGACATTGACCGACAAGGAATATCAGGAATTACGCGATGCCTCCATTGCCATCCTGCGTGAGGTGGGTGTGGATACGGGTGGCTCCAATGTTCAGTTTGCCATCAATCCTGATAATGGTCGCATGATCGTCATCGAAATGAATCCACGGGTGTCGCGTTCGTCGGCCCTGGCCTCCAAGGCGACCGGATTTCCCATCGCCAAGGTGGCGGCCAAACTGGCGGTGGGTTACACACTGCCGGAAATCATGAACGATATTACCCGTGTTACCCCTGCCTCTTTTGAGCCTTCCATCGACTATGTCGTGACCAAGATTCCCCGCTTCACCTTTGAAAAATTTCCCCAGGCCGAACCTTTGTTGACGACACAGATGAAATCGGTGGGCGAGGCCATGGCCATCGGTCGCACCTTCAAGGAATCCATTCACAAGGCCCTGCGCTCCATGGAGACCGGCCTGGACGGATTCGATCCCATCTTTGCCTCTCAGCCTTATGAGTCCCAGGGCGAACGGGATGCCGCCCTGGAACGCCAACTTCGTTTTGCCGGGCCTGACCGGATCCTTCTGGTGGCCGATGCTTTTCGGTATGGCCGTTCTTTGGCCTGGATCAACAAGGTAACCGCCATCGATCCCTGGTTTCTCGACCAGATCCAGCAGATTGTTGAAAAGGAAAGGTTGTTGTACGGCTCCCATCCCCAGGATCTGTCGCGTGAGGCGTGGTTGGAGTTGAAACGAACGGGCTTTTCCGATGCAACCCTGGCCCGCATCATGAATTCGGACGAAACCACTGTCAGGGCCATGCGGCTGCGTCAAGGGGTCAAGCCGGTCTATAAAAGGGTGGATACCTGTGCCGCTGAATTTGCTTCCCAAACCGCCTACCTGTATTCCACCTATGAATCACAATGCGAAGCGGCCCCCGGCGACAGACGCAAGATTATGATCCTTGGCGGTGGGCCGAATCGCATCGGTCAGGGGATTGAGTTTGATTATTGTTGTGTCCATGCCTCTTTTGCCCTGAAGGAGGCGGGGTTTGAGACCATCATGGTTAACTGTAATCCGGAAACCGTTTCCACCGACTATGACACCTCCGACCGGCTCTATTTCGAGCCTTTGACTTTTGAGGATGTGCTCAACATTGTCGAAGTTGAACGGCCCGAGGGGATCATCGTACAGTTGGGGGGACAGACGCCTCTTAAACTGGCCAAACCTTTGGCGGCGGCGGGTGCTCCGATCATCGGCACCAGCCCGGATGCCATCGATCAGGCGGAGGATCGGGAAAGGTTCCAGGTTTTGTTGGGAGAAATTGGGCTTAGACAGCCCGAAAACGCCATTGCCCGTTCCGAGTCGGAGGCGATGGCCATTGCGGCATCGGTGGGGTATCCCATCGTGGTGCGTCCGTCCTATGTCCTGGGGGGACGCGCCATGGAGATTGTTTATGCCGCCAACGATCTTGAACGCTACATGCGTACCGCCGTTCGGGCTTCACCGGATCATCCGGTGTTGTTGGACCATTTTCTCAAAGATGCCATCGAAATTGATGTTGATTGTGTCGCCGATGGCGAAAATGTCCTGGTGGGTGGGGTCATGGAACATATCGAGGAAGCGGGAATCCATTCCGGCGATTCCGCCTGCTCCCTCCCGCCCTATTCCATCGGCCAGGATCTTATCGATGAAATGAAACGTCAAACCGTGCTTTTGGCCAAAGCTCTTAAAGTCGTTGGTTTGATGAACGTGCAGTTTGCCATTTGCCAGGGAGCGGTCTATATTTTGGAGGTCAACCCGCGGGCCTCCAGGACGGTCCCGTTTGTTTCCAAGGCGACGGGTGTGCCTTTGGCCAAGGTGGGCGCGCGCGTTATGGCAGGGGAGATGCTGTCTGCCCTTGGTTTGGGCAAAGAGCCTCGTTTCAGCCACATGGCGGTCAAGGAAGCGGTTTTTCCTTTTGAAAAATTTCCGGGCGTGGACACGGTTTTGGGACCGGAAATGAAATCCACCGGCGAGGTGATGGGATTGGCCGATTCTTTTGCCCTGGCGTTTGCCAAGGCTCAGGAGAGTGCCGGGACGATTCTTCCAAGACCTGGGATGAACCAGCGGGGGATGGCGTGCATTTCGGTCAAGGATGAGGATAAAAGGGCGGTTTTGCAGCCGGCGCACCGATTGGTGGAGATGGGATTTACCATTTGTGCCACCGAGGGGACGGCACTTTATTTGCGGAAGGAGGGGCTGCCTGTCGTCCAGATCAACAAAGTCAACCAGGGTCGTCCGGATATTGTGGATATGATGAAAAACGGCGACATTTTGTTGGTGTTCAACACGACACAAGGGAAGCAGGCTCTTGCCGATTCACTGTCCATGCGTCGGAGTGCCTTGTTGGGCCGCATACCCTATTTTACCACCATTGCTGGGATGAGGGCGGCGGTGGCGGCCATGGCGGCCATTCGGGAATCGGGTTTTCGTTGCAAGGCACTCCAGGATTACCACCAGGAAATCCAACACTAATAAATGATACCGTCCATTGGCCATTCCGGTCTTTCGGTATTGATCAACAACAGTTAAGGGTGGGTTTACCATGTCCCAAAGGATTCCCATGACCGTGCGCGGTGCCGAAAAACTCAGAGAAGAGTTGAAACGGCTCAAGTCGGTCGAACGGCCTCGCATCGTGGAAGCCATTTCGGTGGCACGCGAGCACGGTGATTTGTCTGAAAACGCGGAGTACCATGCCGCCAAGGAGCAGCAATCCTTCAACGAAGGGCGGATTACCGAACTGGAAACCCGGTTGGCCCAGGCGGAGGTTATTGATCCCACCAAAATTCAATCCCACAAGGTGGTCTTTGGTGCCACGGTTACGGTTACCGACATGGAGGCCGGGGAGGAAGCGACCTATCAGATCGTCGGGGTTGATGAAGCCAACCTGGATCAGGGGATGATTTCCATCACCAGTCCGATGGCGCGAGGCATGATTGGCAAGGAGGAGGGGGATCGGATCCAGGTGAATGCTCCGGGTGGAATACGCCGGTTTGAAATCGTTGAAATTCACTATCGCTGATCCCAGGCCCTATGGCCAAGCGTCGTCCTTCCAGTGGTCGTTGGCTGCGTGAACATCACACCGATCCTTTTGTTCTCAGGGCTAGGCGTGAGGGTTATCGGTCGCGTGCGGCCTTCAAGCTGCTGGAAATTGCCAGCTATCCTTTTGGTGGAACTCCGGGGCGATTGCTGGGTCCGGGGATGACGGTGGTGGACCTTGGGTCTGCCCCAGGGGGTTGGAGTCAGGTGGCGGCGGAGATGGTGGGTGGTCAGGGTCGGGTGGTGGCCATGGATCTTTTGGCCATGCCGCCGCTGGAGGGGGTGATTTTTATCCAGGGGGATTTTCTTGGGGAGGTGGGGCTGCGAAGTCTGGGCGAGGCCATTCAGCCACGGCGGACGGTGGATGTGGTGTTGTCCGACATGGCCCCCAACATGACAGGGATCGCTTTGGCGGACCAGACTCGTGGGGAATCGCTGGCCGAGGCGGCCCATGAATTTGCCTGTCAGACTTTGGAGTTGGGTGGCACATTGGTGGTCAAACTTTTTCATGGACCGGGATTTCACGAAACGGTACGGCGTGCCCGGATGGATTTTACACGGGTCAAGGTGATCAAACCCCAGGCCAGTCGTGATCGGAGTGCCGAACAGTATCTTGTGGGGGTGGGATTTCGCGGAGTTTCGTCTTCCTGAAAGTTTGGCAAAAATTTTTGCGGGGGTCCGGGGGGGATCATCCCCCCCGGCGGGGTTTGGGGCAGCGCCCCAAGGTTTTGATTTTGAATTAAAACAAAAAAGCTTTATTGCCTATGGGGGTTTGGGGGCGAAGCCCCCAAGGTTTTTGCTTGCAGGGCATGATGTTCTCCCTTTGACGGGTGGTGTTTGCTGTGGGAAAGTGCCGGACAGCTTTGAGTTTCTGTCAAGTCCAGCGATGATGGAGGACCATGAAAATTCTCGATACCGCCCTGACCTTTGACGATGTTCTCCTCGTGCCGGCTTATTCCGAGGTGTTGCCAAGGGATGTTGATCTTTCCACCCGGCTGACCCGGGAGATTCCCTTGAGCATTCCGTTGGTTTCCGCTGCCATGGACACGGTGACGGAGAGTCGGGCCTCCATTGCCATGGCGCAGGAGGGGGGGATGGGGATCATCCATAAAAACATGTCTATTATCGATCAGGCCGATCAGGTGCGGGCGGTCAAACGTTTTGTGGCGGGCTTGGTGGTGAATCCCTGGACCATTCTGCCGCAGGCTCCATTGCGTGAAGCCAACCGCATCATGAGGGAACATCGCATCAGTGGTATTCCGGTGACCCGTGAGGATGGCGTGTTGCAGGGGATTCTGA
Source organism: Magnetococcales bacterium (assembly GCA_015660855.1). Lineage (GTDB taxonomy): Bacteria > Pseudomonadota > Magnetococcia > Magnetococcales > UBA8363 > UBA8363. The sequence continues at coordinate 10,106 of JACSDG010000010.1, forward strand.
CCAATCGCGATGTTCGTTTTGCCTCGGATGAGAACCAGTTGGTTGCGGAGCTGATGACCCGGGGCGACAAACTGGTCACGGTGGAGGAAGGGGTCTCCATGGAGGAGGCCAAACGGTTGTTGCATCAACACCGTATTGAAAAATTGCTGGTGGTGGATCATGCTTTTCGTTGCGTGGGTTTGATTACTGTCAAAGATATCGAAAAGGCCCAGACCAATCCGTTTGCCTGCAAGGATCGGTCGGGACGTTTGCGTGCGGGGGCAGCGGTTGGCGTGGGAGAGGAAGGTCGTGAACGGGCGCGGGCACTGGCGGCGGCCGATGTGGATGTCATTGTGGTGGACACGGCCCATGGGCATTCCAGGGGGGTTTTGGAGACGGTTTCCTGGATCAAAACCCAATTTCCCCAATGCCAGGTCATTGGCGGCAACGTTGCCACGGCAGAGGCCACTCGGGCATTGATTGATGCCGGTGCCGATGCGATTAAGGTGGGTATTGGACCCGGCTCCATCTGCACCACCCGGATTGTCGCTGGCGTGGGTATTCCCCAGATTACTGCCGTGGCCCATTGTGCCGATGAGGCTGACCGATACGGCATTCCTGTTATTGCCGACGGGGGGATTAAATTTTCCGGGGAGGTGGCCAAGGCGATTGCCGCCGGGGCTTCCTGCGTCATGATGGGGTCGATGTTTGCCGGTACCGATGAGGCCCCAGGGGAAGTTTTTCTTTTCCAGGGTCGTTCCTATAAAACCTATCGTGGCATGGGCTCCCTGGGGGCCATGGCGGATGGTTCCAAGGATCGCTATTTTCAGTCGGATGTTGATATCCACAAACTGGTTCCCGAAGGGGTTGAAGGCCGAGTTCCCTACAAGGGGCCGTTGGCACCGTTGATTCATCAAATACTTGGGGGTGTCCGTTCGGCCATGGGTTATACTGGTTGTCCCGATATTCAGACGCTGCGTACCAAGCCGGTGTTTGTCAAGATCACCAGTTCCGGATTGCGTGAATCCCATGTCCACGATGTCACCCTTACCAAAGAAGCCCCCAATTATCGTTTGGAATGAACTCTCTCATGACCGATGCCCTGCATTCTGAAAAATTTTTGATTCTGGACTACGGCTCGCAGTATACCCAGATCATCGCCCGCCGGATTCGCGAAAGCGGCAGTTATTGTGAAATTCATCCCTGGTCCATGGAGGATCAGGCCATTCGCGCCTTTCAACCTTTGGGAATCATTCTTTCCGGGGGGCATCGTTCGGTATATGACGCCGGTGCTCCGGATTTACGGCCTGCCATCCTTGATTTGGGGGTGCCGGTTTTGGGTATTTGTTACGGCATGCACCTGTTGACACGGGCTTGCGGCGGTCAGGTTCATCCTTCCGACAAACGTGAATATGGTGGTGCTGAGATACGGGCCGAGGGACCGTCATGGCCGCCATCGTCGCTCTTTTCTGGTTGGCTTGGGACGAGTGGTCACCGGGTATGGATGAGCCATGGTGATCATGTGGCCCAGGTTCCTCCGGGTTTTGCGGTTGTGGCGGTAAGCCAGGGGGGATTGGTGGCGGCATTTGCATCCACGTCGCGGCCAATTTTTGGCGTGCAGTTTCACCCAGAAGTGGATCATACCGAAAACGGTGCCGATCTGATTGATCGTTTTGTGCGTCAGGTGTGCGGTGCCCATGGTTTGTGGACCGCCACGGGTTTTATCGAGCATGAGATTGCCGCGATTCGTGCCCAGGTGGGGTCGGATCATGTGGTTTTGGGGTTGTCGGGGGGGGTGGATTCCGCAGTGACCGCCGCTTTGGCCCATCGTGCCCTGGGGGAGCAGTTGACCTGTATCTTTGTCGATAATGGTTTGTTGCGCCTGCATGAAGGGGAAGAGGTGATGGCCACCTTTGCCCGGCACATGGGGGTCAAAGTTTTAAGTATTCGGGCACAGGACAGGTTTCTTGGACGGTTGGTGGGGGTGAGCGACCCCGAAAAAAAACGGCGTATCATCGGGCATACTTTTATCGAAGTGTTTGAGGAGGAGGCGGGAAAAATTTCCGGAGTGCGTTGGTTGGCCCAGGGGACCATCTATCCGGATGTCATCGAATCGGCCGGGGGAAAGACCGGAGTGGCCACCAACATCAAGTCGCACCATAACGTGGGGGGTCTGCCGGAACGGATGGGATTGAAACTGTTGGAACCGTTGCGGGAATTGTTCAAGGATGAAGTTCGCCGGGTGGGGTTGGAACTGGGTTTACCTGGTGAGATGATTTTTCGGCATCCTTTTCCGGGGCCGGGGTTGGGTGTGCGCATTTTGGGGGAGGTTAAAAAAGAGTTTGCCGACATACTGCGGCAGGCTGATCATATTTATATGGAAGAGTTACACCAATCGGGCCATTATCAAAAAATTGCCCAGGCGTTTGCCGTTTTTTTACCAGTCAAAAGTGTGGGTGTCATGGGGGATGGCCGTACCTATGAGTATGTCGTTGCCTTGCGGGCGGTGGCCACGCGGGATTACATGACGGCGGATTGGTATCCCATGCCTTTGGAACTGTTGAAAAAAATTTCCAATCGTATCATCAATGAGGTCCAGGGGATTAACCGTGTGACCTATGACATCACCTCCAAACCTCCAGGGACCATCGAGTGGGAGTGATGGTCGATTGGCAACGGCCTTGATCCTCATTTCGGCTACGGATTGCGCGTGGAGACCGAAAAACTATTAAAAAGAAAGAAGGGGTCTGGGGAATTCTTTCCCCAGGGTTTTGACTTTAAATAAAAAAGCTTTCATGCCCCGTTTTTGACTTTTTTTATGTATCGGAAAAACAAAGTTTGGCAAAAATTTTTGTGGGGGTCCGGGGGGGATCATCCCCCCCGGCGGGGTTTGGGGCAGCGCCCCAAGGTTTTGTTTTTAAATTTAAACAAAAAGCTTCATGCCTATGGGGGTTTGGGGGCGAAGCCCCCAAGGTTTTTGCCCGCAGGGCATCATGTTCTTGTTGTGGCCGAAACGAGGGTCAAGGCCATGGGGAACTCTGAAAAAAAGATGGGTCAGTATGAAAATTTGGGATCAACAGTCTATCCAATTCTTCCTCATGTTTTTTGTTCCTGGTTTTATCTCGATCAAAATCTATGATTTGTTGATTCCAGGTGAACGGAGAGATTTTACCAAGGCTATTCCAGAAGCTATCAGCTATTCTGCTTTAAATTTTGCATTTTTATATCCAATTTGGTTTTTTCTCCCGGATCATTTCCAAGATCGTTATCCGAACATATATCCTTGTTTTGTTTTTCTTGCGCTTTTCTTGGCTCCTGTGGTATGGCCAGTATTGTGGGTGTGGATTTCAAAGAAAGGTTTTTCCTCAGGATTTATTCGTAGCCCAATTCCAACATCCTGGGACTATATTTTTGGCAAGAGAGAGGCGTACTGGATCATTGTTCACCTTACTGACGGAAGAAGGGTTGGAGGGCGATACGACAGTCAATCATTTTCCACATCATATCCTGACGAACCGCAGATCTATTTAGAAGAAGTATGGAAACTTGATGATGAAGGTGCATTTGTGGAAAAGGTCAAGAGCAGTCGGGGCATTGTTATCCTAGGAAAGGATATTCTATCTGTTGAGTTTTTTGCGAATGGGGATGAGGAAAATGAGTGACAGAACTAAATTTATTAAGGAAGGGTATCAGCCCAATGTAAGTTTAGGAGTCCAACCAACAAAAAGTACGCTAAATCCGGCCAAACCTCCAAAAGGTGGATCAGGCGTACCCCAAAAAAGTGGATCAGGCGTACCTCCAAAAAGTTCTGGGTCAGGGTCTTTGGGAGGAAGCGGGCAAGTGAAAAACTGATGTTTATATGAATCGGTGCATGGCAGGTAGCTACTCCCTCTCCCAATTTATTGTGGGGGTTAAGGGGGGGATCACTCTCCCCGATGTCAAGATGGGGTTGCCGTGTTGATTTTTTGTAGCTACAATAAATCTCATGGAAATTGAATTCGACCCAGCCAAAGATGTGGTAAATCTGAAGAAGCACGGAGAATCTTTGAGGCTGGCGAAATATCTTGACTGGGGGTCGTCCATATTTGCACCGGACCGTCGGCGTGACTACGGTGAGCTTCGCATGATCGGTTACGCGCCATTTGAAGATGGGAGATTGTATTGCGTTGTTTTTGTGGATCGAAACAATGTCCGAAGAATTGTCAGTTTGCGCAAAGCGAACAGCCGGGAGGTTAGAGACTATGTCAACGCCAGAGCGATCGATATATATCCCAACTTCTGAAGAGGATGCGATCATTGCACGTGGTATTGCCGCAGACCTGGATACATATGAACCAACCACCGAGGAGATCATGGCCATGCGTCCGGTTCGTGGCAGGCCCGTCTCTTTCGATAAGAAAATTTTGTTATCGGTGAGGTATTCCCCGGAGGTTGTCGATTTTTTTCGATCCACGGGGGCAGGATGGCAAACTCGAATGGATGAGGCCCTTAAAGAATGGGTCGCTTTGCACAGGTGATGGGTAACTGTTCAGTTCCCTTCCTTTCTCTGCCTCCAAGGTTTTTCTTTAAGGTGTTGTTTTTTTATTTTTTTCCCTTTTGATCTTACGCCCTCCTTTGAATCGCACTTGGGATCCGCCGCGCGATGGAATTCATCCCCCTCTACTACAAGGAAAAACTGGACGTTATCAATCTTCACGGTGACGTGGGGGTGGTGTCGTTATGGTCGCCGTTGAAGACGGTCAAAAAACATTTTTCAGCGGCCAATGTCGATCTCAATCCCCAGACCTCCCGAATCGCTGTGTTCGGGACATTGTATGGGGATGGGTTGCCTGAATTGTTGCGAAACCTTTTGTATAATCCCCAGTTGCATTACCTCGCGCTGTTCGGGGTCGATTTGGGACGCTCACGGGATGGGTTGCTGGGATTTTTTCAACGTGGATTGGAACTGACCACCTGCCTCGGTACGCCCGTCCACCAAATTATCGGAACCCTGCAAAAGATGGATGGCGAAGTTCAACCCCAAACTTTTCAGCATCGCCCGACCATTTTTGATTTGGGTACTCCGTCAGATCCTGATGCAATGAAAAAGATTTATGATTTTTTTGCCCAACTCCCCCCCCGGAAGGCCACTTTCCAGGAACGAATGTCTGTTCCCCTGCCGACATTGGCCGTGACCCGCTTTCCCGCAGACCCACGCAGCCACACCATCCTGGCCCACACCCCCATGGAAGCCTGGAAAGAATTGATTTTTCGACTGTTTCGCTTTGGTCATCGGGTTAACCTTGGCCAAGGTAAGGAACGTATTGAATTGCAAACGGTCAAAATAACTCTGCTTTCGCCAGTGGAAGAATCCGAGGCGGTATTGCAAGATCACGGTTTTTCCCTGGGGCAATTTTCAAGTTATCAAGAAAATATTTTAAAATCGAACCTGCCGCCAGACCAACACTATGGCTATGGCCATCGTCTGCGCAGCTATTTTGGTGATGTATCGGCCAACGGTTGCGCCGATACCCTCAAAAAAGCCATTGAAATGCTTAAGGATAATCCCGAATCCCGACATGTCTATATTTCCCTTTGGGATACCTCCCGCGATCTTCTCTCGCCAAACAAAGGTCACCCCTGTTTGGTGTCCTTGTTTTTTCGCCGATTTGATAACCTTCTTACCCTGACGGCCTCCTTCAGGACCCATAATGCCCTGCGCGCCTGGCCTGAGAATGTTTACGGACTCATCGCCATTCAACGGTATGTTTCTGAAAGAACAGGGATTAATCCAGGGGCCATTACTGTCTTTAGTCATTCCATCAGCATCGATCCCCAGGGCAATGGTTTGGAACGAGCCAAGACAGTCTGTGATTTTCGGCACCAGGAACGAAAGACGCATACATCCTTTAATCCCGATCCCCACGGTGATTTTTTGATTTCGGTGGACGAGGAGAAAAAAATGATTGTGGTGGATCATCGCTTTGAAGGACAACACCTCCATCGCTATGCTGGACACAGTGCCGAAGAATTGGAACGCCAACTGGTCACCGACAGGGCCGTTTCCGATGTGGCGCACGCCCTGTATCTGGGGCGGGAACTCGGTCGGGCCGAAACCCGGCTTAAAAAAATGCAACGTCACCCCGACTGAGGCGCGACCATGTTTGTTTTTCTGGATATTGGTTTCACTCTCATGGGGGGGCCTTCCTTGGGACCGGCGGGCCGATTGATCGAACAATTTTCTCTGCCCCCTGACGCGAAAACCTTATTGAATCATCTGTTGTTTGGCACCCACCTGAAAACTCCCGAAGATTTGGCGCAGCAGCTTGCCCAACATTATGGCCTGGAAAAAACGAGCACCCTCCCGTTCATCGAAGAAGTATGGCACAAACAGGCCAGTGAGGCTTTTCCGCTTCCGGGGGCCAAGATCGCTTTGCAACGATTACACGAGGCCCGTATCCCTTTTGGTTTTATCAGCAACATATGGGCACCGTTTCTTGAGGGATTTATCCGTTTGTTTCCAACAGAGTATCGACAATGCCCGGTTTTTGCGTCTTTTCAGGTGGGATTTGTTAAGCCCGATCCCGAATTGTATCTTACCGCTTTGCGCCAAACCGGCATGGATCCGCAACAAACGGTCATGATCGGCGATACCTACGCAGCCGACATTGCCCCGGCGCAGCACCTGGGGATGAAAACTATCTGGATTCTTACCCGACCTGACAAGGAACGCGCCGACCTGGTCAAATTGCTGAACAAAGAAAAACGGGGACCCGATCAAACTTTGGCAAGCATCGAACATTTCCATCCCGAGCAACTGACGACATTGTTCCAAACAGAAAACTTGACAGAAAGAAAATTATGAAAATTACCCGAATTCAAACCATCTCGGAACATGAACTGCTTGACCGTCTGGCAACAACCCGTCTGCGAGGTCATGGCCAGCCTGTGATCTATGAAAACGCCCGATTGGAGCTGGTTCGCCAGGTCGATCCCAAAACTTTGTTTCCCGCGCAACGTTATGTCCTCAAGGAAGATTATCAAACTGTACTTGATATTTATCAAAATTTTCAAGTTCAGGGGATCGATGTGTTTGGCCTGGAAGGGGGGCTTAATTTTTGGATGGCCAATCCCGATTTTCCCTCCGGTGAAGAAGGTCCCATCCCCTTTACCCCCCCCATTGTGGAAATGTCCCTGGAACCGGACGGGAGAACCATACCTTTGATCAACGATGGCATGCACCGTATTTTTACCGCCATGAAACTGGGCCGGGCCATCAATATCATCCTTGCCCATCATGTTCCACACAAGTATCCCTATTATGCCTATGCCTTGGCCAAGGGATGGGACGAGGTCGTCGAATTGGAGCAATTGCCTGATTCCTTCGTCAAAAAGACCTATCGGGATCCGGAAAACTACAAGGCATTGTTTCGTGATTTTAACGCCGTCTTTGACGGCATCCAAAAACAACGTAAAAAAACCAACCCGGCGACGTTGCAACCGGAATCGGCATGAATCGCCACTGAACTCTTAAAAAAAGGAAAAATCTGTGCGGTTATCCGATCAGGACATTCTTATAGCCATCGACCAGGGCCGAATCGTCATCGATCCCTTTCCCCCCGATCCTTGTTTTGGATCGTTCTCGGTGGATGTCAGTTTGAGCAATGTGTTTCAAACCTTTCGCCACGTTAAGATTCCCTTCTTGAATCTTTCAGATTCGGAAAGTCTGTATGGCGTGACCGAAGCGTGTATGGAAAAACTGGTCATTGCCGAACACGAACACTATTTTCTCCACCCTGGGGAGTTTGCCCTGGGAATGACCCGTGAACGCATCAAGATTGCCGATGATCTTGTCGGCTGGCTGGATGGACGCAGCAGTCTGGCCCGTGTCGGCCTGATGGTCCACATTACCGCCCATTCCATCGATCCCGGTTGGGATGGCCACATCACCTTTGAGTTTTTCAATGCCGGTCGTCTCCCCCTGGCACTCAATCCCGGACTTCGCATCGGTGCCATTTCCTTTGAAACCCTTTCTTCCAAAACCACGCGCCCCTACGGCAGTAAAAAGGGGGCCAAATATTTTCGCCAGGAAACCCCTCTCTCCAGCCGTATCCACCAGGAACTCAAAGAACCTGCCCCCAATAAGTAAAAAAAATTCCAAACCTACTCTTCACAGGAAACAAGGACGTTGTCTTGTTTCCTTTCCAGTCCTATCATGGTTGGAGACGGTGACTGAGCATGGGGGTTGATTTTTGATGATCCAGCAGCCACCCCAGACCGACGCATTCTGTCCGACCCCAGAAAAATGAGCCGATTCCATGTCCTTAAGCCAGGATTTCCTGTCATCGCTGACCCTCCTCTATGTCGAGGATGACCCGGATATCCGGATACAGATGGTCAAGTTTCTTTCCCGTCGCATCCAACACCTGTTGATCGCTGAAAACGGTCGTGAAGGTTTGGATCTGTTCCAGGCCAAAAATCCTGATATTGTCGTTACCGACATCATGATGCCCGAAATGGACGGGTTGCAAATGGCCAAAGCCATCCGCGAAAAAGATCGCAACATCCCCATCGTCGTCATGACTGCCCACAACGATGATGAATATTTCATCTTTTCCATTGACCTGGGGATCGACCGCTATGTCCTTAAACCCACCAACCCCCGATTTTTGATCGAGGCGGTGGAAAAATGTGCCCAACTTCTTTTCAGCAAACGCCAGCAGGAAGAAGCCAACCGCTATGTCCGTTTTCTTCTCGATGCCCAACCCAACCTTCTCATGGTTATTACCGATGATTACGTCGAATATGTCAATCAAGCCTTTCTTGATTTTCTTGGATTTTCTTCCATCGTCCATTTCAGGGAGGTTGTAGATAACGCCGGTGATCTGATTTTTAACGCCCAGGGCGATTCCATCAACGAAGAAGGCAACTGGCTCATCTTGTTGATGGAAACCCCGGAAAAATATTCCATCATCTATTTGAAAAACCAACAATCGGAAGCTTTGGTTCCATTCGCCCTGAAAATCAATTCGTTACCCGAACAAAATCGGCATTTGTTTTCCTTTATCGACATTACCCACATCGAAAACGAAAAACGTCAATTGGAAACCCAGGCTTTTACCGACGCCCTTACCGGGGTGTGTAACCGGGCTAGGTTGCAGGGGGTGTTGGAGGCGGAACTGCATCGTGCGCGGCGGCATAACCTTTCCATCTCCATCATCCTCGGTGATATTGATCATTTTAAAAAAATCAACGACACCCATGGCCATCAGGTTGGCGATGATGTTTTGAAAAAATTTGCCAAGGTGATGCGGGAAAATGTTCGCGTCGAAGATGTCGTTGCCCGTTGGGGTGGTGAAGAATTCATGATTGTCTCTCCCCTCAATGATGCCAACGCCACCTGTAAACTGGCGGAAAAACTGCGACGCCTCATCGAAACAGAAACTTTTTCCAAGGCGGGACAGGTTACTTGCAGCTTTGGTGTTGCCCAGGCCCGGCGGGAAGATTCCATACGCACGCTGACCGAACGGGCCGACAAAGCTTTGTATCAGGCAAAAACCAAGGGACGCAACCGTGTGGAAACAGACGGGCTTTGATTTTTCTAGTTTTCGCGGTAGGCCGGATGCTTCTGCACCCGACCAGGGATGAAAACCTTATAGGCCATGCTTCAAGTCCATGCTGGATTTTACATCCTTCCATGGAATACCCTGTTCGTCACCTTCTTTAAATTCTCGGTAAAGCTGTTGGGCCTCAGTCGCATCCTGTTGGTCTTCCCACTCCTCCAGGAAGCGGTTCAATGCCTCTTGCACCAATTCTTTGAGGGGACGACCCGTTGATTCGGATACCACTTGAAGCATATCCACCATGTCGGTGGAAAGTTCTATGGCCAGCATGGTTTAGCCTCTTGGGTTGGCGTGAGTTTTGGGCAACTGTACCACTTCAGCCTTCGGGGTGCCATTGAGTGCGGTAGCGATTTGGGCCCGATATGCGGTCGGCGGCAAGCCGATGTCCCCAGATTTCTTACGGAGGGGGGAGTTCATTGCCTTTGGTGGGCTTGGGGGCGAAGCTCCCAAGGTTTTGGTTTTTGCCTGCGGGTCTACTGGGAATGGCTGATTAAGGACCACACCACCAGCCAACCCCCTGCGACCGCCACGGAGGTCATGACAATGTTGGTGATGATTTTTTGGCGTTGGAGGCATTTCAGGGGCGTTTTGCACTTGAACATGGGTGCTCCGCAAGCGTTCAGGTTGGTGTTTTTCGTTTGATTGGGCGGTATCACTCTGGAATTTTTTCTACCGCAGGGGGGAGAATCGCGTCTTTCCCCAGCTCCAAGACAAACCCAGGGCGCAAGTGTAGAATGACACGGCAGGCATGAGCAAGCGTTCATGAATATTTTTGCCGAAGAAAAATCTTCGTGAGCAAATTCTATTCCAATTCTATTTTGCCTTGGTTGCAATGCTGTCCAGGCACGCTTCGAGCCAGGGGGGAAAGTATGGAAAATGAATGCCGATGGCCAGAACGAAGAGAGGCAGGGTGGTGGCGTTATGGGGGATTTTGACCGAATCTTTTTGGGTGGTGACCAGGGCGGTCGCACGAAGGGTCCGGGCCAAGGTTTCCAATTGTTCCATCTGTGAAGGGGTGTAAACGTGATGATCGGGAAAAATTTTCAGGTCAACGGGTTTCAACAGCAAATGTTCCAGGGTGGTGCGAAAACTCTCGGGATGGGCTATTCCACAAAAAGCCAATGTTTTCTGGTGTTGCATGGCACTCAGGGGTAGCGTACTGCTGTCGGTTGCGTTAATCCAATATTTTGGTTGATGATGACACGGGGCGACAGGCATTCCAGGGGCGTGGCGGTGGATCACTGCGGTTGCCATGGTGAGATCCGCCCCGATTTCTGCACGGGTGAAGATGACGGCGTGTGCCCGACCAAGGGCATGGCAGGATTCCCGAAGTGTGCCACCTGGAAGAATATGGCCGTTGCCCCAGGGGTGTTGGGCATCGAGCAACAAAAGATCAAGATCGCGATACACCTGCAAATGTTGAAAACCATCGTCCATGAGAATCAACCGGCAACCCATGTGTCGGGTGGCGTAATGAATGAGATGGCGGCGTTTGGGGCCGGTGAGTACGACGGCATCGGCAAGTTCATGGGCCAATAAAACCGCTTCATCGGCGGCTTCCGGGGCACGCAGAATGTGACCCTTGCCATCGGAAACCAGGGTGATGGGTGCGCGTGATTGCTGCCGGTATCCCCGACTGACGATGGCCAGGGGGATGCCACGGTCGAGAAAAAATCGCCCCAACCAGGCGACCATGGGGGTTTTCCCTGTGCCGCCGGCGGTCAGGTTGCCGACGCTGATGACCGGACAATCGGCGTGCCATTGGGTCAATAAACCCTGCTGATAGGCTTTGGCCCGACCGGCCTGAATCAGCCCATACCCCCGCCCTACGGTGCCGAGGATTTTCAGTCCTCCCTGTTCCATCCAACCGGCAGGTTTGCGGTGTCCCTCAAGCAGGGGGAGCAGTCGGCGCATACCCCTGTTCCTCAAGAATGGCATGGATTTCCTGCATGGTTCGTGATAAGGCTCCGGCATTGGTCTCAACCACCTGACGCGCCGCCTGTCCCATGTTTTTCAAGGTGTCCGGCTCCGCCAGCAAGCGGGCAAACGCCTGGAAAAGATCCTCTTCGTTTTGCACCAGAAAGGCCGCTTCCGCCTCCAACAGCAAGCGAGAAACATCCTTGAAATTAAAAGTGTGGGGTCCAAAGGCGGTGGGCAATTCCCAGGCCGCCGCTTCCAGCATATTTTGGCCACCATGGGCCACCAGGCTGCCTCCCATGTAGACCAGACGGGAAATGCCATAGATGCGTGTCAGCCAGCCTACTTGGTCCACAAGTAAAACCTTGTTTTCCCACAGACCATGGGATTGAGAAATGGGTTGAACATCCCATCCATGGTTTTTAATGAGCGTCGTCACCTGACCCGCCCGTTCGGGATGGCGCGGGACGACGATCAAACGCAATTGGGGATGATTTTCCCGAAGTCGCCGATAGACCCGAAGAATGGTTTCTTCTTCACCAGGATGGGTGCTGGCAGCGAGCATGACGGGATCCCTGGTGCGACCGATTTTTTGTTCCATTTCCGCCATGGCTGCGGCAGAAGGACGTATCAGAGCCTGGTCATATTTAATGTTGCCGGAGACCCGGATGCGTCCCTTGGTGGCACCGATGGTTTCGATGCGTTGGGCATCCATTGCCGATTGCATGACAAACAGGCGTACCGGGGCCAACAGACGGCGCATGAAAAATCTGGCTTTTTTATAGTTTTTAAACGATCCCGGTGAAATTCGTCCGTTGACGATCACCACCGGCACTTGCCTCTCTGCGGCGGATGCAAACAAACTCGGCCACAGTTCGGTTTCCATGATGATCATCATTGTGGGTCGAATTCGCTCCATGACACGTCGGGTGACCCAGGGAAGGTCCACCGGAAGGTGAAAAATATAGGCCACCCCGGTTAATTTTTCCCGGGCCATCTGGCGACCGGTTTTGGTGACGGTGGAAAGTACCAGTTCAAAATCGGGATTTTTTTGCCGCAGTGCTCCCACAAGTCCCTGGGCTGCCAGGGTTTCACCTACGCTGACCGCATGGATCCAGATGCGCGGTGTGGCGTCGCGCTGTTTCACACCCAAGCCAAAACGTTCCAAAACTGTGCCGCGATATTTGGGCGTGGTAAAATACCGCCAGATCCAATAAGGCAGGGTTAGCAGAATTGCGCTGAAAAGTGACAGAGAATAAAGATGAATCATTGGATTTTAGTGGGGTTCCATGGTAAGGGCAGAACAGGTGACTTCGTGCAGGGTGCCGCTTGACATGATTCTTGTCCAGCGTGATCATTCAAGGCTGTCAAAAAAAATATCGGAGTGGTGACGTGACCTTTCAGGAATTGATTTTCGCGCTGCAACACTATTGGGCGAAACAAGGGTGTGTGGTGGTGCAGCCCATGGATATGGAGGTGGGGGCCGGGACTTTCCATCCCAGCACTTTCCTCAGAGTCCTGGGACCGGAACCATGGAGCACCGCCTATGTGCAACCCTCGCGCCGCCCCAGCGATGGACGGTATGGGCAAAACCCCAACCGGTTGCAGCATTATTATCAGTTTCAGGTCATTCTTAAACCCTCTCCCCCCGACATTCAGGATCTCTACCTCAATTCCCTGGTCGCCATCGGCATCAATCCCAGCCACCACGACATACGCTTCGTCGAGGACGATTGGGAAAGCCCGACCCTGGGAGCCTGGGGTTTGGGTTGGGAGGTGTGGCTGGATGGCATGGAAGTGACCCAGTTTACCTATTTCCAACAGGTGGGAGGGATCGATCTGGATCCCGTCTCCGGGGAGATCACCTACGGCCTGGAGCGGTTGGCCATGTACATCCAGGGGCGGGACAATGTTTTTGATCTTCAATGGTCCGGGGCCATCCGCTATGGGGATGTGTTTCACCAGAACGAAGTTGAATATTCCCATTTTAACTTTGAACGGGCCGATACCGGGATGTTGTTCCAGCTTTTTTCCATGCACGAAAAAGAGGCTCTGTCCTTGGCGGAAGCCCGGTTGCCACTCCCCGCCTATGACCAAGTGATCAAATGTTCCCACTCTTTCAATCTTTTGGATGCCCGTGGTGCCATCAGCGTCACCGAAAGGGCCGGGTATATCGGGAGGGTCCGAAATCTGGCGCGAACGGTGGCTGAGGCTTACGTTGCCCAAAGGGAAGCTTTGGGGTATCCCCTGTTGCATCGACACGAGACCTGACTTTCGATAAAAAAGGATTGCACGGTGACGGAATTTTTGTGGGAAATCGGTTGTGAAGAGATTCCAGCGGCCATGTTGGCCCAGGGAATCCGGTTTTTTGCTGAGGCGATGGAAAACCAGTTGCAGGAGGCTGGTTTACACCAGCCTGGGTCAACCCGGATCGAGTGTCAGGGTACTCCCAGACGTTTGATGGTATCGGTGCTCCAGATGGCCAGCCGTCAGGCCGATCGTGTCGAGGAAATGCGCGGACCGCCGGTGGATCGCGCCTTCGATGCTCAGGGCCGACCTTCCAAAGCCGCCGAGGGGTTTGCCCGAAGCTGTGGGGTTACGGTGCCGGAATTAAAACGATTGGAAACCCCCAAGGGGGCCTACCTGTGCCATACCATTCAGCGACCGGGACAAGGGGCGGGGCTGTTGCTGCCGGGCATCATGACCCGGATTCTGGAAGAGTTTCCCTGGCCCAAAACCCAACGCTGGGGTGGTGGTCGCATGCGGTTTGTCCGCCCGATCAATTGGATGGTGGCCCTGTTGGATGGAGAAGTGCTCGATTTTGCCACGGTGGATGGACTTAAAACGGGGCGGTTGACCCAGGGACACCGGTTCATGGCCCGTGGTCCTTTTGCCGTTTCTGGAGTTGAGGACTATCGTAAAATCATGGTTCAGGGGCGGGTGATCCTGGAGATGGGCGAGCGGCAGCGCATCATCGCCGAAGGGGTGCGGCGTCTGGCGGCAGATGTGGGGGGGCGGGCGGTGATGCCAGCGGCGTTGCTGGCGGAAAATGCCAATCTTACCGAATGGCCGCTACCCCTGCTGGGACGCTTTGATCCGGCTTATCTGGCCATCCCCCCGGAGGTGCTCACCACCTCCATGAAAAACCATCAAAAATATTTTCCCATCGAAGATGCCCACGGGGTACTTATGTCCTGTTTCATCGCCATATCCAACAGTGAGGTGCCCGACCCTGCCCTTGTGGTCCGGGGATATGAGCGGGTGTTGCGCGCCCGCCTGGAAGATGCCGCCTTTTATTGGGGCGAAGACAGCAAACATTCCCTGGAAAGCCGGCTGGAAATGTTAAAGAAGGTGGTGTTCCAGGCCAAGCTGGGGAGCCTTTACGATAAAACCATGCGGGTGGAGCGTTTGGCTGTTTTTTTGGTAGAGAAGGGTCAACCCAGGGGAGATATTGGCCATTCTATAGCACAAAATTTTGGGTGGGAATCCACTGCAATCCAAAGTCCCGGATTCAGGGTGAACAAGGGAGAGGTAACTCTTGGGGCCAGGCTCTGCAAATGCGATCTGGTTTCCGGCATGGTGGGGCAATTCCCCGAACTTCAAGGGATCATGGGGGGGTATTATGCCCAACATTCAAGCGCACCAGCGTCCGTGGTTCAAGCCATCCGCGAACACTACCGTCCCCAGGGGGCTGCCGACAGCCTTCCCGAAAGCCTGGAAGGTCGGTTGATCTCCATGGCCGACAAGCTCGATACCCTGGTCGGATGTTTCGGTATCGGGCTGGCTCCCACCGGGGCCAAGGATCCGTTTGCCCTCCGTCGTGCCGCTTTGGGGGTGATTCGTATTCTCCTGGACGATGGCAGGTTGCGTTATTCGTTGGTTGAACTTTTAGAGTTCACTTTTGATAACTTTAAAAATGTCGTGTTGGAAAACAGCAAGCGGCAAACGGTGGACAGTCTTGTAGCTTTCTTTTTTGGACGCTTGAAAAGTCATCTGAAAACCGACGGTTTCGACCACGATCTCATCGACGCTGTCCAGGACTTGGTGCACGGGAAAGATCTCCATGATGTGGGACAACGCGTCGGTGCCCTGGATAAATTCAGGGAATTGCCGTCGTATGGGGCACTGGTGGCCGCCAATAAACGCATTGCCAATATTCTGCAAAAAGCGGGAGAAGATTGGCGTAACCATACCCTGGATACCAAGGCGTGTACCGACGAGGCCGAAGGAACACTCCTTGGGCATCTGGATGGGGTTGACTTGGTGGTCAAAGACGCCGTGGCACGCGGGGCTTACGGCGAAGCCCTCGACCATCTGGCCCGGCTGCGCCCGGCAATCGACGCCTTTTTCGATCAGGTACTGGTCATGGATCCCGATCCCTTCAAGCGTCTGAACCGCCTGGCACTGCTATCCCGGGTTCGGGATGTCTTCCAGAGGGTGGCCGACGTCAGCCGTTTGTCGGCACCGGAAGCTTGACAGTTTGGCCCCATGGTGGGAGGGCCGGGGGAGAATCCGGCCTTTCCGTCGGCTCAACTGGGAAAAGTCAAAATCCCGTAATAATAATCAACATAACGCTTCAACCGATTGAGGGCGTTGCTGTTGAGTGCCCGTAGATCGGTCAAATCCCTGACACCGCTGTGGCTTCTGACGATGGCAAAGACATTGGGGTTTTTTTTGAGAAAATCAATTTTCTCTTGAATTTCATGAAGTTCCAAAGACATTGTTCGCTCCTCTGCGTGCTTGGGATTCATTAGTTGCATTATAGTAACTCAAAGATTATGCCAAGTCAGTCACGGCGGCATGATTTCACGAAAATCAATGATAGACGGAAATCGTTGAGAAAAACGTGGCGGTTGCTGAGAATTGGGGAAAGCCATATGGATAGGAAAGGCGATTCCCTGGGATTGGGAGGTGGCAAGGATGGATTCCATATCGTCGGCCAGGAGGGTTTCTTCGGGGCGCAGGCCGGTTATTTTTTTCAGGGACTGCCAGAATCCTGGCGTTTCTTTGGGGTGGCCAAGGTCATGGCTACAAAAGATGGTATCGATCCAGGCATCGAGTCCTGTTTTTTTAAACTTTAGAGCGACGGCATAGGGATGGGCGTTGGTGACGAGGATCACCGGTCGCCGCTGGGTTTTCAGTTTGTCCAAAAACGGAACGACGTGGGGGCGAATGGCGATCAGATGCGCCGCACGATCTTTCAGGCGCGGGATATCCATTTCCAGGGTGCGGGACCAATGGTCCAGGTCATACCAAGCCAGGGTTCCTTCGCAGGATTTGTAGACGGCAAGGATTTCGGCACGGGCATCCGCAAACGGGATGCC
Source organism: Magnetococcales bacterium (assembly GCA_015660855.1). GTDB lineage: Bacteria > Pseudomonadota > Magnetococcia > Magnetococcales > UBA8363 > UBA8363. The sequence goes on from JACSDG010000010.1 coordinate 26,928, forward strand.
TTTTTTTTCGGCGTAAGCCTGGGGGACGGTTTGGCGAAAGAACACATCGTCGAAATGGAGATCCAGGAGCGTCCCGTCCATATCCAGGAGCACGGTTTTAATGGTTTGCCAGGGGAGTGGCAAAACGGGATGGGACGGTTGGTTCATGACCGATAGTCGGCATTGATGGAGATGTATTCGTGGGTCAGATCGCAGGTCCATACGGTGTCCCGCTCTTGGCCCGAGCCTAGGTCGATGCGGATGGTGATCTCTTTTTGGGCCATTACGGCGGCTCCCTGGGCTTCCTGGTAGTCGGGTGCCCGGACACCACCGGCGACAATGGGCACCTGGTCGAGGAAAATGGCAATTCGGTCCACCTGGAGCGGTACCCCCGAATAGCCTACGGCGGCAAGGATGCGACCCCAATTGGGATCGGAACCGGCAAAGGCGGTTTTCACCAGGGGGCTTTTGGCAACGGTGGCGGCGACGGTGCGGGCATGGGCCTGGGAAGAGGCTCCGGTGACCTCGATGGTGACAAATTTGGTTGCCCCTTCGCCATCGGCGACAATCATGCGTGCCAGTTGACCACACACCGATTCCAGAGCGGTGGCGAAGGCGGTCATGGCGGTGGAATTGCCGGGATGCAGGGTGACGGCCCCTTTCCCGGAGGCAAAGGCAAGGACGGTATCGTTGGTGGAGGTATCACCATCAACGATGGCGCGGTTGAAAGTTTGGTTGACGGCATGGCGCAGATGTTGTTGCAACACTTCTTTGGACAAGGTTGCGTCGGTAAAAACGAAGCTTAACATGGTGGCCATGTTGGGGTGGATCATCCCGGCCCCTTTGGCGATGCCGACCATGTGGACCGGTTGGCCATCCACCAGGAACCGTTCCCGGGCCAGTTTGGGATGGGCATCGGTGGTCATGATGGCTTGGGCCGCTTGCAGCCATGGACGTTGGCTGGAAAGATCCTGGACAAGTTTTGGTAGGGCCGCCAGGGGGCGTTCCACGGGAAAATGTTCACCGATGACGCCGGTGGAAGCGATAAAAACGGTATCTTCGGGAACGGCCAGCAGTCGGGCGGCGGCCTGGGTCAGGGTGCGGGCCGCCTGCATCCCCTGGGGGCCATTGGCGACGTTGGCATTGCCGGAATTGACGATCAGGGCTTGTGCCTGGCCCTGGGGCAGGCGTTCCCGGCAGAGGACAACCGGTGCCGCAACCACTTGGTTTTGGGTAAAAACTCCGGCTACCGTCGTTCCAGGATCCATGGCGACCAACAGCAGATCGGTGCGGTGATGCGGTTTGATCCCACAGGGACAGGTGGCAAAACGAAACCCGGGCGTATTCCAAGGGTCGGGGCCGGGGGGGGGGGCTTCGGTGGTCATGGCACAAAACCTTTCTTTGTGCTGGATTTCGTTGTGGCTGTGTGAAATCCATGGATCTCCAGGTTGCATTAAATCGCCGTTACCATAAACGATACCGTGGGATGACGCCAGATAGATTATTGGATGTCAAACGATAAAATAAAAAATGGAGCTAGGGGATCCGAGGGTTTGTCACAATAATTGGCACTATTTTTGAAGGCAGTCCTGTGGAGTGGCCAGGAGGAGGCCACAGATCGCTAACGATGAAGGATACACACATGGGACAAAGTCTTGGAAATCGAGTGAACCGGTTGTCTTGGTTGGGTGATATGGAACCGGAATACGAGGAGATGCTGGAGTGGATGTTGCTGGTGGAGGAGGTGGAGAAAAAACCGTCCGAACCCAGATTGCCGATGCATTGGGCGTTGGTTCCCAAAAACCTGTTGGCGGTGGCAAACGTTCGGACAGGCGTTGCGTGCCACTGACGATTCGGGTGACAATAGGTCCAAGACGTGGTGTTTGAAGCCTCCTGGATCCGGAGGCAGGCACCATGGGAAAGGACTGTTGAAAATGTCGCGACAAGCGGTGAAGCCGCAACCATCCTCTTTTGCTGACCGGGTGAACGGGGCGTTCGATGGTTTGGTCAGAATCGACGATGCTCGTAGGCTGGCTGTTGAGATTGAGGCGTTGGGTTCGTGGTATCTCAATGAGCCGGCGCAGGGAGACCGGTCCGAATGGGTGGATGGTGGTCGGGCGCGTAGACACCTTGAGGGTTTGCTTGAGGAAATTCTCAGGGAAGAAAAAGGCGTTTGGACCACCATGGTCTATGTGCAGTCCAGGGAAAATCCGGAGTTGATCAAGGTGTTCCATCCGCGCAGGGCCGGTTGTGGTTGTGGCGGGGGTGGGGGCATCGTCCCGTGGTGGATATTGTCGCGTGTGGTGCCGGAGTCGGTGCCGGGCTGGGGTCAGGCGTCCTGTGAAGTCGTGCCGCAGGGAAAAAAAGGTTGGCTCGGGAAATTGTTTCCATGAGTTTGGCTTTATGATTCGGCCTGTTATAACGGTTGCAGCGGCCTGGATTCAGGATGATGCCGGGCGGACCTTGCTCAGTCAGCGTCGTCCTGGAGACAGTTTCCCTTTGCACTGGGAATTTCCCGGGGGCAAGTTACAGCCGGGAGAGACGCCGGAGGTGGCTCTGGTCCGGGAGCTTCAGGAAGAACTGGGCATCACCGTGTTGGATCCTCAACCCTGGTGTTTTGTTTCCCACGATTATAAATCTTTCCATTTGCTCATGTTGGTCTATCATTGTACCCGCTTTATCAACGAGCCCCAAGCCCTTGAGGTCAACTGTTTTGGCTGGTTTGATCTGGAGGCGATGACCCGACTCAAATTTCCCCCGGCCGATCTTCCCCTTCTGGAGCGTATGCGGGCACTTGTTTGACGCATCGAAAAGCTAAAGTTTAACAAAATTATTGTTGGGGTTAAGGGGGGGGTATCTCCTCGGCAGAGGTTTTTGCCCATGTTCGGGAGTGACGAAAAAACGTTATCGAGAACCTGAAAACCATGGGGGAAAAGCGGATTTTAATGTAAGCTGAAGGCTCTTTGTAAAGAATTCACACAGAGTCTGGAACCATGGAAACGACCAACGCCATAGACCAAACCGTTCAACAACAGCTTGAAGCGCAGCTCAAGGAACTATTGGATGAAGAACCGGAAACCAAGCGGTTTCCCGCTCCCAATGTTGCCCTGGGTGAGGAGTTGGGCAAAGCGGCAGAGATAAAAAAGCAGGCCAAAAAATTGATGGCCAATGCCCTGGATGATGCTCGGATGGGACGACAGATTTCCATGAAACCTATCCATGAAATCACCCAGAGAATGATGGAGTCCATGTTGAACAACGACGATGCTTTATTGAATCTGAGCTTGATCAAGCGTCGGGACGACTATCTTTTTCAGCATTCCGTCAACGTCGGCGTTTTTTTGATGGCTGTTGCCCGTTCGCTCGATTTTGAAGAAAACGTCGTGATCGCGGTTGGCATAGGGGGGTTGATGCACGATATTGGTATGGTGCGAATTCCCGAGGATATCTACAATAAGCCGACAAAATTGACCGATTATGAACTCCGTCAAGTGCAAAAACATGTTGAATTGGGACATCGGTTGTTGGTCCGCACCCCTGGGGTGCCTGAAATTGCGCTGGTTATTGCCGGATCGCATCATTCTCGCCAAGACGGTTCTGGATACACTCTGAACCATGTTTCTGAAAGGTACACTCAGTTTCAGCAATTATCTGCCATCATTGACATTTATGACGCCATGACCTCGCATCGGCCTTACCGTCGTCCCTGGACGGCGACCAACGCCCTTAAAAAAATTCATGAGATGTCCGGCAAACGGCAGTTGGATTCCTCCATGGTCCAATCTTTTATTCACCGCATCGGTATTTATCCCGTTGGTTCGGTGATCCGACTGGAAAACCAGCTTGTGGGGGTCGTTACCCAAACCAACTGGTCAAGTTTGCTCTATCCCAAGGTTCGTTTGTTGGCGGATCAGCGGGATGGCAAAAAAATTGAATCCCGAGATGTGGATTTGCTGGAGTGGAAAGACAAGGGGCAGGGCTACACCATTGTCGCCAGTGGACATCCTGACGATTGGGGCATTGATCTCATGGAGGTTCTACCGCATGGCGAGGCCTACGGTTGAGACGATGGCAGACGGATGGTTATGGTTGTCCCTTCCGCTTCGGTGCTTGACATGGTGATGGACCCTTTCAATGTCTCAGCGATCAATCTGGCCGAGTAGGTCCCAAGGCCGGTGCCAAGTTTTTTTCCCGAGGTGACAAATTTTTCAAAAAACCGGGTTCGAATTTGCGGGTCTACGGGTTGGGGGTTGTGAATTTCGATGCAAGCGTGGGGGGGGGTGATGGTCATTGTCACTTTGATTTCCTGGCCGGGTTTGGACGCTTCCACGGCATTTTTTATCAAATTGGCCATCATGGAGTAGGCCAGCAATTCCTCACCCAGAAATAAAAACTGATCTCCCTTCTCCAAGGGTCGGCCATGGAGGAGGATGGCGACATTGGCTTGGCTTCTCTTGATCTGTTGGGTAAGTTCCCGGAGGATTGTGTGGATTACGGGAACCAGATCGATTTTTTCCTGTTTCAGTTCGTAGGTTTTCTGTTCCATTTGGAACAGGTAGAGGGAAAGATTGATCATGTGCAGAGAGCGATAACCGCTTTCGAGGATGATCCTTAAAAAGTTTCTCATTTCCTCATCCAGATCCGGACGTTCGAGGAGCATATCGGCAAAACTGACAATTCCCGCCAGGGGGGTTTTTAAATCATGGCGGGTAATGTGTTCCACCGAGGCCCGCAGGCGGTCGGCCTCTAGCAATTCTCCGTGTTGCCGGGCGAGTTGCCGGGCGTCTGCCTCGGCTTTGGCCTTGGCGGCTTTAAGTTGCTGTTCCTGGTCGAAGCGGATGATGGCACTGGTGAGGGTGCTGGTGATGGCGCGCAGGAAAGTCAGTTCCTGATCGTTGAAACGATGATCGGGCAAAGGATAAAGGTTCAGAACTCCCAGGATTCGTTCTTCGGTACGCAGTGGGATGCAGCAATCCCCGTGTTCCTGAAGGTCTGACGGGCGGATTTCGTGGCGGTCGCCCATCTTGTGGGAGTTGATGATTTGCCGTGAAAGGGCGGCTTGGCCGCAAAGACATTGTCCCAGCTTGACGCTTTGACATTGTGCAACATGGTCGGGACTCAGGTTGATGTGGGCGGTCAGTTTAAGGTGATTGGATTTTTCGTCCCATAAAAAAATGGCCCCTTTGTTTTGAATTGGCAGCCAGGGGGCCGCAGTGAGGACGAAGATGACCTCATCAAGGTATTCTTCCAGGGACAGGGGTTCCAGGGACAGTTGCAATAGCCTGTTGATGATCACATTGACCTGTTGCACCGTCATGGTGGTGTCGGAAGTTTCACCGTGGATCGATGGTTGTTCGCTGGTCTTGGTCATGACTTCCTTGATGAACGTTCGTGCTTGTTTTTACTAAAAAATCCGTCTTTTGGTTCAATTCCAGCCCAGGTCCGATGGAAAGGGAGGGGGCGGCAGCAATGATGGATTATAGGTGAGACGGGGTTCCAGGTATAGTTCCCGTCCCTGGCTGCGGGGATCGGATCTCCAATTACGACCCCGTTTAACTACACCATCGAAAGGCGACTGCCATAATGATGAAATTCTATAATGAACGGGTTCTACCCTGGGCCATCAACCGAGTTATGGCCAGAGAAATTTTTTCTGTCGAACGTGCCAAAATGGTTCCCATGGCCGCAGGTACTGTTTTAGAAATCGGCGTTGGGTCTGGATTCAATATGCCGTACTATTCACCGCACGTAAAACGGTTGTTCTGCCTGGAACCATCGGAAAGGCTTAAGAAAATTTCTTTGGATAAAGTATCGCTGACCCCATTTCCCGTTACTTTTGTCGGTCTTACCGCAGAACATATTCCTCTTGATGACCAATCAGTGGACACGGTGGTCTCTACTTGGACACTCTGTACCGTCCCAGATGTAAATAAAGCCCTTGCTGAAATTTTCCGGCTTTTAAAACCCGATGGCAGGTTTCTTTTTATCGAGCACGGCTGCTCACCAGATCGTTTGATTCAAAGTATCCAGAGTACTTTGAATCCGCTATGGAAGCGGATCGGCGGTGGCTGCAATCTGAATCGTCCGATGGATAAGCTGATTGAACAGGCTGGTTTTAGAATAAGTCATCGCGAAAACGGGTACATGGATGGTGCTGGTCCCTTGATCTTTTTATTTAGAGGAACAGCCAAAAAATGCGCACCCAAGGATGTGTAGGGGTAGCCAAAACAGGTAAAAGATGCTTAACGATTAACAATCACCTAAATGGCCAACCATGAACCTGACCGAACTGAAAAAGACTGTCGCCGACGCCACGATTATTTTTCCCATTAGTGTCGAGCCGCAATGAGCCATTTCATTGGACTGGATGTTTTTACGAGGTGTGCCTAATGTCAAAGACGCCTTCCAAGGTGGCCCGAGAGATTTTGGATCAAGTTACCAAAGCCAGACAAATTCTGGATGAATTGGGCGTTGCCACCATCGATGATCGGGGCGGATTTAAAGATGCCACAGCCATTCGTTCCCGTTTAAATGCGGCAAAAGCCCACATCATGCGAGCCATCGAAAAAGCGCAGTCCATCAAGTAAGAGGCCGTGGTTGTCGTGATGTCGTTGCGGAAAAGCAAGGCGATGTGGAAGGAATTGTGTTACAATGTGCGGGCGGTGGTGATGTGATTATTTTGTTGTCAGGAATGGAGCCGCCGTGTGCGGTAAATTTTTTTGTGTCGGCGTCAATGTCCGAGGGAAAACATGTCTGCGACCGTTTGCAACATGCCGCCCGTATTGGCGGTTATCCAGGCCCCGGGGGGGGATGATGTCCTTGCCAACCAGGCCCTGCATCCCTTGCTGGGTCATCCGCTCCTGGCATGGTCCATCTGCGCCGGCCTGGATGCCAGGCGTGTCACTTCCGTAGTCGTGGTTACCGACAGCGACGTTATTGCCAATACCGCCAGGCAATACGGTGCCGATGTCCTGTTTCCATTTCCGGAGGAGCTGACGTGGCAACGGGTAAAAAATGCTGCGACCCTCGCCCGTGCCGTCAGGGAATGGGAGAAGATTCACAAGGTTTGCTTTGATGTGGTGGTGGAATTGCCGTTGCTTGCCCCTTTGCGGGACGGGGGGGATGTGGATTTGGCCTTGGAAACAATGTCTCTTCCTGGTGTGGATGCGGTGGCAAGCGTTGCAGAATCCCTCCCTTCTCCGGTCGGGGTTGTCATGGCGGTGGACGGGGGGCTGTTGTCTGGTGATCCGACGGCGGCGTTGGCGCAGCTTTGGGGTCAGGGGCCGTCTTCGCATGGGCGTGTTGTGTTGGAGGGTGCCCTCTTTGCCATGCGCCGCCATGTGATCGTGGAACAAAATCGACGTTTTGGCCCCAATACCCACGCGCTGATACTTCCCCCACAACGTTGCTTATCTCTGCGAGGGGTGCAAGATGGTCTGCTGGCCGAAAGCCTTTTGCGTGACGGTCACAGCGGTAATCGACCGGCGAAAAAAGAAACGGTGACGGTGGAGCGACATGTCCGGGGGGGGCGGCCTTTGGTTTTGGTCTCGGTTAACATGTCATTTCTGCCGCAGATGCGGGCAGAAATGGTCGCGGTTGTCGATTGCATCTTCGCCTACGGTGCCGACCGTCAAACCATCGTGGAAATCCTTCCCGATGTCGATGCCTGGCTGGTCTCGCCGGTGCCCCCTTATCTTATCGACGGCGATTTGCTTGAACTTGCACCCCGTCTTAAAATTTTGGCCACCCCTTCCACCGGCAGCAATCATATCGACCGGGTCTGGTGTCAGCAAAAAGGTTTGCATGTCGCCTGTTTGAAAGATACCCCTGTGGTCAACACCATCTATGCCTCTTCGGAATTTACCTGGGGGTTGATCATGACGGTGGTTCGCAGGGTACACATGGCCATCGCCCGGGTGCGCCAAAATTATTGGCGGGATGTTGAAAACGAATTGCGTACCGTCGAATTTCATGGCAAAACTATGGGTATCATCGGTTTTGGTCGGATCGGCGGCAATGTGGCGCGCTATGCCAACGCTTTTCGCATGAATATTGTCGCCTTTGATCCGTACAAAACCATTCGTGAAGATTTTGTTCGCCAATTGGACTCTGCCAGGGAGGTTCTGCAACAGGCCGACTGTGTATTGATCAGCGTTCATCTTGACGATGCCACCCGTGGCATGGTAACGGCGGAATGGTTTGCCGCCATGAAACCGGGGGCCGTCTTTATCAACATTTCCCGTGGGGAAATCATCGATGAAGCGGCATTGCTGGAATTTTTGCATAACGGTCATTTGTCGGGGGCTGCCCTTGATGTCATTTCCGATGAATACTTGAGCGACAAACGCCAGCATCCGGTGTTGCGTTATGCCCGTGCCCACGAAAACCTGGTGGTGACGCCGCATATCGCTGGACTGACTGTGGATTCGGAGTATAAGGCGGCAAAATTCGCCTTCGATGCCATCCTTCAGGCGTTGCAGATGGAGAACGGCCTTTCATGACCGAAAAACTCGATTATTTGCCCGATATTTCCGTCATTGTTTCCTGTTATAATCAGGGCCACTGGTTGGAGCGGTGTGTTCGCAGCGTCAGCCATCAGAGTGGATTGAAACCCGAAGAATTTGAAATATTGGTGGTGGACGACGGCAGTTCCGACCATACCGGCGAAGTCCTTGCCAATCTGGGTGTGTTGCGTAATCTGCGGGCCATTGTCCATGAGCACAATCAGGGGTTGCCCCATTCCCTCAACCATGCCATCCACAACGCCCGGGGTCGCTATATCGTGCGGGTGGATGCCGATGATTATGTGCAGCGCAGTTTTTTGTACATCATGAAACTGTTTCTTGATTTTAACCGTAACTACCAGGCGGTGGCCTGTGATTTTTTGAAGGTCAACCAGCAGGAACAGGTGATCGGTCGCTTCAATTGCTTTGAGGAAGAGATTGCCTGCGGTATTATGTTTCGCAAAGAGTGTTTGTTTGAGGTCGGGCTGTACAACGAATCTTTCCGGATGCGTGAAGGTCATGAATTGCGCAAACGTTTTGAACGCAAATATCGGATTGGCCGGTTGGAATTTCCTTTCTATCGCTATCGGATGCACGAAACTAATCGTACCAAGGATGAGAAAACGGTGAGTCATTATGACAAAGAATTAGGCAAAGTATGACCGTTTGGCAAAAATTATTGTGGGGGTCCGGGGGGGATCATCCCCCCCGGCGGAGGTTTGGAGGCGGAGCCTCCAAGGTTTTTCTTTTGACTTTGATTTTGATTTTACTGCCCC
>JACSDG010000132.1 GCA_015660855.1 Magnetococcales bacterium
CTGATCCCCCTTGGGGGGCAGGAAAGTCAAAATCAAAGTCAAAAGAAAAACCTTGGAGGCTCCGCCTCCAAACCTCCGCCGGGGGGAGGAACCTCCCCCCGGACCCCCGCAATACTTTTAAAGAAAAAAAAGGCGGGGGGACTGAACGGTTACAATCCAAGGTGCTGAGTAAAACGGGGGTGGGCAATGCTGGGGAGCAACCCACCAAGGGATAAGCAGACAAATAACTCGCTTGAATTACGCCAAAGAGGAGGGCAGGGGTTGCCAAGATGCAGGACATGTTTTAGGATGCGGGCGGTGGAATCACGGGGGCCGTTAGCTCAGTCGGTAGAGCAACAGACTTTTAATCTGTGGGTCGTTGGTTCGACTCCAACACGGCTCACCAATAAAAATAAAAATTTGATGTATCGGAAAAACAAAGTTTGGTAAAAATTGTTGCGGGGGTCCGGGGGGGATCATCCCCCCCGGCGGGGTTTGGGGCAGCGCCCCAAGGTTTTGTTTTTGAATTAAAACAAAAAAGCTTTATTGCCTATGGGGGTTTGGGGGCGAGAAGGCACCTGGAACGGTTGGGATTTACCATTTATCCGCTGCTTTTTGGTCAGGTCCATAATTTTTACGCCCGACTGGGACACACAGGGGTCAATTTTTGCTTTGCCGGGCATACCGATGTTGCCCCCAGCGGTGAAGCCAGTCTGTGGCAAAGCGATCCATTCGCTGCCGAAAATTATGGCGGAATGATTGTCGGACGGGGCATCTGCGACATGAAGGGGGCCATCGCCGCCATGGTTGCGGCGGTGGAACGCCTCCTCCAGCGTTATCCCGGTTTGCCTGACCACAACAGTCTTTCCTTTCTCATCACCGGCGACGAAGAAGGATCCGCAGTGGATGGTACGGTCCGGGTGCTGGAATGGTTGGCTGCTCGGGGAGAACGTATCGATTATTGTCTGGTGGGCGAACCCACCAGTGTTCAGCGTTTGGGTGATTGTCTGAAAAATGGCCGTCGGGGGTCGGTCAACGGCGGCATCACCCTGCATGGTCTGCAAGGACACGTTGCCTATCCCCATCTGGCGGCCAATCCCATCCATCTGGGTTTGCCAATCCTCAACGCCCTGGCGCAACATCAGTTCGATCCCGGCGGCAATCCCCATTTTCCCCCAACCAGTTTCCAGTTGACCCGTATTCAGGCAGGTGACGGTTCAACCAACGTCATCCCCGCGCAACTGAGTGCACAATTTAACATTCGCTTTTCCACCGAACACACCCCCGAATCCCTGGAGTCCAGAGTTCGCACCATCCTTGAACCTTTCAACCAGCCCCACAGTCACTTTGATCTCACCATGCAGGTTTCGGGATTGCCGTTTTTGACCCAGGGCGGTCCCTTGCTCCAGGCCATTGAGGAATCCATCCGCGAACTTTTCGGCCTGACCCCGGAACTTTCCACGGGTGGCGGTACATCCGACGCCCGTTTTATTTCACGTCACTGCCCACAAACTCTGGAATTCGGCCTGGTGGGAGCCAGCATGCACAAGGTTAACGAATCAACCCCAATCGATGACCTGAACCGCTTGGTACAAATCTATGACCGCATCATGGAAAAAATTTTCTGTCTAAAAAAATAATCATAGAGTTCATTATGACAATTAATGAAAAAATAATGAGTAAAAACAAGATCCATGCTGCGCTCAAATCATTGAACCTGATACTCATGGAAAAAGAGATCAAGGGGGAGATTCTCATCTTCGGTGGTGCCGCCATGATCCTGGCTTTTGATGCCAGACCGGCAACAAAAGACGTAGACGCCATTTTCAAGCCGAAAACGGCGATGATCGACGCCATCAAACGCATTGCCGAAGAACTCCATCTTCCAGAAGACTGGCTCAATGATGCCGTTAAAGGATTCACTTCCAGTCGGGGGGATACAAGGCTACTCTTTGGTTTGCCCAACCTGGCCATCTATGTGCCAACAACAGAATATCTGCTGGCGATGAAAGCCCTGTCCGCCAGGGTTGATTCGGCGGATAAGGACGATTTTATTTTTCTGGTGGAAAAACTTGGATTAAAGAGCGTCGCGTCTGTGTTTTGCATTGTCGAAAAATATTACCCAAAAAACAGAATCAAACCAGCAACGCAGTTTTTCATCGAAGAAATCATGGACAATGTTAACCGCTAAAGACACCGTTCTGCAAATGGCGGACAACCCCCATTGGTATGTCCCCTTCATGGATTTTGTCGATGCTTTCCGCCGCAATGCCGTATCCATGGTTGATCCGGTTCCTCAAACAAAATTCGGCCTGTTGCTGTCCGCTGCCATCGAGCATCTTTGTTATGAGAAAAGGATGCAACCACCCGAATGGATCAACGATGTCCCTCCCGGGGATCCATGGTTTGTTTCCGGTATCGAATCCTTGATGGCCATATCTTTGGTCGAATCCCCTCCGGCTTTTCGTTTACGCAACATATTCGTCCTGGCAAACTTTCTCGATCGTGCATAGTCCCTCTGCTCCAGAAAACAACTCAACCCTCTCCCCCCTGACCCACGCTGGCATGGTTGGGACAAGGAACCTGGGTCACCGGCAACTCGGGATGGTCCAAACGGATGGCCGTCAGGCGTCCTCCATAAACACAACCACCGTCCAACCCTTTGGAATGGTCATGAAGATTCACCCCCAAGGCGGCCCAATGACCGTAGACCACTTTTTCATCCGCTGGCCAACGTCGCACCCGATACCAGGGCTGTAGAGAAAATTCAGCGGGTGGACATGCGTAAGGATCGGACATTCCAATTTCTCTGGCTTCCTCCGGCCAGACCGGACGCCCATTGGCAGCGGTCAGACGAATGCGGGTGAAAATGGTTTGATCCTCCCACGCCGCTCGACGTTCCGCCTGAAAAGTCTCCGTATGAACCGGGCGATCCAAGGGGGCGTAAAACGTCATTACCCGCTCCAATCCCGCCGCCAGACGGCCCACACGCGCCGCCTTTTCCATGGCTTCCTCCATGGACCACAACGGATGCAAACCGGCGTGCACCACAAAAAAACCAGTTTCCTGATCATGCAACAGCAACGGCAACCGACTGATCCAATCCACCAACGCGTCTCGATCCCCCGTTCGATCCAATTCTCTCTGCCAAGGTTCTGCGTAAGAAGTCCCTGCCATGGCGATTTGCCGCAATATGTTTACTTCATGGTTTCCCATCACCACCTGGGCCTGGGGGCCTAAACTGCGCACAAACCGCAAACATTCCACCGAACTGGGACCACGGTTGATCAGATCCCCTACAAATAACAACCGATCTCGTGCCGGATCAAAAACCAACAAATCCAACAGACGGTGCAAATCCGACAAACATCCGTGAACATCACCGATGGCGTAGACAGCCACAGTTTACTCCTTTCCCCACCGGCAGTAGGGATGATTGGCCAGATTGGAGTTGAAATAGCGTGGATCGGCGGAAACCTCCGTCCCCAACCATGGCGGCTTCGCAAAAGATTGGTCTACGTGTTCCAGCTCGATTTCTGCCACCACAAGACCCCGGTTTTCCCCCTCAAATTCATCCACCTCCCACACCATCCCCGCATGCACAATCCGAAAGCGTCGTTTTTCAATCAATGGTTTGAGGCACAGGCCATTCAACATCTCCAAGGCCTCATGCGAGGGTATGACATATTCATATTCACTCTTGGCGTTGTCACGGGTGCGGCCTTTGATGGTCAAAGTACCCACCTCTCCCACGATACGAACCCGAACCACGCGATCCTTGTCGGTGGAAAGAAACCCCTGTCTTAAACAGGTCGAGCTGGCCCCATGCCGCCAACGATCATCCTGCACTAAAAAACGCCGTTCGATTTCAATTCCCATGCCGGTCCGCCCAAAAAGTCAAGGCAACAAATCGTGCGGCCAGGGACCATCTTCATCAACCTGCTCCTGTCCGGCCACCAATGCGGCAAAAGCCAGCAAGGTTTTTCGTGCGTTGCCCAGAGGAAAATGAAAGGCATCCCAATTGTCTCCATCGCCAGAATCATACGAAACAAGGATGTGTCTGAATTTCCAGGCTTCACGCAGTTCCAGGTAGGCACTGCCAGCACCATGCTCAATGTCTTCAAGATCTTTGAGGGAAAGATATTGTTTTCGGCTGGTGGCGCGTCGGAGAAGTTTTCGTCGCTGAACTTCGCGCACAAAAGCGTTCAGATCCACCCGACGTTCGGGAGATCTGAGGAAAAGGATCTCCTCCCTGGAGAGCGGCGATAAAAACACTGGAAGTTGCGAAAACTGATCTAGGGCACCCTCATCCCACAATTTGGATGGAACGAAGGGGTTGCCCTCGTAATAGGGAATGTTCCCCGCATCGAAAATGCGCCGGACCTGGGCGATTTCCAACGCTTGAAGATTGCCCCGTACATCTGCAACAACAAAACCTTCCTTGTAGCGCATGGCTTCCAACTCCATGCGGGAGCGGAAATAATAATCAACCCCATCGTCTTCTCCCGGATGGGGGGTACGATCATTGAACAGAACCAACCTTTTGAATTTGGCAGCGGTTTCCGGATAGAATCGACGAAAAGCCGCGAAAAGTGGTCGTTTTCCCACACAGCTTGGCCCTGCCAACACAATGATTCTACTCATTTTTCACCTCTGTTTGATTCATCATTCACCTGGACGTTTCCCATTTCAGAGCATTCGAGAAACACCCTGCGGCTACATTTTTGGCACACACGTCTGTCCAAAAACCGAGTGACAATATTTTGCACCGCCTCCATTTTGGATTCGAAGATGTGGTTCTGTCCAATGACGTTGACATATCCAAAACGCTGAAACATTTCGCAGACTTGATCCTTGACCCCAAAGAAAAAAAGGTTCCCACCCCTGTTTTTATAGGTTATCGCAATCCGCAAAAGCATGTCGATGCCTGGAAGATCGACATAATTGATGCCGCTGCAAACAATGAGCAGATTGGGTTGTTTTTCGGTCCCTTCGGTTTCCAGGTTGATCATCTCTTCGATGTGGGTTACCGAACCAAAATAGAGGGGGCCGTCAATGCGGATAATCTTGAGCTGGGGACACTCGAACAAATCGGGATCGGTGACAAACGCACGCCACTCCGATTGGGGATCGGGAACTCGACTCAAAACTACGGGAGATGCTGTTCGATGCAGAAAAATGACCAGGGAAAGCAACACCCCGACAAAAATGGCAAACTCCAGTTGTAGCGAAAGGGTGGACAGAAAGGTGACTAGGAGTACACTCACTTCGGTAGCCCCGGAACGAAAAATGATTCGGATTGTGCCAAAATCGATCAATTGGTAGGCTACAAGTAAAATGGCCCCCGCCATAGAGGCGATGGGAAGATAACGGGCCAAGGGTGCCATGGTCAGGACGATGACTGTCAGCCCGAGGGCAGCAAATATGGCGGCCATGGGGGTCTTGGCACCGCTGCGAAAATTGATACCGCTACGGGTAAAGGAACCCGATGAAGGGTAGGCGGAAAAAAAACTACCCACCACGTTGGCCAAACCCTGGCCAAAAAATTCCCAATTACCGTTTATTTTTTGCCCGGAATGCAAACCGATGGACCGGGCAATGGAAACCGCTTCGATAAGTCCCAAAAGGGCAATAGCCAAACCTCCGGGAGCCAACTGTCGGATCGTTGCAAACGAAAGATCGGGATGGGACAACGGTGGCAGATTTCGAGGCAATGCCCCGACCATATCCACCTGCAAATCGGCCCCCCAAACCAGAAGGCTGCCTGCAAGCATGCCGAGGAGCATGTTGGGCCAATGGGGAACAAGACGGCGCAGACCGATTACCGTCAACAAAGTGACCAAACCTACCACCAACGCTTGATTATTGGTCTGGGGAAGTGCTTCGACCAGGTGCGCCAAATTGTGAAAAAACCATTCATTGTGGGCAAAGTGAAGACCGAACAAATTTTTAATCTGTCCGGAAGCAATTAAAACTGCCGCACCGGCGGTAAACCCCACCACCACCGAATGGGAAACAAAATTGACCAACAGGCCCAATCGAGCCAAGGCCAGGGCAATCTGAAAAAAACCAGCCAAAAATGCGAGAGTCAGTGCCAGGGATATATATTCAGGACTCCCGGCGGGGGCCATGGAGGACAGGGTGGAAAAAACAAGGAGGGAAATTGGCGTGGTGGGGCCAGAAACCAAATGGTGCGAAGAACCGAAAATGGCGGCCACGATAACAGGCACCATGGCGGTGTAGAGTCCGTATTCGGGGGGCAACCCGGCGATGGCGGCAAAAGCCACCCCCTGTGGCAACACCACGACCGCACCGGTCAACCCGGCAAAAAGGTCTTTCGCCAAACTTTCGCGACCGACGGTACGCCCCCAGGCAATCCAAGGCCATACCGACACGACCCGGCGATGGTGAGCGTGTTTGCGACGCACCGAGGTTGGACAGGGCAACCCGCCCATCCCGGAAACGGTCATCTTCCCTCTCCGCAGACATCCTCCCCTGACCCCGACAACGAACCTAAGAAAAAACACCCCACTCCGGCCAACGAGGATGCCCCAACCTTTGCGATTCCGGTTGCCTGTCGATGTTGTCGGGAAACCACCTAATCCTCCAAGCCCAGTTCCTTCTTGAAGATGGCCTTGTGGATATCACCCAGGCTGATGATGCCCGCCAACCGGTCACCACCCTCGACGACGGGAATACGGCGAATTTTGTGCAAAGCCATTTGCGAAGCCGCTTTCATGATCGGATCCTTGGGGGATGAAGAGAAAATCTTTGTCGTCATCAGCGACCCCACCGTTTTGGTAAGAACAGCGTGGTAGGATTTTTCCATGGATTCAAAATCTCTCGAGCGGATAGGATCATCCAGAAATTCGTGATAGCTGGGAAGCAGGGCATTAAGGATATCTTTTTCCGAGATTACACCGACCAGATGATTGTCCTCATCGATCACAGGCAGACCGCTGATTTTCTGGGAGCAAATGATATCGGCCACGGTGCGAATGGTATCGTCCTTCCGGGCAGTGCGTACATTACGGGTCATGACATCTTCGACAATCATGGATGAACTCCTTCTTAACCATCGCCTTGAGAGTGTTGGTTTCCAGGGAGTTGCGGCTGTCCGGCTCCCGATAACACGCCGTCCTTCCACGGCAACGACGCGCGAGCGACGCCCCCCCCCCAGGCACCGATGAGTCAAGCATTTCACAGCAAACTTTATTCTCCCGACACACAAATCCATTGTACGCAAAATACACAATTTCAAAAAGGGTTGATTTTACCTTTCCCGCGCAATTCGTCGTTCCATAACGATGGCATCTTCCGCTTTGTAGGAACCCGCATAGTAGTTTTTCCGGACACCTGTAGGGACAAAACCAAGGCTTGCGTAAAGATTGGCCGCCGGAAGATTGGAAGCTCGAACCTCCAACATGACCGCCCGAGCGGCGGTTTGGGTCGCATGGACAATCAACTCCTGCACCAAGGTTCGGGCCAAGCCCAAACCCCGGTTTGCTGGAGCCACCGCGACGGCCAAAAGATGCCATTCATCCCACAGGAGCCTGGCTACCAGATAGGCGGTGATGGTTCCCGAATCCTTGGTCAGCACCCGACACAAGGAACCCAACCTGAGTTCTTCCAGAAACATGGTTTCGGTCCAGGGGTGCGGGTTGACCATGCGCTCCAGGGCGGCAATTTCCGGCACGTCGCCGTAAACCATGGACCGTCCATTCACCCGATTTGTTCCCGCCGATTCCATTCCGCCTGAGGGGGGCGGAGATAAAGGGGTTCAAGATCCATGGGGGAGGGGAGTTTTCCATTGTTGCGCCAGGTCTCAAGCCCCAACCGGCCCAAAAGACCCGCAGAGGGTTGAGAAAAGGGGTTTTCGTGCACCACAAAACGTTCCCTGAGAAGCTCCTGAAGTTGGTCACCAACCACCTTCAATCCAGAACCACAACAAAGGACGGCCTCTGACCCCGTGGCGGTTTTAAGCATTGTCGTCAACGTATCCATACGCCCCATGGTGGGGGGAAAAATCGGGGTGATTTTTTTATGGATACTTTGATATAGGGCGTAGAAAACAAAATGATTGCCAGCATCCCGGATGGGAAGTATCCAACCATTGTTCTCCCGGACATCCGCCGCCGCCAGTGCCAGGGTTGAAACTCCAACCACCGGAATGTCATGAACCATGGCCATTCCTTTGGCAAGACCGAGGGCAAAACGCAATCCGGTAAACGATCCCGGTCCCAAGGCAACGGTTAACAGATTCAAATTGGCGACGACAAGGTGGTTTTGGGCAAGGATTTCTGCAACTTGAGCAAACAAGGCCACGCCAAACCCAGGCCCTTCGGCAAAGGTGGTCGAGGCCACGACATGCTCTTCTTCCAGGAGGGCCACCCCACCCAGGGGGCCTGACCCATCCAGAGCCAACGATTTGATTGTCACAAGAAAAACCGGCGCACCGCCTCCCGATCACGCGTCAGTGGCGAAGGGGGAAGCCCTTCAAGGAACCAGCGACCATACCATTTATCGACCATACGGCGGTCCAGAACGACCAATACTCCGCGATCATTTCTTCGCCGCAGCAAACGCCCCAAACCCTGCTTCAGGGAAAGGATGGCTTTGGGAATATACATCTGTTTGAAGGGGTTGATTTCCTGGGATTCCAACCAACGACTCCGGGCCGCCACCAGGGGATCCCCGGGGGAGGCGAAGGGGAGCCGGTCGATCACTACCATGGACAAGGATTCCCCTGGAACATCCACTCCTTCCCAAAAACTGGCCAGGCCGAACAATACCGATTCCACATCTTCGGTAAACCGCCGCAGCAATACGCCATTGGGTTGGGTACCCTGAACCAACAGGGGAAAACGCAACCGATCCCGAACCCCTTCATGCACCGTTTCCAGCATACGCTGTGAAGTAAAAAGGACCAATGCCCTGCCACCGGAGAATTCCAGCAGATGCAGGATTTCTTCGGTGGCAGCCCTGGGAAAATTGCCCTGCGACGGCTCCGGAAGTCCTTGAGGGATGTAGAGCAGAGTGCGGTTGGCATAGTCGAAGGGAGGAGGCAGACGCTGGGCCAACATTTCCCCCGATTCCAATCCCAACTGTTTGGCAAAAAAAGAAAACCCTTCATCACCCGCGCCAGTGGCCAGGGTAGCCGAAGTAAAAATATGACAATCGGCGGCGGGGTACAGAAGATCGCGCAACGTCGGTCCGGTTTCAAGGGGTGACGCCGAAAGGGAAAGAAAACGGCCACGGGTTTCAAACCAATGTACCCGCCCCGGATCCTGCAACACCCGGATACGCCCCGAAGTTTCCAGGAGTTCGGTCGTGCGGCGTTTGCAGATTCCCAATCCTGAAACCTGGGGCAAGAGGGGTTCCATGCAATCCAACAGGCGGTGCAACGCCGCTTCCACGGTTACCAAGGCCCGTCCGGGTCGATCATTCATGCTTTCAGGTGACAATCCTCCACGACTGTTCTCCTCTGGAAAAGCCCCACGCAATTCCGCCAGGGCTTTTTCCAACCCTTTGATCCCTGCGTCAAATTCCGCATCCACAAGGCCGACGGTATCCATTTGATCGCGGCTGTCCTGCACCAGATCCTGGATTTGACCGTTGGTGATTTCCCAACCGAAAAAGCGGGTGACAATGTCGGGAATGCGATGGGCCTCATCAAAAACCACGACATCGGCTTTGGGAAGAATTTCGCCAAAACCAGCGTCTTTGACCGCCAGATCGGCAAAAAACAGATAATGGTTGACCACGACCAGATCGGCTTCCATGGCTCGGCGGCGCGCATGCGCCAAAAAACATTCCTTGGCGTCGGGACAGTCTCGTCCGGGACAATAATTGGCATCGGCATGACATTCGCTCCATAGATTGGGGCGTTCCGGCATGTTTTCCAACTCGTCTCGATCACCGGTACGGGTATTTTCCAGCCAGCGGTCCACCCGTGTCAGCCATTGGCGTTCCCGGACCGACAACCTTGGAGCTGTGGTCTTGAATTTTTGATAACGAAACTGGCACAGATAGTTGTGCCGACCTTTGAGAACCGCCATTTTAAAACGACGGGCAAGAACCTGGCGTACCAGAACCAGATCCTTGCTGACAATCTGGTCCTGCAACGCTTTGGTGGCGGTGGAAACGATGACCCGCTTGCCAAGACTCAGGAGGGGCAGTAGGTAGGCCAGAGTTTTTCCGGTACCGGTCGCTGCCTCCACCAGCAACGGACGCTTGGCATCCACTGCCTGGAGCACCAGGGTCGCCATCTGTTCCTGGGCTGGCCTGGGTTCATAACCTTCAATTTTTTGGGCCAGCAGGCTCTCGGGACCAAACAATTTTTTTATATGGCCTTGAAAATCCAACACGCACCCTCCCATATCCAGATGCTACTCAATTTTTTTTAGTAACTGTTCAGTCCCCCCGCCTTTTTTTCTTTAAAAGTATTGCGGGGGTCCGGGGGGAGGTTCTCCCCCCGGCGGAGGTTTGGAGGCGGAGCCTCCAAGGTTTTT
>JACSDG010000133.1 GCA_015660855.1 Magnetococcales bacterium
CAAATTCAAAGTCAAAATCAAAACCCTGGGGGCAATCCCCCAGACCCCTTTTTTCTTTCAATAATTTTTCAGGGGGGAAAAGATGTGGGTAACGATATGCCTGGGGGGATCATCCCCCCCGGCGGGGTTTGGGGCAGTGCCCCAAGGTTTTGTTTTTTGCCCGAAAGGTGTGATGTTTGAGCCAGGGAGGCGTTGGCCATCGGTACATCCAGAGTTCCCATTGGACTGATTGCTGGCAACGGAAGTTTGCCCCTGCTTTTTGTCCAGAAGGTGGCCGTCGAGGCGGCGCGTCCGGTGGTGGTTGCGGCGCATCTTGGGGAAACGGACCGGCGTATCCAGGATCTGGTGGATGATGTGTTGTGGGTGACGCTGGGGCGTTTTAAAAAAATCATTCATTTTTTTAAAGACAGAAAAGTTCAAGATCTGGTCCTTGCGGGGGGGATTTCCAAGTCTGCCATCTGGCGGGTGCGTCCCGATACCATGGCGTTAAGGCTGGTGTGGCGTCTCAGCCATCTCCACGACGATAATTTATTGCGGGAAATAGCCGATGAATTGGCCAAGCATGGTTTTCGTGTGCGGTCGGTCACCGATTATTTGCCGCAGTTGTTGGCTCCGGCTGGGGTGTTGAGTCAACGTGCGCCTGATGCTGAGATTTGGGAAGATATTCGCATCGGTTGGCGGGCGGCGAAAGTGTTGGGCGGGTTGGATATTGGCCAGGGGGTGGTGGTCAAAAAAAAGGTTGTGGTGGCGGTGGAGGCGATGGAGGGGACGGATGCGATGATCTTGCGTGTCGGGGATTTGGTGCGGGGATCCCGGATGAGTTGGGCGGGTCGGGGTGAGGTGGTGCTGGTGAAAACATCCAAGCCAGGTCAGGATTTGCGTTTGGATCTGCCGACGGTGGGTCCTTCGACGGTAGCCAATATGCAGGCCTCGGGTATTTCGGTATTGGCCATAGAAGCGGGGAAGACCATCCTTTTGGATCCGGAAAAAACGTTGCGTCTGGTTAATCGCCAGGGGCAGATTCTGGTGGTATGCGCGGATGCGGATATGCAAAATCCGGGGGGGGAGGGGGTGGCTGGTGATGGCAGGCTGCTACGATGAAAAAAAAAGGTTGGAAAATTTTGTTGGTTGCGGGGGAGGCTTCGGGGGATTTTCTGGGCGCGGAGTTGCTGCGGGAGTTGCGCCGGGGGTATCCCGATTGCCAGTTCATGGGGGTTGGTGGGGAAGGGATGCGGGCCGAGGGGGTTGATGGTCCTTACAATATCAACCATTTGTCTGTGATTGGTTTGGTGGAGATTGTACGCAGGCTGCCTGATCTTTATAGAGTGTTTCAATATTTGCTTGGGCTTATGGATCGGCAGCGACCGGACCTGTTGGTGACCATCGACCTGCCTGATTTTAATTTTATTTTGGCAAAACGCGCCCAGGCCAGGAACATTCCGGTGTTGCACTATGTCTCACCTCAGGTATGGGCTTGGCGGCGTGGGCGGGCAAAGCATCTGGAAAAGTTTATCGATCACCTGCTGGTGCTTTTCCCTTTTGAAAAAGAGATTTATGCCAATACCCGTCTCCCTGTAACTTTTGTCGGGCATCCCTTGGTGCACCGGGCTTTGCCCTGGTCCATGCGGGCGGAAGGGGCGGGTGGCGGGGAGAGGGTGCGACGGGGGTTGGGGATTGGCAGGGATGACAAGTGGGTCGTGATTTTGCCTGGGAGCAGGCATTCCGAGGTGAGTCGATTGTTTGCCCCTATGATCCGAGCCTGTTTTTTGCTCAAAAAACGTATGCCGTCGGTGTGTTTTGCTGTAGCCTGTGCCCCGACGCTTTCTGAGGGTGAGTTGTTGCGCCACTGGCCGCAGGACGTTGGGATGGATTTTAGGCAGGAGGTTCCCATACGGGTGGGGGCGACGTATGATTTGGTGGCGAGTGCCGATGCGGCGTTGGTGACTTCGGGGACGGCTACCCTGGAAACGGCACTGATGGGTATTCCGCAGGTGGTTTGTTACCGTGTCAACCGTCTCACCTATGAGATCGGAAAATGGTTGGTGCGTATCCCTTTTTTTTCGTTGGTCAATCTGGTGGCCGGAAAAGAAGTGGTCAGGGAACGGTTGCAGGATGAGGCCAATCCGGAAACCCTGTGTGCTGATCTGATGGATTTATTGTATGATGAACAGGTTCGTAAAAAGATGGAATCGGAATACAGGGTTGTTCGAGAACAGCTGACACAATCGGCGGCGCGTCCATTCGCGGTGGTTGAGGCCATGCTCGAAAAAGGCTCCGAAACCAAGGGGGTTTCGGATAAATTAAATTATATTTCGGCGGGAGAGTTGTGATGGCAACGGTCACCCTGGACAAGGAAAACTTTGAACAAACGGTCAACGGTCATGATATGGTGATTATTGATTTTTGGGCATCGTGGTGCGGACCGTGTAAGGCTTTTGCGCCCATTTTTGAAAAAGTTTCGGCGCGTTATCCTGACATTGTCTTTGGCAAGGTGGAGACCGACGAGCAACAGGAACTTGCCCACGCCTTTCAGATCCGTTCGATTCCGACTCTGATGATATTCCGGGAGAAAATTATTATTTTTTCCCAACCCGGCATGCTTCCGGAGCCCCAGTTTGTTGAACTGATCGAAAAGGCATCGATGCTGGACATGGACCAAGTTCGCAAAGAGGTTTCGGAGCAGGTATCCGAAAGATAAATCTGTCCGAAGGGCAGCACGTCCGTGCGCCCTCGCCGGATGGCGGCGAGGGCGGGCGGACGAGTCTGGAAATCAGACAGGTGCTGCCATTTTCAAAGAACCCCGGTTCCCGACAGGGATGTGGCACTTTGCAGCGAAATTCCGGCGGCGGAGGCACTGGCGATCAACCCGGACCGCAGGCTGAATCCGCTGAAATTGGCAGGATCCAAACCAATGGACTGGACGCGCTCCTTGACGATCAGGGCTACACCATGTCCTGTGAGGGGTTTTCCCGAGCGACGCCCGTGCCGGTTGATCCCCTGGAAAACGGGCCCCTCTTCGATCTCCGACGCTTGCAACCAATCATCAAGAGCCCGAACCGGGCAAACTTCGCCACGGGCGTGGGGCAGTCCGACGCGCCCCTTGCTCAGATGAATTTCAATGCCATTCTCTCTTTTTTGCAGATTGTTGGCCCCCAGGGCGATAAGATCGGACCGCCTGAGACCAGCCGCAAATCCTACCAAAATCAGTGCCTTGTCTCGTTTATCCTTGAGCCTGTCACCCATTTGAACACAAATGGCAACAATCTTTTCCTTGGTCAAGGGAGCCACTTGTCTTTGGTCTTGGCCATGTTTTTGTTTGATACCTTTGAGGACAGCGTGCACTAACTCCGTTTTTGTTGGATCGGCCAACCCCTGGGCGGTATGCGCTTTGCCGATGGATACCTTCCAGCGTGCCAGAGTGGCAAATTTGTGCGAATCGGCGTGGGCGACAAGGTAGGAGGCAACCATCTTGGCCGAGGATGGAACCTCACCTCCCCAATCCATGAAGCGCCGCAGGTCTCCCCAATAGGCGGCTCTCGTGTTGTCGGCCAGAGCCGAGCCTTGTTGATAGGCTTTGATCTGGGGAGAAAGGTCGTGAGTTTCTGAAGGTGGAAGCGGGAAAGCACCCATGTAAGACTCCGTTTTGTTAGTCAAAATTCTTTCTTTGAAGTTGGCTTTCGCAAGGGATTGTCAGTTTTCTGCCTTTGATTTGTTCGTCAAGTGTTTGACTATTTTTCCGACTCATGCCGCAATAAATGCAATATCTTTGACATCGGGGTGGATCCTTGACCTTTAAGCAGCACTCTTTTTTAAGAATTTTCTTTTTTAGCAGCGATTTTATTTAAGGATCCAACCCCGACGCGGAGACATTGTGCAATCTTGGGGCCATTATCTCGTTATTGTGTTTTCCGCACGGTTGATGGGGCTTGAAATGTTTTTAACAGTTTGAAATGAAAAGAAATACATTAGGATGATGGTTTAACGGATTGTTGGATCTTAGGGTGTGCTCGTGGGGGAGGGGGGCTGAAGGCGGGATGCCGGTTTGGAAGGGGGGAAGGTCGGGGTGTGAGGGTCATCAGAGAGGTTTTGTGTTGCCTTGGTTCAGGGATGGTCCCAGAGGCAGGGGTAGCAGTCTGTTGATTTGCTGACTGACCTGATTGATCAGGGAGGGCCATGCGGTTTGTTTTTCTGTGAAAGGTGGATCCAGGTTTTTCGTATCCCAATTTATAAATTCCATGGGATCGATGGCGCGCTGGACAAACCGGACTTCATAGTGAAGGTGCGGACCACTGGAGAGACCTGAGTTTCCCGAACGGCCGATGACGTCACCTTTTCTGACAAAATCGCCACTTTTGACCCACACGTCGTAGAGATGGGCGTAGCTTGTTTGAAAGCCATAATCGTGTTGGATGGTAACCAGGTTTCCATAGCTGTGGTCATTTTCAAATCCTGCAAACGCAACGAAGCCATCGGCGGTGGCTTTGGTGGGCGTTTTCAGATCGGCGAAAAGGTCAATACCGGGGTGAAATCGAAGATTGCCGCGTTTGGGATGGGGGCGATTGCCGTAGGGACTGTTGATTCCTTTGAAATCTACTGGGGAACCGTTGGGGATCATCGCGAAAATATCTTCTTGCAATTTTCGTGTTGGCGAGGAATAAGGGTTTGCATGCAGGGCAACGGTTTGGCCAACATCGGGTGTACTTTTTGGTTTTGTCAGAATGGGGACTTTTTTATTTGTTTTTTTACCGATTTGAGGTTTATCTTTCTTCGGATTGTCTTTCTTTCCCAGGTAAACGTTTTCGTCAAAAAAATCATCCAAAGATTCCAGGTCGGGCGTCAACTCGGGTCGCATGTGACGTGATATCGGGTTGATTTTGCGGGGAGGCGGCTGTTCTTGAACAAGTTCCATGAGCAGCTGATGGAACTCATCCTGGGCCAGATTGTTCATGGGGTTGGTTGTCGAAGGCCAGGGACCGCGTTGGGGATAATAATGAAAGCTTCCCACGGTGAAACAGAGCAAAAGCAAAAAAAATCCTATCCAAAATAAGGAAATTCGGTAACGATGCTGGCCTGATACGGTTTGGATGGTGACGATCAAATGATTCCGCATGGTGGCTCTTGTGTGACGACTGGTTCTCGTTAATGATTTCTTTCATTCCCAGCAGGAATTCTTATCGGTTGGCGAAAATGAAACATGAAGTCAAACTGGAAGGTATCGGATAATGATGGCAGGAGTTTGTGACCCGTCTGGGTTCAAGGAGAAAGATGATTCTCAGCGTCGGCCGGCGGTTCTTCTGGTGGAAGACACGGAGGAGAATCGAATGGTTATCCATGCGTTTTTACGGGTGAGCGGTTGTCGGCTGGAAAATGCGGAGAATGGTGCTGAGGCGGTGGAAAAATTTATGAATGACCGGTTTGATGTGGTCTTGATGGATATCCAAATGCCGGTGATGGATGGGTTTGAAGCCACACGCATCATTCGGGCGTGGGAAGCGGAATACCGAAAAGGTTCACAGGTTCCCATCGTGGCATTGACCGCGCATGCGGCGGCGCAGGAGTTGCGGAAGGGGATGGATGTCGGATGCAACCTGATTTTGACCAAGCCCATACGCAAACAGCAACTTTTGGATGCCATTGGTCAGTGGATCGGTTGTGGTCAGGGTTGATCGGGTGAAATTAAGGATCAACCGGGGGGTGCGGACGGAGGTTTTCTAGGATGGGGTTTTCTCGGATAAAAACGCTGTTCGCGGTACCGCGATTGTTGACGAATCCCGATCTGTTTGCCGGTCCTCGGGCGTTGATGGCTTTGAAGGGGGTGGGTTCATCCCGGACATTGTTGCTGACCGGCGGGTCGTTGGGGCAAAAACTTCGTGGAGAAATTAAAAAAATGCTTACTGCTGAATCGGTTGTGGAAGTGACGCGACCGGGCCGGGGTGATCCCGATTGGGACAGTGTCGCTGCGGTACTGTCGTCTTTGGGAGGGGGCGTCCCTGATCTTATCGTTGCGGTGGGGGGCGGGTCGGTGTTGGATCTGGCCAAGCTGGTGTTGCTCAAGCTGGCCTGGCCCGAAGCGGATGTGGCACAGATACATCGACCGTTTGCGGCTCCCCCGTTGAAAACCCATATTCGCATGTGCGCCATTCCGACAACGGCCGGTTCCGGCGCGGAGGTTTCCTCTTCAGCCTTGGTGCTGGATCGGCAAACCCAGTCTAAAATGGTTGTTGTCACCCACGATTTCATCTACGACATCGTTTTGTTGGATCCCAGATTTTTACACGGGATTCCCCGGTCGGTCATGATGGCGGGTGTGATCGATGCCATGGCTCATGCCGTGGAGGGGGCCATTTCCAATGTGGATAATCCCTTGGCCGACGCCTTGGCGGGATGAAGGGGATGCGACGACGGTGATTCAGCTTCAGTTTGCCGCCCATCTGGCGGGGATGGTGCAAAACCAGTGTGGTGTGGGTATTTGTCATTCCCTGGCCCATCAACTGGCGCGCTTTGGCGTTGCCCACGGTGAAGCCAACGGAATTTTTCTGGCACCGGTTTTGGAGTTTAATCGGGCTGATGCCAAAGTGGCCCAGCGTTTGGATCAATTGGAATCTTTGTTGGGTTTTGCCATTGCCGAGCGCGTCCGGGAATTTCAGCGGGGGGGGGGACTGGCACAAAATTTCCGGGATTGGTTTGCCAGGGGCGTTTCAGGGGAGATGGCTCTGGATCCCGAAGCCTTGGCAGGGGATGCCTTGGTGGATGTCTGTACCCGGTTCAATCCCCGCAATGTTGTCGTTGATGAATTGATTCAATTCTATAATTCTTGATTTCTTCCTGCTTCCCGAAGGTTGGAAACGTGTGGTGGTATGATGGAGATGGTTTTATGACCTGCAACCGGGCAAGGCCATGAAGGAGGTCAATACCTCCCTGCAAACATTGCTTTCCAGGCCGCCGAGGGAATGGCGTGAGGATGAACGCCGTCCCCTTTTTCTGGCCGCCATGGCCGAGGAAATGCGGCATCATTTTCAACATTGTCCCCCTTTTCGTCGCTATTGCCAGCGGCGGGGGGTGGATTTTGAGCATCCCCTGACCGATCTCGCTGCACTCCCCTGGTTGCCCGTCCACGCTTTCAAGTTGCTGGGTGGTCGATTGTTGTCGGTCGCCGGAGAGGAGGTGCGTGTCGAGCTGCAATCCTCCGGGACTTCCGGTATTCCCAGTACGGTGATGATCGATCAATTGACGGCCAAAAGGCAAACCCGTGCCATGAGCCTTTCCATCGGTGAGGCCATCGGCAATCGGCGACGCCCGTTTTTATTCATGGATGTGGACCCGAAAACCCACCTGTCGCAACTGAAAGCCCGTGGTGCGGCGGTGTTGGGCTACTTGAACCATGCCTCCGAAGCGGTATTTTGTCTCGAACCGGATGCAGCGGGTGGTTTTACCCTGAACCGTGACCTTTTTTCTGCCACTTTGCAACGGTGGCAGGATGGTGGGACACCACCGGTCATTTTTGGCTTTACCTACATTCTCTACCAGGCGGTCATTCTGCGATTGCATCAGGATGGGTACAGGTTCAGCCTTCCCGGAGGAAGCCAGGTATTGCACATCGGTGGATGGAAAAAATTGCAGGATCTGGCGGTAGGTCCGGAAAAATTCAAGGCGATGATCCAGGAAATTTCAGGGATCGACCCGACCCGGGTGGTGGATGTCTATGGTTTTACCGAGCAGATGGGAGTCAACTATCCCGACTGTGTGGCGGGAGTCAAGCATCCCCCGGCGGTGGCCGAGGTTATTGTGCGTGATCCCCATACTTTCAAACCGGTAGCGGATGGAGACGTGGGGGTGCTGCAATTTTTAACCCCGATCCCCCATTCCTATCCGGGCAATTCGGTTTTGACCGACGATCTGGGACGGATTTTGGGGCGAGACCGTTGCCCCTGCGGTCGTGAGGGGGTCCGTTTCATGGTGACCGGGCGGGTGGCCAAGGCGGAAGTGCGGGGGTGTGGCGATGTGATGGCGACCCGGGTGGCAACCATTCAAACTCCCGGGACGGGAACCCAGGGGGAGGGGGTGGTGGAACTGCTGTTGGTGCGCGGAAAGCATCAGGGGTTTGCCAACCATGTGGATGATGTATTGCAGTCCCTGGAATCCCGTCGCGAATGGTTGGCCCAGGTCCCGGTGGAAGCGGTGATTGTGTTGGTGGATCAGTTGGCCAGGGAATGGCGGCAGTCTGGAATGTACGAGGATTTGGACAAACGGGGGCTGGCGTTTTTGTGCGATTGGTGCCGTGCCGATTCGTTGCGAAGGATAGCCGCGCTTGGTTTGGGTGGACATCATGGTTTTCTCGATGATTTTCACCCTGTGGATCACAGTACCCGGCGTAAGGCTATGGCCATTCCCAAAGGGTTGGTATTGCACTGGGTGGCAGGCAATGTCCCATTGATCGGTTTGTTTGTTCTGGTTCAGTCCATGGTGACCAAAAATATCAATTTGGTACGTGCCCCCTCTGCGGAACGCCACATCATGGCTGCCTTGTTGTCGCCATTGCGCGATCTGGAGGCCCGATTGCCAGGGGGATATTGTCTGAAGGGAGCGGATCTTCTGGAAACGCTGGCGGTGGTTCATTTTCCCAGAGAGCATCCCCTGGGGGCCAGGCTCTCGGCGGTGGCGAATGTCAGGGTGGCCTGGGGGGGGCGTGAGGCGGTGGAATCCCTTGCCGCCTGGCCACGACGTTATGATGTGCGTGATCTGTTTTTTGGTCCAAAACTGTCCTTTATGGTGATCGGGCGGGAACAGTTGACCGAAGGACGCGGTGTGAAAAAAATATTGCGTCGGGTCGCTACCGATTGTTCGGTCTTTGATCAGTATGCCTGTTCATCACCGCATACCATTTTTGTCGAACGGGGAGGGGAAATATCTCCCAGAATTTTTGCCGAGCGGTTGGGGGAAGAAATGGCCCGCGCCCTTTTGCGCATTCCCAAATTACCCCCGGACGCGGGGACGGTGATGGCCATTCAGATGAATCGTATCCATCATGACATGCTCTACGATGTCTGGCATTCTCAGGATACGGGTTGGACGGTCCTCCATGACGAAGAAATGAAATTGGCCGATCCGTGCTATTCGCGGGTGGTGGCGGTGCGTGGGGTGGAGGATGTCATGCAGACCGTCTGTCTGGCGCACGCGGATATCCAGACCATTGGCTTGGCTTTGGCGGGGGAAAGGCGTTTGCTCTACGCCCGTGCGGCGGCTTTACGGGGCGTTTGTCGTTTGCCGGATGTCGGTCGCATGACCTTGTTTGAGCCGGCTTGGGATGGTCTGTGGGTCATGGGGCATATGGTGCGCTGGGTGACCTTGGGGGGACCGTGAGGGTGGATGTGAGAGGTCGAAAGTGGATGATTGGACTACCCCGTTTGCCGGGGAAAATCTTCTGGAAAGTTTGCAACGCCACGCCTTCGAGCGTGGAGCCAAGCCAGCATTGGTCTGGGATGGGGCGGGGGAGGTGGACTATGCAACCTTGTGGTCACTGCTGGAGTCGTTGGCCCGGGGGTTGAAGGGGCGGGGGCTTGAGGTTGGTGCGCGGGTTGTTTTGGTGATGGATGCCTCGCGTCCTTGCCTCCTGTTTTACCTGGGATTGCTGCGCCTGGGTGGGGTGGCGGTGGTGGTGGACCCCGGGCTGACCAGGGTGCAATGGTCGCAGCGGTTGTTGGATTTGGCACCGGCCATGGTTGTTGCACCCTCGGCGATCCTGGCGGAGATTGCTCCATGTTCGGGTTGGCAACCATTGGAGCTTTCCGATGCCACCGTGGCAACCCTGGTGCGGGAAGGTGAGGGGGTGGCGTTACCAGGATTCCCCGCCAATAGTGATGCGGTGTTGATCCTTGCCACAACCGGCACCACGGGGGTACCCAAATATGTCGGGCTGACCCTCGGCAACATCAGTGCCGCTGCAACCCAGATCAACGCAGTCACGGGATTGACCGAGGCCGATCGGGAGGTGATTACCCTGCCGTTGTATCATTCGTTTGGTTTGGGGCGATTGCGCTGTGGGTTGGGGGTTGGATGCCGCATCCATCTGCTGCCAGGCCGGTTTCGTCCAGAACGGTTGCTTAAGGTGGTCAAGGCTTCGGCTGCCAGTGTGTTTGCCCAGGTGCCGGCAGGAATACGGTTGCTGTTGGCTTTCGGCAAGAGGGTGAGTCCATGGTTGTCCGGGGTGCGTCTGGTGGAAATTGGCAGTGCTTCCATGGAAATTGCGGAAAAACAACGTTTGATGGATTATTTACCCCAGGCGCGAATTTGGCATCACTACGGCTTGACCGAAGCCTCCCGGTCGCTGTTTTTGGAATATCACCAAGCCTTCGCCATGGATCGCCTGAACGCTCTGGGACAACCTCCCCCTGGTGTGGAGATGATGCTGGACTCGGGGCAGAGTTTGATGGATGGGGAACTTCTGATCCGTGGTCCCCACGTTACGATGGGTTATTTTATCCCCGCAGGCCAGCCGTCCCCCCCC
This sequence comes from Magnetococcales bacterium, assembly GCA_015660855.1. Taxonomy (GTDB): domain Bacteria; phylum Pseudomonadota; class Magnetococcia; order Magnetococcales; family UBA8363; genus UBA8363. Next base: position 10,505 of record JACSDG010000133.1, read on the forward strand.
GTCCGGGATGGAAAATGGTTTGCAACTGGCGATCTGGTTCGGCGGGATGAGCTGGGTTTTTACCACTATGTGGGCCGCGTCGATGATGTAATCAACCTGGGGGGGTTCAAGGTACATCCCTTGGAGGTGGAGACGATGTTGCAGGCTTGTCCAGGGATCTTGGATGTCGCTGTCGTCGCGCAGGGGGACGGGGCGGCAAGGCAATTGGTCGCCCTGGTTCTGCCTGACCCTTCGCACCCTTTCGCTGAAAAGTCGGTTCGGGATTGGATGCACGATCGGTTGGAACCCTACAAACATCCCCAATCCTACCGCATGGTGGCCTCATTGCCGCGCACGGCCTCGGGAAAGCTGTTACGACGCGAGCTGTCGTTGGCCAATGTTTGACCCGGTCAGTAACCATTCAGTCCCCCCTTCTCTTTAGAGCGTGTTGACATTCGATAATTTGTTTACACATCCCTGGAAAATTAGACTCATTCATGATTTTGAATTTGACTTTTTCTTGCCCGAATGGCACCGTGTTTGAGATAACTCACGAATTCGGCCAGGGAGATGCCGAGCGTGGTGCAAACCGGACGTAGTTCCAAAATATCCAGGCGGTGTTTCCCCGACTCCTATTTGCTGACGAACGATTGTGGCTTGCCCAACCGTTCGGTCGGATCCACTTGATGTACCTCGGCTCTTCGTAGACACTGTAGCGTCATCCCCGGATGTAGATCGGTGTGGTGTTCGGGCTGCGGAGAGTAGGGACGGATTGAAGCGTTTCTCAAATGGAGGGGGATGATGAGCCTTTGGGAAAAGTTAAGAAGATGGATCCGATTGGCCGCAGAGGAGAGGCAACGGCGCGACATGCAGGAGCGCCTGGAGATGATGTGCCGTGGCGTGAAGACTATGCGGGTGTTGGAACCGCGTATGATGTACGATGCCGCCGGATTCGCGACCGCTCTTGAGGCCACCCAGGATTCCTCCCCGCCGCTGGACCTTCCCGATAGTGGTCATGATATCCAGGATATTCTCGACGCCCTCCTTGAACTTCCCACCGTCAAACCGCCCACTGCCGATTTTCCCACCGCGCTTTTGAACCCACGGGAAATCATCTTTGTCGATCCCCATGTCCGGGATTACCAGACCCTGATCAACGGGGTTGATTCCAACGCCGAAGTTATCATTCTGGAGGCGGATGCCAACGGGGTGGAGCAAATCGGTGCTTTTCTGTCGCATCGGACCAACGTGTCCACCATTCACATTGTCTCTCACGGTGGACCGGGGAGTCTTGAGCTTGGCTCGGAAAGGCTGTCTACCGATACGCTGGACTCTCACACCAGGGCACTCGGGGCATGGTCCCAGGGGATGACGGCGGATGCGGACATTCTGATCTATGGCTGTGATGTCGCCCGTGGGGAGATTGGAGAAATTTTTGTTGCCGGCATGGCTCAACTGACCGGTCGGGATGTGGCCGCCTCCACCGATGCCACAGGGAAACAGGAGCGCGGAGGCGACTGGGTTCTGGAAAGATCCTCTGGCAATATCCAGTCATCCATCCCGATGGTCTTTCAAAACTATGATGGAATTCTCGCGGCTCCCATCGTCACAGATGCCAACCGGATCGGTTTTGAAAACGTGGTCATGGGGTTTACGCTTTATGATTTCAACAGCCATTTCTTCGATGGCGATGGGGATAGTCTGAGCCGCATCAAGATCGTTTCGCTTCCGGACCACGGCATATTGAAACTGGGCGATACGACGGTAAACGCCGGAGACGAAATCAACGCCACCGATCTGGTGAGATTGGTTTTTACCCCGGATACCGAGTGGACCGGAACCACCTCTTTCGATTGGAACGGCTCCGATGGCAGCCTTTTTGCGGGAACCAATGCCACCCTGACCCTGACCGTCACCGCATCCGATCTCTACTCCCATGATATCGTGCTGGATGGTTCCCTGCAATCCTATGTCCAGGCGGTGGGAACGGAAAGCTATTTCTGGTCTCTCTTCTCTGGAGGTTGGAGGAATTGGAATCCGTTTGGAAATGATGCCCCCACAGTGGTCACGTTCAGTTATCCAACGACTGTGCCCAATCACATTGCCGGCTATCTGGGTGATGCGGGAACGTTCATTGCTTTCAATGCGGATCAGAAGGCCGCTTTTTTGTCGGTAGTCACCGATCTGTCGGCCTTTGCCACCATCAACTTCACCCTGGTGGATGATTCCGTCCCTGGGGACATGCAGGTGGGTACCATCGATCTCTATGACAGCCTTACAGAACACACCAGTACGATGACCCATGGGGTCGGTGGCGTACCGAGCTATGCGAACGGGGAATTTACCGCACTGAGCGGCGATCTGTTCATGCAGAACAGGGATGGTTTTTCCGATGACATGACCCCGGGTGGATTTGCCTTCAAGACCATGGTTCACGAAACGGGGCATGCCGTGGGCATGAAACACCCCCATGACGTCCGCTCGGAGAGTCATCCCTGGGATCTGGCACCCAACGACGAAACCATGCTCCTTTCCGATGACAGTCGGCTATTTTCGGATATGTCCTACACTTCCGCACCCAACCGCTACTATCTGGACGGCCCCGGACCGGGTGTGACCACTTATTCCTACGCTTCCAGATGGAACGACGAATTCCAGCTTTATGATATCCGTCTGCTGCAATATCTCTATGGTGACAACCTGACGACGCGAGTTGGGGATAACGTCTATACCTGGGATGTGGATCCGCGCATGCAGGATGCGATCTGGGACGGCGGCGGTACCGACCTGCTGGATGCCTCCAACCAGACCGGCACCAATCTTCTGGATCTGCGCCCAGGCTATTTTAGCTCCGTCGGTATTGTTGATCCCTATGCCGTTCTGGCATCCGACTATTCCCGCAACAGCACCCTGATGAATCTTGAAGGTAATATCTACAACGGCACCAACAACTTGGTCATTGCCTTCGGGGTTACCATCGAGAATGCCACTGGTGGGGCCAACGAGGACATCCTCAACGGCAACGAGGTGGCCAACGTGCTCACCGGCGGGGCCGGGGATGATGTGTTGGAAGGGATGGCCGGGGCCGATACCCTGGTGGGCGGCGTCGGGCTGGATACCGCCGCCTACCGGTTTTCCTCTGCTGGGGTGACGGTCAACCTGACGACCAACAGTGGAACCGGCGGGGATGCCCAGGGAGATTCTTTCGACAGTATCGAAAACGTCACCGGCAGCGGTTTGGACGATGACCTGACCGGGGATGCCAATGTCAACGTGCTTCGCGGTGGATTGGGGGATGATGCCCTGGACGGTGCCGGCGGTGATGACACCCTGGCAGGGGGTAACGGGGTGGATACCCTCACCGGCGGCACTGGAAACGACTTTCTCGCCGGTGGTTCCGGTGGAGACACCCTCCATGGGGGGGATGGCAACGATACCCTCTATGGCGATGGCGACTCGGAAGCGGTGCCCACCTGGAGAGACTCGGTATCCAAACGGATTGACGGGGTGGATGGCGGTGCCGGAGAGGCGTTTGGCTCCAATTTTAAGGTGGTGGGAGACCGCATGATCATGGGCGGACCCGGCAAGGTAGAGATCTACCACTTTGACGGTTCCACCTGGCAGTTTGAAGCGCGTCTGGAGGCCCCCAACCTGGGGGGCAACGATGGCCACCCCTATTCAGTGGATCTGGACGGCGATTTCGCCATTGTCGGGGAAGCCTACAACGACAATAGCGGCTTCACCGATTATGGTGCCATCTTCGTGTTCAAGAGGGTAGGCAGCGACTGGAACGCGCATCAGGAATTTCACTCACCCCAGCTGGGAAATGGTTTTCTCTATGGCTCTCAGGTGAGTATTGACGGAGATCACTTTGTGGTCAACGCCCCAGGAGAAGGAACATACGGCAAGATTCGCATCTATCAGCAAAGTGGTGCGGACTGGAGTTCCGGCGTTTCCAGCAAAAACTGGGGCAAGGAGGGTTCGGTGGTGGCCCAGTCGGGTGACCGCTTCGCCTTGGCTGAACCGGGGGATCTGTACAACGAAGTTGAAAACCAGGGGGTGATCAAGGTCTATGATAATGCGGCGAACACCTGGACCAATCTGCGCCATCCGGAACGGCATACGGGTTTGAATTTTGGCAGCGCGCTGGCTATGGATGGAGATCGGATCATTGTTGGCTCCCTGCCCTCGGGAGCGGATGCCGCAACGCGCACTCTGTCGGGAGATGCGGTGATCTTGCGTTGGAGTGCCGATGATGCCAGATGGATTGTGGAAGGACGTCTGGAGCCTGATGATCTTATGGATAATGATCGGTTCGGCGGATCCGTTGCAATCAGCGGTGACCTCGCCGTGGTGGGAGCTGAAGGGTCAGAGTCCGCCTATGTGTTCGAGTGGACGGGCATCGCCTGGGTAGAACGGGAGAAACTGATTAATCCCGATGGCACCAACGGCGATGGTTACGGCGCCCAGGTCGCCATCAGCGGAACTTCGATTCTGGTGGGTGCCCGTGGTGATGATGATGGAGGCACCGATGCCGGAGCCATCTACCAGCACAACCGGACCTTGACCAGTATTGCCGCATACAACGGGGGTGATGATACCCTGGAGGGTGGTGCCGGAGATGATCTGTTGGTAGGTGGCACAGGCACCGACACCGCCGTTTTCGCCGGGATGCGCCATGATTTTACCGTCACATGGAACGGAGATGGCGAGGCTACGGTCAGCCATCTTGCCGGCAATCTTGGAACCGATACCCTGACCGGCATCGAGATGCTGCAATTTGACGATCAGGTCATCTACAACGATGGTCGTCCGCACCTGGACTTGAACGGCGACCTGGCGGGCATCGACGGGACAAGCCTGACCTTCAACGAGAACCAGGGAGAGACAGTTCTTGCCGCCGAACTCTCCCTGGTAGATGTCAACAGTACCCATCTACAGGGTGCCCAGGTGACCATTCGTGGGAATTTTCAAACCGGCCAGGATGTTTTGTCATTTACCAATACCGGGAGCATTTGCGGGTCCTGGAATGGGGATACGGGGATTCTGACCTTGACCGGCAGCGACACGGTGGCCAACTATGAAGCCGCTTTGCGCTCAGTGACCTATCTCAATTCCAGTGATGCCCCGGACACTTCCGACCGGACCATCCGGTTTTCCGTTCAGGACGGTGCCCAGGAGGCCGTGCCGGTTGAGACCTCCATCTCTCCCGTAGCGATCAACGATCCTACTATGGTTTTGAACGGCGTCGCCAACCAGACGGCGGTTCAGGGGCAACCCTTCACTTATCAGGTGGCTGAGGATGCTTTCATGGACTTCGATGGTGACGTCCTGAGCTGGACGGTTACCCAGGGGGATGGGTCTGCGCTGCCCGCCTGGCTTGACTACCATGCCTCTACCCCCACCTTTTTCGGAACTCCCGGCAACGCCGATGTGGGGGAATGGACCATCCGCGTTACCGCCACGGACACATCCGGAACCAGTGCCTCGGATGAATTCGTCATCGCCGTCGGCAACGTCAACGACGCCCCTACGGTGGCCCGCCCCATCGCCGATCGTCAAACCCTGGAGGATGCCCCTTTCAGCTTCCGGATTCCTTCCGATACCTTCGCCGATATGGATGCCGCAACCACCCTGACCTACAGTGCCACCCTGGCGGATGGTTCGGCCCTGCCGGCCTGGCTCTCCTTCGATGCCGGTTCGCAAACCTTCTCCGGAGTACCCGCCAACGCGGATGTGGGCAACGTTGCCGTCCGGGTCACCGCCAATGATGGAACCGCTGCGGTCGACGACAATTTTATCCTTGCCGTGGTCAATACCAACGACGCCCCTACGGTGGCCCGCCCCATCGCCGACCGTCAAACCCTGGCGGATGGTTCGGCCCTGCCGGTCTGGCTCTCCTTCGATGCCGGTA
>JACSDG010000134.1 GCA_015660855.1 Magnetococcales bacterium
GGAGAAAATTTGATCGAAAACCTCGCCCTGGTGTTGGGGTTCGAGTTCGTCCAGCGTATAAACAGGGGCGATAGGGGCTTAAGTTAATGGCATTGGGATCATACCCCCCTTGCTGCGGTTGAGAGGCGGAGCCTCCAAGGTTCTTTTTTTGATAATTTGAACATGATGCCCTTCGGGCAAAAACCAAAACCTTGGGGGCTTCGCCCCCAAACCCCCATAAGCAATAAAGCTTTTTATTTAAATTCAAAGACAAAACCTTGGGGCGCTACCCCAAACCCCGCCGGGGGGGATGATCCCCCCCGGACCCCCGCAATAGTTTCAACCTAAAAAAAAGGGGGGGACTCAATGGTTACCCCAAAAACTGTCCCACAGAGATCTGTCGGCCACGCATCCAAGCCGTGGCGAGCATGGTTTTTTTCCCTCCGGGAGTAACTTCTGTCAAGATGAGGGCACCGTAACCACAGGCAACTTCGCAACCTTCTTCCAGGATAGAAATGATTTCACCGGGTTGTCGATCCTTTTTCCCCGGCGACGGATGGCAGGAAAGAATTTTCAAGGGTTGTCCCTGGAAATAGGTCCTGGCTCCGGGCCAGGGAGACAGGGCGCGCACCTGGCGATGAATGGTGATGGCGTCATGATTCCAATCGACGCGCTCATCTTCACGGCTCAGTTTTTCAGCATAAGTAACCCCTTCGACCGGTTGCGGCTGAGGGCTAAGGGCGTTCGTTTTAATTGCGACAACGGTCCTTGCCAAAAGATTGGCCCCTTGTTGGGCCAATTGATCATGCAAACGACCTCCGGTCATGGTATCCGGCAGGGGTGTGGATTCCATGGCAAGGATCGGGCCGGTATCCAACCCCGCCTCCATAGCCATGATGGTGATTCCCGTCTCCCGATCTCCCGCCAATATGGCCCGTTGCAGAGGAGCCGCCCCACGCCAACGTGGCAAAAGAGAGGCGTGGACATTGATACAACCATAACGGGGAACGGCAAGAATCGCAGGTGGCAAAATTAAACCATAGGCGGCAACCACGACCAAATCCGGATTCATCCGTTGCAACAAGGCCAGCACTTCCGGGTGGCGCAATGTTTCCGGTTGATACACCGTCAATCCATGTTCCAAAGCATGGCGTTTGACCGGGGATGGCTGAAGCTGCATCCCTCGGCCAGAGGCGCGATCGGGTTGGGTAAACACCCCGACAACAGGGTCGGATCCCAATATCAAGGCGGCAAGGCTGGGCACGGCAAACGTCGGGGTCCCCATGAAAACTATGTTCAAGGGTGGCATAAATTATTGTTCCTCTTTTTGTTTTTTTAATTTCTTCAACAAAATCGAACGTTTCAACATAGAGATATGGTCGATGAACAGCTTGCCGTTCAAATGATCGATCTCATGTTGCAGACAGACCGCCATCAGGTCGTCTCCCACAAGCTCCAGCACTTGATTGTTACGATCCAGACCTTTGACAACCACATGGGCCGCCCGGGTCACTTCGGAATGGTATTCCGGAATCGACAAACATCCCTCTTTCCAGCAAATTTCCCCAGCGGAATGGACGATGACAGGATTGACAATGAAAACGGGTTTTTTTTCATTCCCTTCCTGGGCATGGTGTACATCCACGCAGATGATGCGCCGCAATATTCCTACCTGGGGAGCGGCCAGGCCGATGCCGATGGCGTGATACATGGTGTCGGCCATGTCATCCATTAATTGACGCAACGCATCGTCCACCTTGGATACAGGTTGGGAAATTTGTTTCAGACGCCGGTCCGGGGCGGTCAGTATGGGTAATACGGCCATGGTTGAAACCTTTTGCTTTCTGGTCGATGGTACTGGAAAAGGGCCATCCCCTCATGGACAGTATATTAACCAATTGGGATCCCCAATTTGAAGCCTTCCCTACAAAAAAGAGTGGGGATCCACATCCAGATCGATGCGGATGGCTTTCGTAGCCAGGGATTCTGCTGTTTTGAGCAGATGGGCCAAAAATCCATGCAATTTTTCACCCGGATTTTCCTTGATGAGGAGTTGCCATCGATAACGGTTGCGCAGTTTAAACAGGGGTGATGGCGCAGGCCCCAGGAGGGTGGCCTGGTTGGACACCGGTAGATTATTTGCCAAAACGCGGCAGTAATTTTCGCCATCCGCCTGGTTGATTGAAGAAAAACGCAGCAGGGCCAATCGTTGAAACGGGGGGTAGCCGATTTCCTGACGCAGGGCCATCTCGTGTTGAGCAAAGCCGGAACCATCTTTTTGCACCACCGCCCTGAGGGCATAGTGGGCCGGATCGAAGGTTTGTATCAACACCTGGCCGTCGGTTTCCTCCCGTCCCGCCCGCCCGGCAACCTGGGTAAGCAATTGACAGGTGCGCTCGGCGGCACGAAAATCGGGTTGCCACAGCGAGCTTTCCGCCAAAACCACCCCCACCAAAGCCAAACGGGGAAAATGATGTCCTTTGGCGATCATCTGCGTCCCCACCAAAATGTCCAGTTGACCCTCTTGAAAGGCCGTCAAGGTGGTTTCCAGATCCACTTCTTTGCTGGAGACGGTATCCCGGTCGAGTCGGGCGACACGGGCCTGGGGAAAACAATGACGGGTCTCCTTCTCCAATTGTTCGGTCCCGGGACCGAAAAAAAACAAGCTCAACTGACCACAATCGGGACAGACATCCATGGGGGATTGGCGATGATCACAATAATGGCAAATGAGTTGGGATCTTTTATCGTGATAGGTCAGGGTGACCGAACAGTTGGGACACATAACGGCATGGCCACAACGACGACACAACAGCGAAGGTGCCCAACCACGACGGTTGAGAAACAGCAATCCCTGTAAACCTTGTTCCAAGGTGTGCCGCAGGGCTTGTTCCAAAGGAAGGCTGATCAGGGCATTTTTTGCCCCGGTCCTTTGGTTTTCCTGGCGTCCCAGATGGATCGTGCGAATCGTCGGAAGTGGGGCACCCGTGGCCCGATGGTTCAGTTTAAGGTGGGTAAAACGTCCCAGATGGGCATTGTGCAAGGATTCCATGGAAGGGGTCGCGCTCCCCAGGATCAAAAGTGCCTCCGCTTTTTGTGCCCGAACCACCGCCATGTCGCGTCCGTGGTAGGGAACCCCGCCTTCCTGTTTGTAGGAGGAGTCATGTTCTTCGTCCACCACGATAAGGCCCAGATCGACAAACGGCGCAAAAATGGCACTGCGGGCACCGATGACCACACGGGCTTGGCCTGAGCGTAATTTTTGCCAGGCATCAAACCGTTGGCGGCTGTTCATACCGGAGTGAAATACCGCCACTTCGGTCTTGAAACGTTGCAGATAACGCTGGACCAATTGCGGTGTCAGGCCGATTTCCGGCACCAGCAACAACACTTGCCGCCCCCGTTGCAGGCAAGATTCCACGACCCGGAAATAGACTTCCGTTTTGCCACTCCCGGTAACCCCCTCCAATAAAAATGCGCGAAAGGAACGGGTGTTCAGTGCCCCGGTCAAATAATCCACACACCGCTGTTGTTCCTGGTTTAAATGATTGACGGACGCCGCCTGGGGGCTGCCTTGGGAAAAGTTTGTCCATGAATGAATCTGTGATTCACGGGGATAACGGGGGCGATAACTGGTTTCCAAACGAATGATCCCCTGCTTTTCCAGAAAATGCACATTTTTCAGCAAATTTTTGGAACCAAAATGGCGTGTCAAGGTGGACAAGGCCATGCTTTTTTGTTTTTCCAGATAGGTGATCAGGGGTTCCCATTCCGGTTTGGTCGGGTTTGCCCTTCCAAGCCAGATGACGCGGTGGTGCGGTTCAAAGCGCAAATGCGACGGCATGGCTACGGCGACCACATTGCCCAGGGGGCGCATATAATAGCGACTGATCCAGTCCAATAAATACAGGAGGTCGGCATCAAACAAAGGATCGGGCGTCAACAGATCATGGATGGGACGGATGGTTCCCTGGGTCCAATGGGGTTGTTCCAGGATGCGCCAGACGACGCCGACCCGTTGAGTCCGTCCCACCGGCACCAGTGCCAGCATCCCCGGCTGGCAATGCGCGAGAGTTTCGGGGAGGGCGTAGGTAAACAACGTGCGCATAGGGATGGGGAGGGCAATTTCCACATACATGGTGACTTGGCTGACGCTTGGGAGGGTTGAAAGGGTGCCAAAAGCTTAAGGGAAAATGCCTTGTTTTGGGTGTGCGTTTTGGGTAATCGGGGGTTCTTTCCAGGAACGGTAGTTGGCGAGGGCGATGCGAACCGCTCCGACGTGACACCGGCACTGGTCGTTGTCGAGGGGCGGAAGTCCCTGGTTGTGCATGCGACACAAATCGGTATGATCCCCGGTGCCGCAAGGAACCTTGATCAATGCTTGATAGAGCAACTCCATCTGGCCTTGAATCGAGGTAGCGTTATTTTCAAGCGACGACCGGGACATGGCCCTACTCCGGCAACGGGTTTTGGGCGAGGGCGTGGGCCAGAGCATCAAGAACCTGATCCTGCTGCCGGGTGGTCAGGAAAGGGTGCATGGGCAGGGAAAGCACCTCTCGCGCCGCACGGGTCGCCACGGGTAGGGCGTTTTTGTCGATGATACCGGTAAATGCCGGTTGATGGTGCAGAGGTATGGGATAATGGACAGCGGTAGGAATGCCGACCTGTTGCAACGCCGCCTGGACCTGGTCGCGTTGGACCATGCGAATGGTAAATTGAGAAAAAACGCTGTGATTCTCTGGCAATATCACCGGACCGCGCACCCCGGCAGGGAGATGCTCCAGATAATAACGCGCGACACTTTGCCGACGGCCGACTTCATCTTCAAAGTGGGCAAATTTGGTCAACAACACGGCCGCCTGCAAGGTATCCATGCGCCCGTTCATCCCCAGTCGCAGATGATGGTAGCGAGATTTTTGTCCATGCTCGCGGATGCTTCTAAGATGGGCGGCCAGATCACTGTCGTCGGTAAAAACCATGCCACCATCCCCATAACAACCCAGGGGTTTGGCGGGAAAAAATGATGTGGCCCCTGCGTCGGACAAACCGCAGGAACGGCGGCCATGATGGGTTCCTCCGAAAGATTGACAGCCATCTTCCAGACACAGAAGACCATGTTTTTTGGCGATTTCGTTAAGAGCGGTCATATTGGCGCACTGACCGAAAATACTCACCGGCATGATAGCCCGTGTTCGGGGCGTAATGGCGGCCTCCACTTGTCGAGGATCCATGTTGAGGGTGTTGTCCTCGACATCCACAAAGACAGGCTTGGCTCCCTGGAGGGCAATGACTTCGGCGGTGGAAAAAAAAGTGAACGGGCTGGTAATGATTTCATCGCCGGGACCTATGGACCAAGCCATGAGAACGGCCAACAGGCTATCGGTCCCTGAAGAAAAACCTACCGCTTCGCGTACCCCGACATAATGCGCCAGTGTCGATTCCAACTTTGCGACTTGAGGACCATTGATAAACTGACAGGAGGCAAGGACTTCAGCAATAGCCCTGTCCATTTCTTCCTTGTAGTGCTCGTACTGGGTTTGCAGATCAATGAAGCGCATGATATCCGATCTTTCCTTCTGACAGGATGGTTGCCCATAAAAATACACGCCCCACAGTTTAAACGTCAGGCTGTGGCCACGATTGTCCTTTATCGAAAAGGGATTCGCTCCGCAACAAGTCATCCAAGGTTTCCCGACGCCGGATGATGGCATAACGGTTACCGCGAACCATGACTTCAGCGGCTCTGGGGCGGGTGTTATAATTGCCGCTCATGACAAATCCGTAAGCCCCCGCCGAACGGATGGCCAACAATTCCCCTTCCGCGAAAGCAGGGAGCAGCCGATCACGAGCGAAAAAGTCGCCCGACTCGCAGATGGGGCCAACGACATCGACCATTTCTTCTTCCCTGCCAAAACGACGCACGACAGGTTGAATGCCGTGGTAAGCATCATAGAGTGCCGGGCGCATCAGGTCGTTCATGCCGGCATCGGTAATGACAAACCGTTTATCCTCATTGTCCTTGATGTATTCCACCCGAGTGACCAACACCCCCGCATTGCCAGCGATAACGCGCCCAGGCTCCAAGATCAGGGTAAGATCGAAACCTTCCAACTCTTTAAGCAGGGCACTGGCGTAATGATCGGGCAAAGGAGGGGCGTGCGATTGGTCGTAGGGAATTCCCAGCCCCCCCCCCAGGTCCAGATACTGCAAGTCGATTCCTTCGCGTTTCAGAGTACTTACCAGGGTCAGTACTCTTTTCAAGGCATCGACGAAGGGGGACAAGATCGTCAACTGGGAGCCGATGTGACAATCCAGTCCCACGAGTTGAATATGGGGCAAACGCCGGGCGTCACGGTAAAGATCCAGGGCGTTATGATAGGGAATGCCAAATTTATTGCGTTTCAAACCCGTCGATATGTGGGGATGGGTTTTTGGATCAACATCGGGATTGATACGCAACGCGACCGGTGCCTTGACTCCCGATTCTCCAGCCAGGGTATCGATACGGTACAATTCGGAACGGCTCTCGACGTTGAACATGAGGACACCATGATCAAGAGCCTGACGAATTTCCTCCCGAGTTTTTCCCACCCCGGAAAAAACAATTTTGTTGCCGGGACAGCCAACACGGCGAACTCTTTCCAATTCCCCTCCCGAAACAATATCAAAACCGGCACCGTTGCGAGCCAGGACATCAAGAACGGCCAGATTGCTGTTGGCTTTGACGGAATAGCAGATCAGATGGGCCGTTTTGGCGAAAGCCTGCTGAAACACCGAAAGGTGGTGACACAATGTTTTCTCGGAATAGCAGAAAAACGGCGTCCCTACCGCCTCGGCGATTTGGTCCAAGGCAACCTCTTCGCAATAGATTCGGTCATCCAGATAGTGAAAATGGTCCATGGCATGCCAGTCTGGGAAAGAAGCGGGAAAAACGATCAGGAACCCTGATCTGGTTTTTGGGCCGGGGTTTGTTTGTCAGGAATTGATTTTTCAGAAGTTTTCTTCCCAGGCTTTGCGGATTCAAGGTAAAGGTTACCCCTGTGACCACAACCTGCGAGAAAAGATAATAACACCAAGAAAAGAAAAAATCTGCGAATAACAGAGTTCACGTCGGTCTCCGGGGAAACGATGGCCTTGGGGCAGGCTCCTCTTCGCGTGGATTCTGCCACTTCCACCGGCGACCGGCAACGTGGGAAATGCACTCTGGCGGTAACTTTCGTCGGCCCTTAGGTATTGCCAAGCTCCGGTAACAACCGGAGCCTGGTTCTCATTGCAGAGAAATCTTGCTGAAAGCATCAATTTCATGATTCCGACTGGACCTCAAGAAAAGCAATCACAGCAGCCCGTTGGGTGGCCTCTTTCAGACCGGGAAAAGTCATCCGGGTTGCGGGGACCACAACGGCAGGCGAGGTGAGAAAACGGTCCAGGGTTTCCCGGTTCCAGATAATTCCAATGGTGGCCATGGCCGGAGAATAGCCATACCCTTTCAGGGTTCCAGCCTTGCGACCGATGACGCCACCCAGATTGGGTCCCAGTTTTTTGGTACCATCGTCGGTAATGTTGTGACAAACATTGCACTGTTTAAATACCACTTCACCATCGTCGATGATGTCCGCCAGGAGACTCGGCACCGGACAGGCCAGGGTCAAAGCCAGACCAAGCAACAAACTGTATCTGATTTTCATGATTTTTCCCTTCCTTGGACCATGGATTGAGGAGGATTGGAAGAAAAGAATCGGTCATTGTACCATGAGTGACGAGTAAAAAAAATAAACGGTTTCGTTATCGTGAAGGATTCCGTCCCGAAAACAAACCTTCCTTGGGAAACTTTTTCCCTGCCAAAAGTCACACACGCTTGCATGGACCATGGTTTATCTCTACCAAATGCGTATAATGACCGCCAGAGTGGACTGGAGGATACTCTTTCAAGGAAGAGTGCAATCATGAACGTGAAAAAAAGCTACGGTAAAATTATGGTTTTGGCGGGAATCGTGGGGTTCATCCCCATGGTGGCGGATGCTTATTGCCTGATCAATAAAACCAATGTCATCATTCATGGTCAATCCCTGGACAGTTCCGCTTTTGAGGCCGACATCGCCCCAGGTGAAAGTGTTTGTTGTGATGATTGTCTGTATAGTGGACAATCCACCGCTTCATTGCTCGTCGTCACCGGATATGTTCCCGTATCCCAGAACAGCCAGCCTGGATGGAATGCCGAGTGCCGGATCCATGTCTCCGCCCTGGGTCAGGCCGTGGTAACAGGTTCGGCGTCGCGAATCAACTGCAAGGATGGGAATCCTCAGTGACCATTGGTAGAGGTCCCGATCCCGACATCCGGGATGTGGAAGCCGCAAAAAAGGGGGATATCCAGGCGTTTTCCCAACTGTTGAAACGCCTGGAACAGCGTGTCTTCCGATTTATCCTTAGGCACTCCCTTACCAACGAAGACGCCCAGGATCTGACCCAGGAAACCTTCCTTGAAGTCCATCGTAACCTGAACAATTTTCGCGGCAACTCCATGTTTTCAACCTGGGTGCTGGGAATTTCCCGCAATCTGGTCCTCAACCATATCAACCGTTCTTCATCCTTTCGTTTTGCCTCTGTCGATGATTCAGACCTGGCGGATGTCCCCGATGACAACGAAGATCCCCATGAAGCTTGCCAAAGACAAGACAGGCTTACCGTCCTCAGACAGGGTCTTCAAAACCATCTTTCCCAGGATTTGCGTGAAGCTTTGATGTTGGTTTGCCTGGAAGGATTAAGCTATCGGGAAGCAGCAAGATTGTTGGAGCTTCCGGAAGCGACGGTCAAAACTCGGGTGTTTCGTGCCAGAAAGGCTTTGCGTGCCGGATTCGCCGCCGAAGGCCATGAGGAACTCTTTACCCTGGATTTTTCTTGATACCGGTAACAAAATTTTTGAAACTTTTATTTCTTTCCCGTTACCAAATAGGGTGGGGTGAGATATTTGTCGGGATTTTTGCGAGGGTAGCCAATGTTGGATGAACTGGACCAGGAATTACTCAGTCGTGGCCTTGATGCCGATCTGGACCGGACGGAGATGCGCCGTCTTTATCGATTGGCGGTGACGCAACCCCAAACTCTTCAGGAAATGGCACAACTTTTAGGGTTGGAACGCAGTTTCCAAGAGGTATCGCTACGGGAACAACAAACTTTTACAAATCGCAGCACCGTTGATGTGGCGGTGGCCTCCATGGTGGCCGAAAAGCAACGGCGGCATGCCCTGATTAACCGGATTCATCGGGCTTGGCTGTGGTTTTTTTCCCCTCGCAGCGTTGTATTGCAGCCCTTTTCCTTCGTAGGTGGCGTGGCGGCGGTCATCCTTGTCCTGGGGCTGTTTCCAACCATCAGCCAAAAACTGGCTTGGCCGACCATGAAGATGCCAGACATGGCGGCGGTTTTACCCACCGCGCACAGGGGTATCCAGGAAGTCCAGTTCAAACCGACCGAGACGCGAGTCAACAGCCAGGCCGAGCGCGTCAATTGGACCAATCGTTTCATCGTCCCCCCTGGAGCCGCAACCAGCCTTTCTTTGAACAATGGTGGCGAAGACCCTGTCCTGCTCCAGTTTGAATCGGTCCAGCCCGCCACCCTCGAAGTCATTCATTATGCCGGGGGACTGTCCGGGGAAAGGGTGCAGTTGCTCAACATCGACGGCATCGGTTATGCCACCCTGTTTGCCACTCTGCGTGAGCCGCGTCAGGGCGACGAAGTGGTGGTGAAAAACAGTGGCAAAGTCCCTGTGCTGGTTTACATGCGCAGCATGGACGGAGCCACCGTCAGCGATTTGAAAAATTTGCAGAAGGATGAAGCGACCAGGCAAAACCTTTGAGAAGCACGGGGGGGATGATCCCCCCCTTAACCCATACCGTTACACACAAGTTTGCAACAGTTTGAATTTGCGATACTTTTCTAGAAGTCAGAAATGACAATTTATCGGAACATCATGCCCTCCGGGCAGAAATCAAAACCTTGGGGGCTTCGCCCCCAAACCCC
>JACSDG010000236.1 GCA_015660855.1 Magnetococcales bacterium
ACCACTCTCGCCTTATCCCTCACGGGCAGTTTTACTTCTCTGAGGGATTGAGTTGTTTCATGGATGCATTTCGCCACGCTTTGCTGAAGAGAGGATTGCCCCGGAAGTTATACACCGATAACGGGTCGGCATTCCGCTCCCGTCAGTTGGAATATACCGCGGCGGCCTTGGGCATCGCCCTTATACATGCAAAACCCTACACGCCGCAGGGAAAAGGAAAAATCGAAAGATTTAATAAAACCGTCCGGACGCAGTTCCTTCCCTGTTTTAAAGGCGATACGCTCGAAGAGATCAACGAGGCCTTTGATTTGTGGCTCTCCGGGGATTACCATGTGCGCCTCCACAGCGCAACCCAGCAAAGCCCGTTTAAACGTTTCACAGCAAAGATGGAATGCCTGAGATCGGCGCCTGAGAATCTTATGGACTATTTCCGCAAGAGGATACAGCGCCGTGTCAACAAGGATCGTTCGGTGGTTGTGGAGAGGCGCCTGTTCGAGGCCCCAGTGGCGCTAATCGGCAAAAAGGTGGAGATCCTATACCACGAAGAAAGTTCGGAACAGGTGGAGATTCGCTATCAGGAAAAATCCTATGGCCTTTTACGCCAGGTGGATTTGCACGTCAATAGTCGGGTAAAAAGAGACAAGAACAGTCAAATTGAACTTTCCGGAGAAGGCGCTTGTGAAACCGGACAACTATGGGAGAAATCATGATGGACAAAAGTTATCGGCAGTTTTTCGCTTTGCAAAGCGAACCCTTCAGCATCGACATTAAACGCAAGGATATTATGGTAACGCCATCCCTTGCGGCGGTACAGGATCGCATCCAGTACGCCATCCGCCTGGGAGCAGTCGCCCTGATCACCGGTGAAATAGGCAGCGGCAAATCGACAGCGCTTCGCTATGTCATCGGCGGCTTCCATCCCTCCGAATATAAAATCATCTACATCACCGCCACATCGGGGTCCATTTTAGAGCTCTACCGGCAGATCCTTTCCGAGTTGGGAATCGATATAAAAAGCGCTTCCAAGGCGGTGATGACCCAGTTGATCAAACGAGAAATATTGGAGATAACAAGTAAAAAGATGAAAATCGCCATGATGATCGACGAAGCGTCTCTATTGCGACTGGAGGTCTTCGCGGAACTCCACACCCTGACCCAGTTCGAGCAGGATTCAAAACCCTTTCTCCCCATCATCCTCTCCGGTCAGATCAACCTTGTCGACAACCTTCAATACCGAAACTCTCTCCCCCTGGCTTCCCGGGTGATTGCCAAAAGCCACCTCAAAGGAATCGATCTGAAAACCATGGATGACTACCTGCGGCATCATCTCGCAATCGCCGGAGTGAAACGGATGCTCTTTGAAGATGCTGCCGTCACCGCCATTCACCAGGGTTCGGGAGGGCTCTTCCGTAAAGCAAATCATTTGGCCCGAGGCGCCATTATCGCCGCAGCCAAAAGCGAATCAACAAGTGTTACGGCAGAGCATGTACGTCTTTCGGCAACTGAAATATTATGACGAAAAGGGGAAAATATGAATATCTACGAAGATGAATTGCTGGAAAAAAAGCTGGAAGAATTTACCGACCTGTTGGGACATCTTCTTCTGGATCTTCTCTTGGTGAGCCTCAAAAAAATGGCAAAAGAAAATCAAGTATTCTGCGATTTTGCAGATTCCAAATTATCTGCCCAAATGGATGTTAAACCGTTCTGATTATTGTCGGGGCTGATAACTGTCAGCCCCGATATATCCTCTTATCTCCCCCTTGCATACAATGTGAAAATCTCACTATGCTTCTCAAATATACAAGAAATTTAAGTCCGTAGAATGGGAGAG
Organism: Magnetococcales bacterium; assembly: GCA_015660855.1. Lineage (GTDB taxonomy): Bacteria > Pseudomonadota > Magnetococcia > Magnetococcales > UBA8363 > UBA8363. Next base: position 1,835 of record JACSDG010000236.1, read on the forward strand.
GCTACAACCGTGCCGAATAGTGAGAATCGATATTTGTGTTTTTTCAATGCGATAAATGATGCGGTAATTGCCGTAAATCAACTCTCTAAATTGGTCGTTTCTAATTTCAGGGACAACCCTGCCGATTTCAGGGGAAGATTTTAGCTGCTCAACTTTTGAAAATACCGTGTTAATCCATTTTTCTGCTGCAGATGGTTTGTCTTGGGCTATATATTCAGCGATTTCCGAAACCCTATCAACAGCCAACGGCGACCAAATGATTTTCATTATTGGACTCTCTTTAAAACTTTTTCTTTTGCATCTTCATGAGCAATTCCTTGTCCATTTTCGAGTTGATTAAGGGATGCCTGAACATCTGTGAAAAGCTCAAGTTTCTCCTGAATTGCTTCATATTCATAAACATCCAATAAAACGGCAACACTTTTTCCATGCTGCGTAATAATCACAGGTCTTTTTGTGTCATGAACTTGCTTTATGAAGTTTGCGATACCTATCCTTACCTCGGATAATGGTTTGATATCTTGATCAATTTTTAATCTTTGCATTTTACACCTCGCATTATTTCTAAATTTAGTACATTATAACGTACAAATTTTAGTATTTGCAAGGACTTTCTTCAGGTGGTCAAAAGCTTTGATCCAAAGCCTCAGCACACTGCCCAATGCGCGAACCACTGCAATCAATCCTAAATC
>JACSDG010000001.1 GCA_015660855.1 Magnetococcales bacterium
TGCGGGGGTCCGGGGGGAGGTTCTCCCCCCGGCGGAGGTTTGGAGGCGGAGCCTCCAAGGTTTTTCTTTTGACTTTGATTTTGACTTTCCTGCCCCCCAAGGGGGGTCAGGGGCGCAGCCCCAAGATTTTGATTTTCTTACACCTGATTCTTTATTTTGTCTCAGCATCTTGATAATAAGGACATTATACCCGTCGGGCAAAAGAATCAAAATCAAAACCCTGGGGCTGCGCCCCTAGACCCCCCTTGGGGGGAAGTAAAATCAAAGTCAAAATCAAAGTCAAAGTCAAAATCAAAATCAAAGTCAAAGTCAAAGTCAAAAGAAAAACCTTGGAGGCTCTGCCTCCAAACCTCCGCCGGGGGGGATGATCCCCCCCGGACCCCCGCAATAGTTGCGTGTTCGGTATCCGTCATTCTTCCGAGAGGGGGAGTGACGGGCTTAGTTTTTTCTCGATCTGATATAATTTAATTTTGTTGTGGAGCGACTGCCTGGTGATGTCCAGGAGGGTGGCTGCCTGGATTTTATTGCCTTTTGTTTTTTTGAGTGCTCTAAGGATGAGCTTGATTTCGGTCCGTTTGCGGTGTTCGGGGAGGGAGAGGGTGTCGGGTTCAGGGTCATCATGAGGATGGACGGAGTTTGACCGCAGGGAGCAATGTTGTGCGCAGATGGTATCGCCGTCGGGGGTGAGGGCGACTAGGCGTTCGACTTCGTGCTGCAACTGGCGGACGTTGCCAGGCCAGGGGAAATTTTCAAACAGTTCCATGACCTCGCTGGAAAAGCCGAGGATATGTTTATTGAAGCGGGCATTGATTTCGTCGAGGAACATGAGTGCCAGAGGGACGATGTCTTCGCGGCGTTGGTTAAGGGGTGGAATGGTAATATCGACGGAGAACAGTCTGAAGAAAAGGTCTTCTCTGAATTTGCCTTTGCTGACTTCTTCGCGCAGATCCCGGGAGGAAGCACTGATGATGCGGAATTGGTAGCGGTGAATTTTTTGTCCACCGAGACGGGTTCCTTCACTTTCCTGGATGGCGCGGAGAAACTTAGGCTGAATGGAGAGGGGCATGTCGGAGATTTCGTCGAGAAAAAGCGTTCCCCCGGAGGCTTCTTCAAAGCGACCCATGCGTGAGGAGACCGCTCCGGTGAAGGCACCTTTTTCAAAGCCGAAGAATTCGCTTTCCATCAAGGTTTCGGGGATGGAGGAGCAGTTGACGGCGACAAAAGGTCGGTTGCGACGGTCTTCGGCAGATTCGTGGATGAGGCGGGCGATGACCTCTTTGCCGGTGCCACTGGCACCGGTGATGAAAACGTTGACAGGGAGAGGTCCGACTTTGCTGGCAATATCAAGAACCTGTCGCATGGGGTAGGAGGAGGCGATGAAGCGGTGCTTTCCCTTCAATATTTCGCCGGTACGGGTGATCTCTTCGTGTACGCCACGGGATATGCGGACGATTTCGTCACTGACGCGGTTATTTTCGATGGAGAGTGCCAGAAATTTGACGATTCGCGTTAGCAAGGCCGCGTCGGCTTCGTCGAAGTCGAAAGGGTCGATTTTGTTAAGAATCTCGACGGCACCCAGGGTGTAGTTTCCGACGATGCTGATGATGGGGACGCAGAGTATATTGCGGGTGATGAAGTCGGTTTTTTTATCGACTTCCTGATGGAACCCTTCGCTTTTATCCAAGCGGCCCTGGATGACGGTTTTGCCGGTGGTGATGGCTTTCCCGACGATGGAACCATTTTTTGGGGCGATGATTTCTTTTTCCTTGAGGCCGGTACCAAACTTAAGCCAGATATCGTCGGATTCGGCATCGGTGAGAAAAACCGAGCAACGTTCCGCCTTGAACAGTTGCGGGAAAATTTCGACAAAAAACTGCATGAGGTCTTCGTAATCGCGGGAGGCCCAGGCGCGATTGATGCGGTCGAGGAGCGACTTTAAATTGACGAGCCTCTGGTGTATGTCACCGGGCTTGGTCATAGGGGTGTCCCATGGGTGTCAATGGAATGGACGGCACTGCCAGCTTAACATTCGGTAATGTGCCAGTAAATATACTGTACTCAACTGTTCGTAACAATGAGGAAAAATATTTAGACTTTTTTTTGCCCATTTTACATCAGGAAATGGGGTTGGCCATAAGATTTTTTGATTTTCATTTTTTCCATTGATGTGTAATGATATGAATAAATTGAAATATTTTAAATGGTTGCGGGGAGGAGGGGTGGGCTTGATGACGGATTAAAAAAATGGCCTGAAAGTTGCCCTTGGTGGTCTGGTCATTGAATGCGAGTTTAACCAGGAGGACCGGACATGTTAGGCAATGGCAGGGCGGGATGGTTTCGTGGTGGCGTAGGTTTTTTGGTGATGAGTGGCATGTTGGGGACGGCAACCCCGGCGATGGCGGCACCGCAGGATGCGGCGATCGTTTTGGTGGGGCTTATATTGGGTGGTGCCCGGGATCTGGGCGGGCATAAGATGGCGGTACGGACGGTTTCGTCGGGCAAGGTGTTGAAGCAACCGGTGGGCACGGTATTGGCACCGGGTAGCGTCGCAGTTCCCTCCAAGGGTTACCCTTAATAGTAGTTCTTCGCAGTTGCAGGGTCAGGTCAACCGGCAGCGATTTTAGTTTGAGTGATTTTGCGGTTACGCACCCCTGCTGGGGGTGTCGTCAACCGTGACATTTGCTGGAAGACCATAACGACTTCATTTTCGGGCAGTCCCAGAGCTTCAGCGATAGCGAAAGGATCGGCACCGTCGAGGGCCAGCTCGATGATGCGCGTTCGCATTGAATGAGCGACGGGCTGGGATCGGTAGTTCAGCAGAAAAATGGTCCTTTCGCAGCGTGGATCCTGGCAACTGTAGCGTTGCTCGCCGTTGGGCTGTTTGCCATATTTGACCACATTGAGTCCATTGCAGTCGGGACAGCGTACTTGTGCCAGGGCCATGGGGGTTTCCTTGATCTGTGAAGGGTCTGTCTTTAAGACGGATGCTTTAGCCTTCTATCTTCAAGGCTTGTGCCAATTTTTTTTCGCCATATTCTTGTTGATAATGTTCGTTTTTTTATAGTTTTCAATTTTTTCGGTAGGCCTTAGAACGGAAAAAATTGCCGGGAGGGAGGGGGTAATTACTTCCGATGGCTCAGGGGGGGGGGCGTTTTCTGCCGGGGGGATTATTTCCTCCGGTTGGCAAGGGACAGGATCAATCAAAGGAAGTTTCCATGGTTAAAAGCACTTGGTTTTTGCGGTAACTTGTGCCGGCCTGGTTTGAATTTTTTTGCGTCATTTCATATTTGCTGGAAAGTGAAATGTTGTCGCGAATTTTATAACTGACGCCAATGGATGGCTTCCAAAGCTGGTCCCTCCGGGATTCATTCTCGCCGACGTAACGCGTAAAGGTCCAGTGGGTCCCAAGATCCGAAGAAACGCTTTCCGTCCAGTCATGCTTCCAAGTCAACGAAAGCTTTCTTTCCACGTTCAAATCGGCTGTCCCCCCGCTGGATTCCGCAGTGTCCAATCCCGTTGACAGGGTCAGCTTGGAATATTCCAGAGGGCGCCATGTTAACTCTCCATCCCATCCCAAACTGGAAAAATCACTATTAGAATCTGTATTGTCAAACCGCTTCTCCCTGGTTCCAACCTTGACCTTGGTGCTAAAGACATCACCGGGATCCCACTGCGCGCCTATATAATAAAACAGATTAAAACTGTTCTGTGCGGTGCGGATGGCGTAATCAAAATTTGTGTATTCCAGGCCAGAAAGCCAATGGGTCATCTCGCTGTAATTGTAGGTTAGCTCCAGTTGGTTGCCAACCTCTGTCTTTTCAAGATTTCCGGTGATGTCATGGTTGTTGGTATAGATGGTATTCTCCCAACGGCTGGTAATTCTGGAGCTGATGATGGACTCTGGGTTGCCCAAGGTGAAAGATCCCTCGGTTTTTGGTTTTTGCCATAAATTGGGGGTCTGCGTGCCGGGCAATTGATCATCGGACCCACGATCATCATGTCCTGTCTGGTAAGACGCCTTGATGTCCATCCCCAGCCTTTCATTTAGGGCCATTTTCAGGCTGGTCTTAAGAGATCCATCTGAAAAATTATCTGCGGATGAGCCTGGATAATAGCCAAAATCTCCATTATAGCTTGTCTCCAGATTGGATGACCCCCACTCGGTGCTCCAGGAAATACCTGGTTTCAGTCGCAAAGTTTCTTTCGATTGGGCGTCGTTTTCGGTATTGAAATAATTGTCGTTGTATCCCATCTCCGTATTCAGGGTAAGACGCACGCCAGAGGATTCCAAAGGATTGGTACCGCCTGTCGAAGAATCGCTGGTCCCCGAAGAACGGGGCGCAGAAATATCCTTGATTTCGGACGGCTTGTCGATAATTTTCTCCGCTTTGTTTTCGGAGATTGGGGAATCCGTTAAAACAGAACTTTTTTCTTCCGGTGGGGAAGGGGGTTGGGAATGGGACGCATCTCCAATGGCGAGGGATGGCGGTGTCTGTTCCTGGATGGTTTTTTCCTCGGGAAGACGGGTAGCGTCGGCACCCAAGGGTTGGTAAAGAGGGAACTCGGTTTCGCGGATGAGGGTGTGGATCCCGTTTTGTGGATCGCGTTCCATATAGGCTGTTCGCAATTGTTCCGCTTGTTGCCTGTCGGTAAACTTTCCGATGTTGACGGTATACATTGCGGAATGAAGTTTTCCAGGAACAAGGAGCAGATAGGGTTTGTATCCTTTGCTTTCCAACTCTGTCAGGGCGTTATGGGTGTTTTCGATGGCGCGAAATGATAAAACCTGCACCGAAAAAAACGATACAGGGGATTCTGGGTTTGGTGACAGACGGGGGTTGTCTGGGGTGGTTGGTCCGTCCGAAACAGGTTGGTCGGTCGTCCCAGCGTTTTTTACAGGACCCTCTTCTGGGGGAGGGTTTGCGGTTTCAAGAGGCGTTTCGTTGTCTTGCGCGGGTTTCTCCGCGAAAAAATGGGGGGATTGGGTCTCGATAGGTTGAAAAAGAGTGACTTCAGTTTGGCGTATCTGTGTGTTGCGGGCATTTGGCCCGTCTTGTTGCATTATGGTCGCTTGCAGTTGTTCCGCGCTCTGTCTGTCGGCAAAATTTCCTACGTTGACAGTGTACATCGCGGCATGGCGTTTCCCAGGAATCAAGAGCAGGTAGGCCGGGTGCCCCTTGTTTGCGGTAGACAGCAGTGCATTTCTGGCGTTTTCAATGTTAGGGGAGGAAAAAACCTGCACGGAATAAATAGTTTCGGATGGGGTTGGCTCGGTAGGGCTGGACCCGGATTTTTCAACCGGTTCCGTGAGAGTGTAATCCAATTGCAAGGGACCCATATCGGTTTTTTCATGGGTCGTTGCAGCAGGGGGGAGACCAGGGACCTTTTCCATCGTTTCCCCCATGGTGGAAACAAGGGTGCCATGATCGTGGATGGGGCGGAAAAGAGGGGCCTCGGTTTCGCGTATTCGGGCGTTGCCGGTCTTCTCCGGATCGCGTTCCATGAGCACGGCCCGAAATCGTTCCGCCCGTATTTTGTCGCTGAACCTGCCTATGTTGACGGTGTAGGTGCTCAGGCGGCGTTTTCCTGGGACAAAAAGCACATAGGGCTTGTATCCCTTCTTTTCCAGGGTTCGCAATTCTTCAAGGGCAAAATCAAGGTTGATAAAGGTTGAAACCTGTACAGAAAAATAGGAGGGGATGGGGGTTGCGGAGACTGGCAAGGATGAAAGAATGCAGGTAAAAAGGACCACAACTGCCGTAAATGCCAAACATTTCCGGAAGGACCACATTTTTTTCAGATGTGGGTGGGTAATCCTGTTCATACCGATTCAGGGCAAGGTATTCTTCGGATCGGAAGGGAGCGAAAATGGAACAAAGCCGTTTTGGACCTGATGCGCATGTCCTGCTTTTCCCCCATTTTTCGTAATTTTTTACGGTAGTTCCACCCCCGGATGGACGCTATTGTGGGGCTATACGCAAAAAGCATGCTAAACAATCAGGTCGCAGGCTATTCCAACCCATTTTCTTTAAAGGATATTTTTTCATATGTCAGGCCGAGAAAATTACCATGATTGTTAATGATAAATTTACGAAATTATCCTGCATGAGGATGAATCTGAAGATTTACTATAATATTGGATATTTAGATGCGGGTCATTCTCGGAATTAACGCCTATCATGCCGACGCAGCCGCTGCCCTCCTGATCGATGGGCGTCTCGTCGTCGCGGTGGAGGAGGAAAGATTTCGTCGTATCAAACATTGGGCCGGATTTCCCTCCCATGCCATACGCTGTTGCCTGGAAGCTACAGGCATTCCCCTTGAAAGGGTGGATGTCGTCGCCATTAACACCGATCCGCGTGCCAATATGGGGGCGAAAATTATGTTTGCCCTTAAATCTGTCACCCATCCGGGGTTTCTCCGCCATCGCCTTCAAAGCGCACGCAAACGTTTTTCCATTCGCGACGAACTCCATCCGCTGTGTTCACCTGGATTTCGTTTTTTCGGAGACATCGTCCGTATCGAGCACCACCAGGCTCATCTTGCTTCCGCTTTTCTCGCTTCTCCTTTCGACCGGGCGGTGACACTTTCCATCGATGGTTTTGGCGATTTTCGTTCCAGTGCGTGGGGAATGGGGGTGGACAAACGCTTCAGTCTCGACGGTGGCATCAATTTTCCCCATTCACTGGGCTTGTTTTATCAGGCGTTAACCCAATATTTGGGGTTTTTAAATTATGGCGATGAATACAAAGTGATGGGATTGGCTCCTTATGGTGCTCTGAAGTACATGGATGAAATGGAAAAAATGGTGCGCTTGGGAGATCGTGGTTGTTTTAGTCTGGATCTTGATTATTTTATGCATCATAAACATCAGTCGGTTTCTCATTGGGAGGGGGGACTCCCCGAACTGGCTCCCCTGTTTAATAAAGAAAACATGACCAGACTTTTAGGAAAACCGCGTTTTCCTGGGGAACCTTTGTTGCAGCGCCACAAGGATATTGCCCATTCGGTGCAGGCGATGTATGAAAAAGCACTTTTTCATCTTCTTGGTTATCTCCATGAAATCTATAATGAAAAATCACTGACTTTGGCTGGAGGGTGTGCCATGAATTCGGTTGCCAATGGCAAGATTTTGGCCAACACCCCGTTTAAGCATCTCTATGTCCAGGCCGCTGCCGGAGACGCCGGGGGGGCGGTGGGGGCGGCCATGATGGTCTGGATGCGGCAGCAAACTGGGCCGACCTTGGAGTTGACCATGCGGCATGCTTATTGGGGCCCCGCTTTTTCCAACGAAAAAATTGGAGAATGGATTCATCAGCAAAGTGACGATCTGGAAAAATCGGGCTGTCTTGTGCTCCGAATGGAAAATGATGCCGCCGTCATCGATTGGACAGTGGAACAGATTCAGGGGGGAAAAGTGGTCGGATGGTTTCAGGGGGCCATGGAATGGGGCCCGAGGGCTTTGGGAAACCGTTCCATACTGGGCGATCCTCGCCGGGCCGACATGCGCGAAATACTCAACTCCAAGATTAAACGGCGCGAATCCTTCCGTCCTTTCGCCTCTTCCATTCTGCGTGCGAGGGTTGGTGAATGGTTCGATGCGGATGTCGATTGCCCATTTATGACGCAGGTCTTTCCAGTCCGGCAAGAAAAACGAACCCTGATTCCTGCAGTTACCCATGTCGATGGTTCTGGCCGTCTGCAAACGGTAACCGAGGAACAAAATCCTTTATTCTTTAGACTTATCGAACACTTCTACCATAGAACAGGGGTGCCTCTGTTGTTAAATACTTCGTTTAATGAAAACGAACCGGTGGTGTGTCATCCCCGGGAGGCTTTGGCGTGTTTTCTGCGCACCGAGATGGATTGCCTGATTGCCGGGCATTGGATTGTTTATCGTGGTGCTTATGTTTTCCAAAAAAAATAATTTTTAGTTTTTTTAATAATTCGGTTTTAATTATTGCGGGGGTCCGGGGGGAGGTTCTCCCCCCGGACCCCCGCAATACTTTTAAAGAAAAAAAAGGGGGGGGGACTGAACGGTTACCTTGCAAAGTGTGTATAATTTTTTTTTGCCAGACAGCTTCTCATTCAATTCCGCCACCACCTGACGGCCCCCCTTCGGCGGTCAGGCGGACGGAGTAGGTGCGACGGGTGGTGGACATGGTTGATAAACCAAAATAGAGTCTTTATTCTGGTCCAAGAAAAGGAGACATGACATGAAACTATCAGAACAGGTTAAACCCATCAGCTATTTGAAGGCCCATGCACCCGAGGTCATTCGCGGCTTGGCAGAAGGCAACAATCCCGTGATCATTACTCTCCATGGGGAGGCCAAAGCGGTTCTACAGGACATTGAATCCTACGAACAGACCCAGGAAACCCTGGCCATGCTCAAGCTGTTGGCCATGGGCAATCAGGAGATTGATCTGGGCGAGGTTGTTCCTGCCAAAGATGCCGTTAATCGCCTGCGTAACCGGAAGGCATGAATCGACATGTCTTTTGATCAGAATTCCGGGGACAGTATATCCATTTCCCTACCGCAATCTGGATCAGAATTCCGGGGACAGTATATCCATTTCCCTACCGCAATCTGGACTCCATGGACACCATACTCGACCAAGTTGTATGACCTCCGCAGTTTTTTTGTCGGAAACCGGCCAAATTTATTTTCCATAGAAGCGAATCGCGAAAGTCGGGCCAGGGGCGCAGCCCCAGGGTTTTGTTTTTTTTGTCCGAAGGGCGCAATGTCTAGAGTCAAAACCCTGGGGAAAGAATTCCCCAGACTCCTTCTTTTTTTTTCAATAGTTTTCCGGTCTCTACGCGCAATCCGAGGCCAATCCGACTTATCCAGGCCCGCCCCCATTGACAAATTGACCGAGAACTTCCCTCCAGGCCGCCATGGCCTGTTTGTAATCATGGTTCGCCAATAACAGGGATCGCGCATTGTCGCCAAGTTTTTTTCGCATTTCCAAATCATGGCGCAGGGCAAGGATCTGATTCGCCAAACCTTCGGCATCTCCGACGTTGACATGCACCCCGCAGCGATATTTTTGTATCAGCCCGCTGAGTTCTCCCTCGGGGGCACCCACATAAACAATCGGTTTGCCTGCGGCGGCGACGCCATAAAATTTGCAAGGGACACACAAACCTTCGAGGGAGGCCATGAGCGAAACCAGATGAACATCGGCTACGCTCATGGATTCGGCAAGGGTGTCACGGGATTGGTAAGATCGAAATCGGACGTTTTTCAATCCTAACCTTTTGACTTCATTTATAATCCATGGCAGACGAACGCCACCACCGACAAATTCAAAGACAATCTCGGAATGATGCTCGATCTTCTGTGCGGCTTCAAGGATGGTATTAAAATCATGCGCCCGCCCCATGTTGCCGGAATATCCCACCACAAAATATTTTTCCAGTCCCAATTGGTGTCGGAGCAGATTTTTTTCCAATGCCACCGGGAAAATACGTGTGCTGTCGGACCAGTTGGGTAGTACCCGGATGCGCTGGGGATGGATGTTTTGTCGGCGCAGAGCCTGGGCCATTCCTTCCGAAATCGCTACGTTGATCTCTGCTCCCGTTAGAGAACGATTTCTGAGGCGGCGAAGAATTCCCGCCATGACTCCGCCCAGGCCAATGGTTCCCAGGTTTTCCGCAACTTCCGGGAAAAGATCCTGGAGCCAGTTGACCAGGCGAGCATTGCGAAAACGGATGACAGGGAGGGCTATGACAGAGGCCAGGGGGGGATCGGTTTTACAAACAACCGTGTCACCTTTACGAACAAAAAACAGCAGCTTGATGAAAAGAGAAAAGTAAAAGGTAAGATAATCCATCAAGCGGCCAACCATGGTGTAACGACCGAAATGGGTCGTCCAAAGGCGATGGACCAGGACTCCGTTGACCTGCTCAAATGGGGGCAGTCCGGCGGATGGATCGTCAATACGCATCCTGGATGTCACTATGTGCACCTCAGCGTGATGCGATGCAAGATCAAAGGCAAGGTCGGACAGAAGTTGACTCGTGGCCGAATGGTCGGGATGGAAATAACGGTTGATAAAAATGATCCTCCCCAACCCTCCCTCCATTGAAAACCCCTGTTTTGTCTGCTCCCGGGACTGCGGAACATCCGTTTCTCGACTTGGTTAATCATTGTTGGTTAACTTACGGGAGTGCGGGCCACAAAAAACCTTTGAGATCCCCGACGACATCCGATGAGGAATTTTTTGATCGACAACGACCTGTCCAGTGATTTTCATCGCGGGGCCAATGTTCGATTTCAGGCTGCGCCAACCCCCTTGCCAACTCTCCCCATGCAGGAGAAAGCTAACACACATTTCCACTACTTTACAACACGCACCTTATGTCTTTGTTCGCATCCCAGGCAGTATTTTTCTTGAGGCAACGCTTTCTTTATGGTTGGCCGATTCGATCCTGGAAGGTTACAATGGTTGCCGCTGGAGTCAAAAGGGTCGCGATCCGACCGAGGATTTCGTAGCTTGGCTTTCGCGGGTGTTCCATCGATTATTGCAGGATGGGTTTATCAAATGATGGTGAACGGTCAAGACGCAGCAATGCAAACAATCCCGCATCGTTTGATGCGTTGTGTGGCACATGTGCTTGTTTTTGTAATTGTTGCGTTATTGGTTTCTTCCGAGGGCCTGTCTTCGGACAATACGACCTATCGTTTGGCCGCTGGCGACAAAATCAGTATTCAGGTCTTCGGAGAGCCGGATTTGAGCAGTGATTTTCTTATCGGAGAATCGGAGTCTATCACGTTTCCCCTTCTCGGCCAGGTTCGGGTCGGGGGGCTTACGGTGCGAGAACTGGAACAGTTGGTCACCGCCCGATTGAAAGGACGGTTTTTGGTTAACCCCGGAGTCAGTGCCCAGGTCACCGAATATCGAAAATTTTTTATTAAAGGGGAAGTCAATCAGCCGGGCGGGTTTCCCTATATTCCCGGTCTGACTCTGCAAAAAGCGGTCAGTCTGGCGGGAGGTTTCACCAACCGGGCCGATAAAGGCAAAATATTTATCCGTGGAGATCGGGATGGTCCAGACGAGAAAAATGAGAAACAACCCTCCAATCTTGATGATTTCGTTTTCCCTGGAGATATGATTACTGTGGAAAGACGATTTTTCTAATGAGTACCGATCTGCACGCGTTGTTCCCCCTGATCAACGAAACCAAACGTGAAGAAAACCGTTTGCGCCTTATTTGGCAGAGTATCCGCGCTTATCTTTGGAGCATCATCTTTCTGGTGGTCGGGGTTTCCATTCTAGCTATGCTTATGGTTTCCTCCATCAAGCCGAGCTATCTGGCGACAGCCACACTTCTCATCGAAAACAAGCCAACCAAACTGGTCTCCATCGATGAATTGTATGGTATCGACGGACCATCCCGCGAATATTTCAATACCCAGGTTGCCGTCTTGCAATCCCGTCAAATGATGGATCGGGTTGTCGTCGCCCTTGGGCTTGACGAACACAGTGAATTCAAACCAGCCTCTACGAGCCATCGATTCCATTGGCGCGATTATGTGCCGGATCTGGTCAAAGAGTTGGTCCAGCTTGGAACGGTGGATACGCGATCCCAGGATACCCCCCAGTTGCTGGAGAAAAAAAAACGCAACGGTCTTATCGCCCAACTGCAAGGCCAAATGAATATTTGGCACGTCCCGGCCAGTCAATTACTTAAAATCTCCTTTGAATCCTATGACCCGGAGTTGTCTGCCCAGGTCGCCAACACCATGGCCGAAGTCTATATTGCCAGCAACCTGGAGGCGCGGCAAAACATCAGTAGCAAATCGAGCAGTTGGCTCAGTGAAAGGCTTTCTGGTCTGCTAGAAAAATTAAAAATATCCGAAAGCCGATTGCAGGATTATCGCGAACGGCATCACTTGGTGGACGTTCAAGGGGTCAACAGCATCGCTTCCAAGCAGTTGAATGAGCTGACCACTTCGTTGATGCAAGCGCAACGTGAACGCAATGAAAAACGACAACTGTATGAAATGGTGGACCGGGCCAATAAATCCATGAGTGCCCTGCTTGCGATTCCGGCCATTTTGAACAGTCCCGTCATTCAGGAACTGCAAAAGCTTGAAGCCACCAAAGAGCGCGAAATGGCAGACTTGGTGCAACGATACGGGCCGGAGCATCCACGCATGATATCGGCCAAGTCCGATTTGTCATCGGCCAGGAACAATTTACAAAAACAGGCCTTGATGCTTGCCGATGCCATTGTTCAAGACTATCGTATTGCCGCATCCAATGCGTCGGGGGTGGAGCAACGTTTTGAATCCGTCAAAAAGGAGCTGCAACAGATCAATCGTGAGGAGGCGGAACTCGATGTTTTGCAGAGGGAGGTGGCTACCAACCGGCAGCTCTACAATCTTTTCCTTACCCGTACCAAGGAGACTGATGCTACCGGTACCGTGCAGGCGAATGATATACAGGCACTGAATGCTCGTGTTATCGATCCGGCTATCGCCCCCATGGCCCCCAACAAACCCAATAAAAAACAGATTGTTCTTTTTACCGCCTTAACGACACTGGTAATTGCTGTCTTGTTGGCACTCTTGTCAGAAAACATGAACGATTACATCCGTTCCACCGACGATATAGAACAAAAACTAAAACTTCCCTGTCTGGGAACCGTTCCTCTGGTCGTGGATAAACGTTGGAAAAAAGAGGCGGTAACCATGGGGCAGTTATTTATCAACCAGGATCATTCTCCATTTTTTGAATCCATCCGCACGGTGCGCGCTGCGTTGATACTTTCCGAGCAGGAACGAAAGTTTCGGGTGATCGCCATCACATCCACCGTACCTCGGGAGGGTAAAAGCACTATTTCTGCCAACCTTTCTTTGGCCATGAGTCCCATGGAGAAGGTTTTGCTCATTGATGGCGATCTCCGGCGACCGTCCATTGCCAAAATTTTTGGCATCGATAAGGATTCTCCCGGATTATCCAATCTGATCAATGGTACGCAACCGCAGTCCGCATGCCTTCATGATATTCCGGGGACCAACCTGACTGTGATGCCTTCCGGCGATCAGCCTCCCAATCCCCATGTGTTGCTCTCCTCCAAGGTTTTTCAGGATTTGTTGAAACAGTTGTCCGAACGGTTTGATCGGGTCATCATTGATACGCCGCCGACCCATGCTGTGGCTGACAGCCTGATCATCGGTGCCATTGCCGACGCCAACATCTGTGTCTGTCATGCGGAATCGACGCCGTTTCCTATGATTCACACTTCCATTGCCCACATGCGCCGCACCAATGTTCCCATCGTTGGCGTGGTGTTGAATCAATTCAAGTCCAAACGACGGCATGGTTATTATTATTCCAGCTATTATTCCTATGGCGGCTATAATTATTCAAAAAAGTCAGGTGGGACCAAGGGGAGCTGACGTAAAAAATATTGCGGGGGTCCGGGGGGGATCATCCCCCCCGGCGGAGGTTTGGAGGCGGAGCCTCCAAGGTTTTGGTTTTGAACTTGATTTTGACTTTGATTTTACTGCCCCCCAAGGGGGGTCTAGGGGCGCAGCCCCAGGGTTTTGATTTTGTTTCTTTGCCCGAAGGGCATCATGTTCAAGTTAGCGCATATGGGGCGAAGCCCCCAAACCAACCCCCTTGCCTCACAACGTCCCACCCCAAATCCCACTTCCAACCCTGAACTGAATCGCCTCGGCCATGTGCTCCACCCCAATGTCACCAACCTGCGCCAGATCGGCGATGGTTCTGGCCACACGCAACAACCGGCTGTGGGCACGCGCTGAAAAGCCCAACTTTTTCCCTGCGTCCAGCAATATCTGTCGCGCCGGACCGACAAGGGCGGTGTGACTCTCCAATCCCTTTCCGCTCAACGCCGCGTTGCGTATCCCCATACCGTTGCGCTCATACTGCCGCCCCCGTGCCCGCATGACCCGCTCGCGCACCTTCTCGGAAACCTCTCCCCTGGGCAACTCCACCAATATGTCGGTGGGGACCGGTGGCACATCCACATGCAGATCGATACGATCCAACAGGGGACCAGAAATGCGTGATTGATATCCAATGACCTGGGAGGGTGAACAACGACATGGACGGCTCCCATTACCCAGGTGACCACAGGGGCATGGATTGCAAGCCGCCAAAAGTTGAAAATCGGCGGGAAAACGCACCGTATAGGCGGCACGCGATATGTGCGCCTCCCCAGATTCAAGAGGCTCCCGCAATACTTCCAATACCGTCCGGCTAAATTCGGGGATCTCATCCAAAAACAACACCCCCTTGTGCGATAAACTCACCTCCCCCGGGTGGGGACTACCCCCCCCGCCCACCAAAGATACCTTGGAGGCGGTGTGGTGGGGACTGCGAAACGGACGGTTGGCAATGAATGGCCGACTCGGAGACAACCGACCGGCAACCGAATGAATCGCTGTTACCTCCAGTGCCTCATCCAATGACATCTCCGGGAGTATCCCAGGCAACGCCCTGGCCAAAAAAGTTTTTCCCGACCCAGGCGGTCCAGTCATCAGCATGTTGTGCCCCCCCGCCGCCGCAATTTCTAGGGCACGCTTGGCATATTCCTGTCCCTTAATCTCGGCAATATCGGGAACTTCCGCCCTGGCCTCCTCTTTCCAACCGCGCCAATCGGTGGGAACCAGCGACGGCAGTACCGATTCCCCCAACAAATGCCGGACCACATCCAATAATGTCTCCGCAGCGTACACCACGACATCAGGGGTCAAAGCGGCTTCACTACCGTTATCCTTGGCCACCACCATGCGGGAAAACCCATTTTTCCGGGCAAACAACGCCGCTGGTAACGACCCGGGAACCCCCCGCAAACGCCCGTCCAAAGACAATTCACCAAAAAACAAACACCCCGCCAAAGATTCTCCGGGCAACTTTCCCATGGCCCCCAACAATCCCAAAGCCATGGGAAGATCGTAGGAAGACCCAACCTTGGGCAAATGCGCCGGGGCCAAATTGACAATGATCCTTTTCGGCGGCAAATGAAAACCCGAATTGTTTAGTGCCGCGCGCACACGATCCTTGGCCTCGCGTACCGCCCCCTCCGCCAGGCCCACGATGCCCAAGGTTGGCAAACCGGAACCAACGTCCACTTCCACCTCGACAGGGACGGCTTGTATCCCGTCCAGGCCAACCGTCTGCACACGGGCCAGCATGCGATCCCCTCACCCTTTATAGGAGCCGGAAAACAAACACCCCGCCCCTCAACGATCAAAACCCCACATTCCGGCACCCTCACAACCACCTTAGCCCATTTTTAATCTCAGGCTTTTTCCATCTCCGCCACCTGTTTTTCAAGCTGCTCCAGCTTGATTCGTGTCTTGCCCAGAAGTTCCCGGGCAGCGTCAAATTCATCCCGGCTCACCAAATCAAAATGTTCTACCCCCTCCTGGACCAAATCCCGGATTTTGCGCGTCATCTCCTCCCGGGTCTGCCCAACCATGTTAAATACCCCCAACACATTCTGGGTGATCTGATCCAATATCGCATTATCAATTTGCATCGTTTTTTCCTCTGGATAGGCCCGGACTTGAAAACAGGTTTCAA
This sequence comes from Magnetococcales bacterium, assembly GCA_015660855.1. GTDB lineage: Bacteria > Pseudomonadota > Magnetococcia > Magnetococcales > UBA8363 > UBA8363. The sequence continues at coordinate 15,567 of JACSDG010000001.1, forward strand.
TCCCTCGAACGGGCCTGTGAACATGATGCCCTTCGGGCAAAAAAACAAAATCAAAACCCTGGGGCTGCGCCCCTAGACCCCCCTTGGGGGGCAGTAAAATCAAAATCAAAGTCAAAAACTTTAGCTTTTTACGATACTTACATCGGTCACTGCGGTCGCACCTCCGGTTCAACAAACTCAAGACCAGGCCGCCCATTAAAATAACCATTGCAAAATGGCTCACCGCCATTCAGTTCCAACAAACGGCGAAACGCCTCCCCACCACTCATGCGTCGTTGCAGCCGATCCTTCCAAACCGCCACAATTTCCGCCATCCCCAGACTCTGGGGCGACAAACGCACCACCCCCACCCCCATGGCCTCTAACCGATCCGTCTCGTCCACAAGGTTGTAAACCCGATGCGACATGGTTTGGGTGCCGTTGATGGCAAGGAAAGGAACCCCCTCCTGGGTGCGCATGGTCATACCATCGGCAAAATCGCCGCACTTGAACTGACAATTGGCCTTGGAATATCGAAACGCCCGCGCCGTGTAACAACGGGCCGAAAACGTCAGCGGAAGCTTGCCATAGGCAAAAATTTCCGTTTCCACCTCCCCGCCATGCCGCCGGATCATGTCCCCCATCGCCAAGGCCGACAGCTCCACCGGAAACACCACACGTCTGACACCCACCCGCTGGAGAAAAACGACCGTTTCAGGGTTGTAGGTGGTGATATGCGGCCCCGCAACCATAGGCCTGCCCTCGCCTACAGCAATCCCCCCCATATCGTTGGCCTCCAACCACCAACCACCCGACCGGGCGGCAACGGCCATCCGGTACAATAAATCCTCCTCCCCCGCATTCATGACCAATCCCAGGGTAGAAAACACCACCTCCTTACCCGACGGTCCCAACTCCCTGGCCAAATCAACCATCTCCTCCGGGGTCAAGGATTGTCGTTTGGAACAAACTACCTCGCCAATATAAAGAATATCCACCGGGGTTTCAAAAGCCATCCGCCGATAAAAATCCTTCAGGGCATTTTTTCCCCAGTCAAATTGGCACGGCCCCAGACTGATTCGCATCACTGCCACCGTTGTTCATAGGTTCCAAGGGTGTGGGTGGCCCCCTCCGAAGTTGCATTCAACTCCCGGATCCACTTGCCCTTGGCGCGAAACAAGGTGGGGGCTTCATAATAGGAATCCACCGCCTCCCTGAGGATACGCGTGACGGTCGCCACATAGGATTTGGTACGCTGTCGCCCCTCAATCTTCAACGACACTACCCCCGACTCGATCACCTCAGGCAACATTTCCAAAATATTCAGCGATCCCGGCTCCTCCATGGTGTGATATACCTGACCATTGGCATCAAACCGCCCTTTGCAGATGGTCGGATAGGCGGCGTCTTCCCCAGGACCATACTCGGCGATCAATACCTCCCCCAACCGCGTTTTCAAACGCCCCCCGGAATTTTCAAAATGAACCGCCCTGGCTGGGGAACAAACCCCCTCGACGTTGGGCGACACCCCCGTAGCAAAAGAAGAAAGATAACATCGACCCTCCGCCATGACACACAAACCACCAAAGGCAAACACCTCCAGATCCACGTCGGTCCGCCCCCGCAAGGAGCGAATTTCCCCAACCGTCAATACCCGAGGTAAAATCACCCGGTCGATGCCAAAATGACGCCGATAAAAATTGATGGCGGGGGCGTTACTGGCCGAAGCCTGTACCGACAGATGAATGGGGAGTTTTGGATGTGTCTTGTGACAATAATCCAGCAGGGCCAGGTTGGCCATGATGATGGCATCGGCCCCTAAGGTGACGGTTTGATCCACCGTTCGATACCAAAGCCCCGGATCGTCCGCCTGGGGAAAAGTGTTTAACACCACATTGGCCTTGACACCATGCCGATGGGCGTAGTCAATACCCGCCTCGGCATCGCTCAGGCTGAAATTCAACCCTTCAAAGTTGCGAGCGTTGGTCGCATTGCGAAAACCAAAATACACCGCGTCGGCACCATGATCCACCGCAGCGCGCAGGGAAGGGAGATTCCCCGCCGGTGCCAAAACCTCAACTTTTTTTCCCATGCGCGGCACTCCCAATCAAACTCCCCCCGATCCTCCATTCCGGCAGTCTACTCCACCCAGATCCGAATGGCAAAAAACTCCCCCTTCATTTCCCCCACGGTTGCAATATCTGCTGCGACAGCCCCAATTGATCCAAAACCCGCGCAACAATGAAATCCACCAGATCCAAAACATTTTGCGGCCCCTGATAAAAACCCGGAGAAGCCGGCAAAAGGATAACCCCCAGGCGCGCCAACCGCAGCATGTTCTCCAGATGAATGACCGAAAGAGGAGTTTCCCTGGGGACCACAATCAATAATCCCCGCTCCTTGATCACCACATCGGCGGCCCGCTCGATTAAATTATCCGACAACCCCATGGCCACCGCTGCCGTCGTCCCCATGGAACAGGGACAGATCACCATTCTGCGCCGCCCCCCCGACCCCGAAGCCAACCCGGAATGCCAATCCAATATCCCATGGTGCCGCAAACGCCGGTACAAAATATCGGCCTCGGGATGGACGGAATGGCCCCTGAATGCGGCCACCACCGCATCCCCATCACCCTGAACATTGAGTCCACATTCCTGAGCCAGTACAGTACGGGATGCGGTGGATAGCAGGAGATCCACATCCTCCCCCGCCGCAAGCAACGTTTCCGCCAGACGCAGACCGTAGATCGCACCCGATGCCCCAGTCAATGCCAAGATGATCCCGGTCCCAGACATCAACCCCCCTCCCCATGGAGACTCCCGTGTCGGTTTACACCCCCGTCCATCTGCCCGACCTTGAACTGTTCACCCACAGCCGTTCTCTCGGCCAACCCCTGCACCTGCACAGCATCGCCCAGGGCATCATCAACAGCAACTTTCGCCTGACAACCACCCAGGGACAGTTCATCCTCACCCTGGTGGAAAACCCGGAAGAAGCCCAATCCCTGCCCTTCACCATGACCCTTCTGGACAAACTCGTCCACGCAGGTCTGCCCGTCCCATCCCCCATTAAAGACCACCACGGCCAAGCCATATTCTCCCTATCCGGTCGTCCCGCCCTCATCGTCACGCTTCTGCCCGGTATCTCCCCCGATCCCCCCACCCCAGATCAATGCCGACAACTCGGAACCGCCCTTGGACGCATCCACATCCACGGCAACACCTCCTCCCCTCCCCGACCCAATCCCATGGGATCCGAGGCCTGGGAAAAAATGATCCATCAACTCAGTACCACCCTCGATACCATCGACCAGGACATCGTCGCCTGGCTCAAAGGGGAACTGGCATGGTTGCAAGATCATTGGCTGACGCTGCCATTACCCACAGGACTGTGTCACGCCGATCTGTTCCCCGACAACACCCTGTTTTGCGATAACCAACTGACGGGAATCATCGATTTTTACAGTTCCTGCCACGGACCATGGCTGTACGACCTCGCCATCTGCCTGTGTTCCTGGTGCCAGGATGACCTGGGTAAACCGCACCCAGAGCGAATACATGCCCTGTTGGAAAGCTACGATAGGGTGCGTCCGCGCCACCATGCCGAGCATGAACACCTAGTCGCCGCCTGTCGCGCTGCCGCCTTTCGGTTCAGTTTAAGCAGATTTTACAACCATTGCTTCCCAAAACTCGGGGCTACCGTCACCCGGCGCAACCCCGAAAGCTTCATGGCCAGACTCAGATTCTGGCAAGGCAACACCCCGCCCGGAGTTTTTTCTACACGTTGAAGCGAAAGTGCATGACATCGCCATCCATTACGGTGTAATCCTTGCCTTCCACACGCAACTTTCCCTTTTCTTTGGCTCCCGCCTCGCCACCGCAACTCACAAAATCATCGAAGGAAATGACCTCTGCCCGAATGAATCCCCGCTCAAAGTCGGTATGGATCACCCCGGCGGCATTCGGTGCCTTGGATCCCTCAACCACCGTCCAGGCCCGCACTTCCTTGGGACCTGCCGTAAAGAAGGTCATCAGCCCCAGCAGACGATAAGCGTGGCGGATCATCCGGTTGAGTCCCGGTTCCTTGAGACCCAGATCCTCCAGAAAAACCTGTTTTTCATCGGGAGCCAACTGGGCAATCTCCGCCTCCATGGCACCGCAAATGGCCACCACCTCCGCCCCCTCCCGCTCTGCCCGTGCACGAATGGCATCGGTCATGGGATGCTGGCCGGGAATCTGGGCCTGGGCCGCCGACTTGTCATCGACGTTGCACACATACAAAACCGGCTTGGCCGTCAGGGGAAAAAGATCACGCAACACCGCTTTTTCCTCGGGGGACAACCCCAGGGAACGTATGGGTTTGCCAGCGTTCAGCCCCAAAATGACCTTGTCGTAAACCGCCGTCTGAATACGGGCTTCCTTATCCCCGGAACGTGCCCTGCGTATCACCGAATCCCGACGTTTTTCCACACTGGCCAGATCGGCCAACATCAATTCGGTTTCGATGATCTCGGCATCGGCCACCGGATCGATCGTCCCATTCACATGGGTTACATCCTCATTTTCAAAACAACGCACCACATGGGCCACTGCGTCCACCTGACGAATATTACCCAAAAACTGATTGCCCAACCCTTCTCCCTTGGACGCCCCTTTGACCAACCCGGCAATATCCAAAAATTCCATGATCGTCGGAATGGTCTTGGCCGGGTTGACCATTTGGGTCAGTTTGTCCAGACGCGGATCCCCCACCGTCACCACACCGACGTTAGGCTCGATGGTGCAAAACGGATAGTTGGCAATCTGCGCCCCCGCCGAGGTCAGGGCGTTAAAAATGGTGGATTTCCCCACATTGGGAAGACCGACGATGCCACATTGCAGAGCCATGATTATTCCAATCCCTCCCTGTGCACAACATCCCCCTTTTTACCCTTGGGTTGCGCCATGCGCCCCCAATGATTCATGGCACCCGAAAGATCACCCAGGAGAATAAAAGGCAAGAGTTCCGGTAATTTGGCCAAAGACGCATCCAAAACGGGGCGATCTTCCATGGAGAAGGGTTCCAACACATAACGGGCCGGATCCATGGACCCTGGGGGACGACCTATCCCCAAGCGGACGCGCTGAAATTCGGGGGAGGAGAGGACCTCCTGGATGGACTTCAGGCCGTTGTGCCCCCCATGCCCTCCCCCTTGTTTCATTTTGATCCGACCCACGGCAATATCCAGGTCGTCGTGAAAAACGACGCAATCCTCGGGAGCCAGTTTGTAAAACTGCACCGCCCGCCCGACCGCATCACCCGACAGATTCATGTAGGTTTGCGGACACAGCCACGCCACGGACTGTCCCTCCACCCGTCCGGCACCAAACCACCCGCCAAACTTTTCCCCACCGGTAGTCAAGGAAAAATGGCGCACCAGGCACGCTACGGCATCAAACCCGATGTTGTGCCTCGTCCCCTGGTATTTCGGTCCGGGATTTCCCAAACCCACCAGAAGCTTCATGAATCCCCTTCCTCACAATCCCATCAAGTCGTCGAAGCCGACGCACCATCCAGAGCGGTTTCCGTTACCGCGACATCCATATCTTCGGCCTGTTCGGCTTTCACCCCCACAATGGATACGATGGTCATGCTTTGATCACCGTAAACCTCGGAACCTGGGGGAAGTTGAATATCACGCAGATGCACCGAATGGCCGATTTCCAATCCCTTGATGGAAATGTGGATGGCTTCGGGAATGGCACCCGCCTGACAATGAATATCCAGTTCATGTTGCACCAACTGGAGAATGCCACCATCACGCAGGCCGGGGCATTGGTCCTCGTCCATCACATGAACGGGAATCATCACCTGAATTTTTTGGTGTGCGTCAAACCGCATGAAATCTACATGCTCTGGCCATCCACTGACGGGATGAATCTGCAATCCACGCATGAGAACCTTTTCGTTCCCCACCCCTTCGATATTCAGATCGATGACCTTGACGCGAATGTTGGATCCTTCGACTTCGAGGGTTTTCAAAAAGGCCCTCAGTTCAAGGGCAAGATTGACGTTACCCTTGCCCTTGCCACCCCCGTAAAGCACGGCGGGAATACGCCCATCCCGCCGCAGCTGACGGGCCACCCCCTTGCCGGTCCCGTCTCTTTTTGTGGCTTTGATCAATGCCATGACATGACTCCATTTCAGACTGTATGAATTGAATATTGGGGGAAGATCCCCCGTCATAATCGGCCTCCAGGGGTGCCGATCATTATGAACACAAGACACCGACATGGTGCCTGTAAAACATTTTTCTGCAACTGCCGGACCCTGCTGCCTGCAACCGGACGGCACGCCTTCAAACAAACAGGGAACTGACCGATTCTTCGTCACTGATCCGACGAATGGCTTCTCCCAGAATGCTGGACACGGAATGGCTTTCAATTTTTTTCAATTCCATCGCTTCCGGGGTAAGACGAATGGTATCGGTAACGATCAAACCTTCCAGGGAGGCTGAGTCTCGAATTCGTTTAACCGCCGGTCCGGAAAGGACGCCATGACTGGCGACAGCGATCACACTACTGGCCCCATGCTCTTTCAGGGCATCAGCAGCCTTGACCAGAGTTCCGGCGGTGTCCACCATGTCATCGACGATAATACAATTTTTCCCCATGACATCGCCGATGATGTGATGCACCTCGGCAATATTAGCCGCCGGTCGTCTTTTATCGATGATGGCCAGTTCCAAATCCAGCCGTTTGGCGTAGGATCTGGCCCGGACCACCCCCCCCACGTCGGGAGAGATGACGACACCATTTTTTATCCCTCGGTGCCGGACCGCTCCAAGGAGGACCGGGGTGGCGTAAAGATTATCCACCGGCATATTGAAAAAACCCTGAATCTGGCCGGCGTGCAGGTCCATGGTGACCACACGCTGCACCCCGGCGGCCTGGAGGAGATCGGCGACCAGTTTGGAGGTGATGGGAGTTCTTCCCGCCTCTTTTCTGTCCTGCCGGGCATAGCCAAAATAGGGTATGACCGCCGTAATTCGTCCCGCCGAGGCCCGCCTGAGGGCATCCACCATGATCAACAATTCCATGAGATGATCGTTGGCAGGAGATGACGTAGGCTGCACGATAAACACATCCCGTCCCCGAACATTTTCATCGATCTGGACAAATATTTCGCCGTCAGAAAAATGCCTGACGGTGGCATTGGCCAGTTCAATGGACAAATATTCGCAGATGCGCCGCCCCAGTTCCGGATTGGCATTTCCCGAAAAAATTTTCAGCTTGTCGATAGGCATCGTTTTGGTCAGATCCGGTTGAATGTCGGCGGAAAAAACCCGAAAAATGGTATCGAGAGGCATGAAACCAGCGGTAAAACCCAAAACACCTCACCTCAACCACCTTGGGTCGCGGGGGAAACATACACCCATCATCACCGAATGGCAACCGTCCGCCACCAACCACACTCAAGGTGCAATAACAAAAAAAGCCGGAACTTGCCCGGCTTTTCTCATGGCGGAAACAAATTTTATTTTGTTAAATTTTGGGGCTTGGCACTGGGGGCACCGTCCGATTGACGGTATTGAGTGAAGTTCGGGGAAGAAGCAATTTGACAACTTTTTCATGTCCCTTTGCCTGCGCCAGTTGCAGAGGGGTTTTTCCCAGCGCGTCCAGCGCATTACCATCGGCCCCCGATTCCAACAGAAGAGCCGCTACGTCATAATGGCCACGAAAGGCCGCCCAGTGGAGGGGGGTTTCCCCATATTTGGCCCGGGGATCGATCTCGGTCTTTTTCGATAAAATGCGAACCACATCCACACTACCCTGGCCCGCAGCCCAATGCAGAGGGGTATCCCCTGAAACCCCCCGTCCCTTGAGGTCGGCCCCATGCTCCATAAGTAGAGAGGTGATTTCCAATTGACCGTTCCTCGCCGCTAAATGCAACGGGGAACGTCCGCTCAGGTTGGCCTTGCCCGGCAGGGCACCGGCACGCAACAACCGTTTGACCACCTCCAGACGCGACGAGTCCACCGCCCAATGCAACGGCGTTTCCCCTTTGACATCGGTACCGTCAATGTTGGCACCCCGACTGATAAACAAATCGACCAGGGCGACATTGCCCTCACTCGCCGCCCAGTGCAAAGGGGTACTCCCCTGACCGTTGACCGCATTCAGTTCAGCACCACTATCCAGCAGGGCCTTGGCAATTTCCTGGGAACCCTGGTGCGCCGCCACCATGTGCAAAGGGGTATCGCCACGCCGGTCCGCCAATGAAACCTGGGCACCCGCCGCCAACAATCCCCTGACCAGGCCCACATTTTCCTTAATAACCGCAAAGTGCATGGGGGTCAGACCAAAAACATCATGATCGTTAATCCACTTTTTTTCCTTGATATAACTCTCGGCCAAACCCGCGTTGCCATCCTCGATGGCCTGGTGCAATGGTGTCCGCGTCGTTTTGTCTTCCGCTTCCCGGGGGGTATTCACCGACGCCTGAACCTTGTTCTCGGCACAGACAGCCTCACCACCCACCAGCAACAGGCATACCGCCATTCCACCCAGCCATGCCGTTCTCCCCACCCGTTGCAGCCACCATTCCTTGTTCATTCCCATGAAATATTCTCCCCGGTCCGCCAAATCGTCGGTCATGCCTCGGAGGGGAACCTGCAATTCGATTGCCAATTATCAAAACCTACACAATTTCAATAGTTTTAGTCTTTACTCTCCCAGGACCAACAATCCTGGTGTCAAAAAACATTGACCCATTCTCCATTGAGAGAAATTGACAACACGTCATGTATTTGCATAGGGTACGACCAAAGGAACGGTCGAAAGGTCAACATTTCAAGTCCAGAACACACCCATAAGGGACCACCATGAGGCTGTTTTTGGTACGCCATGGCATGAGCAACTACAACGTTTTGGGATTGTGTAACGATGATCCCTCCGACGATGTTCATCTTACCGAAGCAGGAATCAAACAGGCCGAACAAGCCGGCGATACCCTTCGCAACGTCCATCTGGAGCAGATTTTTTCTTCTCCGCTACCACGCGCTTTGCAAACAGCCGCCATCATCAACCGCCATCACAACCTTCCCATTATCATCCAACCCGGATTGCACGACATCCGCAGCGGATTCAACGGCAAACCAGTCGAAGACTATTTTGCCGCCATTATCCACGCTCCCCTCACCACCCGCCCTGCGGGGGGAGAGTCGTTGCTGGACTACAAGTCCAGGGTACTGCAATGTCTCCGATACATCCTTTCCATGCCGTTCGGTAGCACCCTGGCAGTGGCCCACGAGGAAACTTTGCGGATTGTTTACGCCTGGTTCCACCAGATCGAAGATGAAAAACTGCGTGATTTCCACTTTGCCAATGGCGCAATCCTTGAGTTCAGTGTAACATCATAACCTACGTCTCCCCTGCCGCCATGCTCCCAGACCTCCCCTGGTTCCAACTGCTCTCCGCCTGGCTTGCCGTCGGCGTTGGAGCCATGATCCAGGGAACCATCGGCTTTGGGATCGCCCTGATCGCAGCCCCACTCCTTCTGCTCATCCAACCCGACTTGATCCCTGGACCGATGATGTTCGCCACCTTTTTTCTGACCTCATTGACTTGGTGGAGGGAACGCACTGAGGTTCGCTGGCAAAATCTCACCTGGGCCTGGGGGGGACGTGTCACCGGAACCTTGGCCGGAACCGCCGCCATGGTTGCCATCCCCTCCGAACTCCTGGTCTCTACAATGGGACTATTGATTGTGGTTGCATCGGTCATGAGTGCCAATACTCGACCTTTTCAACCGTCTCACGGACTTTTGATCGTGGCAGGATTCCTGTCCGGACTGATTGGAACCATGACCTCCGCCGGCGGTCCCCCCATGATTCTGGCGTTCCAACATGTCTCGGGACCAAGATTGCGCGCCACCCTGGGAGCTTTTTTTTCCATTGGCATCGTCATTTCCCTGATATCCCTCTCCTTCATCCATCGCTTCGGCACCAGGGAAGCCCTGCTGGGACTGTCGTTTGTCCCCCCCATCCTGCTGGGATTTTATCTCTCCAACCGGCTCCTGCCCGTCGTCAACAAAGACCTGCTCCGACGCCTCGCCCTCATCTTCTCCGCCGGTTCGGGTCTCATGATCGTCATGGGATCCCTCTCCCGCTGGTTTTTCAAAAATTTCTTTTTATAGTCAATCTTCTGCTAAACATGAGAATGTTATCTTGGGTCCACCCCGACGCCTTCACCCTGCTTTGCTTCACCAACAACCCTCAAGGGTTCCAAGGTGACAAAATGCAATGGCTCCTCCTGCAAACCATTCTGCGCCTCGCCGCCCGCAACGACCCCCTTGGGGTCACCAACCTGGATAACCTTGGACGGTTCGGTCACATGCAACACCTCCGTTGTCGGTTGCACCGCGCCATCCCCCCCCATGGAAGAGACGGACTCGACCAAAACAGCATGGACCGCATCAGATGTTTCCGACAGTTCAGGTTTGCCATTGATTGTTCCCCCTTCTCCGCCCACCAATATCTCCTGGGATATTGAAACAGGCGTCTTGGCCTCCTGCACTGGCATGGACACGACCTCCGGAGGAACAGACGGGATCGACGGTTTGGAAACAATGGTTTCCTCCTCCATGGAAGTTTTGGCCGCCCACCCAGGCTGAGGTAAATCCTGTTGCCCCGTTGGCGGCTGGGAAACCGACACGGAAGTCATCAGGGATGTGGCGGATTTGCGGTCAGGCAGGGCATAAGTTTTTGCTTCCTCGATCACTGACGCTCCGGGTGAATCTCCTTGGGTAAACAAAAACCAACATCCAGCCACCAGTCCGGAAACCACCCCAACCCCCCCCCACAGCAAACCTGCGCGTTTGCTTCTGGTCTTTTCCAGTTCCCGCTCCAATTCCTCCTTCTTTTCCATGATTGCCATGGCCCAGCTATCGCCGGTAATTTTCTTGTTGAAAGCCTCCTCACCGCCAAAAAGTTTGTAAACCGCGTCAAAAACCGCCCGACGCTCCCCTGGGGTTCCTTCCTGGATTAGAACAAGTCCAGAAGACTCTTCAACCCGGACCCTGGCCAAAAAACCGACGATGGCAAGTTTTTTGACCCGCAGATCCTCACCTTCCAGAGCATCCAAAAACTGCCTCGCCCCAACCGACTGGACATCCCGATAAAACCATTTATTATTAAGGAATGAATTCAACACTTGGCATCCTCATTGTCGTTCCCTGGCCCAACCCACCCCAGGAAAAAGATTCGCACAGGTGCAAAAGTACCCGGACCGATGGTACGATGTGCCCGATCTTTTCTACAGATCTCGATGTCCCGGACACTGCCCCAACATGGCGATCCCAAACATGGAAAACCAGATCCAACTTCCAAGGCAACCTTTCCACAACTCTCCCCCTGGTCGTTTCTCTCTCTGGCCTTTCCTCACACTGCTGCTGTGCAGCATTTTCGTTTCCGTCGGCCACGCCAACAATTATGCCGAACTTGATCGCCATTTCAGCAACTATGAGCAAACATTGGACCGTTTTGTTCGCGCGTTGGACGCCAGACAATGGCCCGAAGTGCTGTCCCTGACCCAATCCCTCACCCAGCAATCACAACAATTACTCCATATCGGTCGCCAGGCCAACAATCCCTCATGGACCTATTATTCCAGCAACCTTTACCATCATTGCCTGGAAATGGAACAGGCCGCCACGCAAAAAAATGGCGTCGAGTCCATCTACCTTTTTTCAACCCTCCTCAATCATCTGGACCAGATTCAATCCTCCGATCCCTTTTGGCTGCGCCACCATATCCGACGTCAACTCGAAATTCTGGAACAAGGAATCGCAGCGAAAAATCTGGACGCCGTCCGGGACGCTGCGGAAATCATTCATACCAGTGCCAATAAAATCATTCTTTCCATCAGCAGTTCCCCCAAGACCTACCAACACACCTACTGGAAAAACAATATCATTGTCATCAACCGTCTGGGAGACACCATCATCGGTGAAACCAACCAGGGAGATTGGTCCAAGGTAGCCGAGAATCTGTTTCATATTCAGCATGTCCTGGAAAAATGGTTCGACAGTTTTAATGATTTAAAGGAATAATATTTGTCATGAAACTTGCCCATAGACTATACCTTTTTCTTTTGCCAGTCATTGTTTTGAGTGCCATCATCAATGCCCTCCATGCATGGAAGGATTATCACGAGCGCATCGAACAGTTTACGCAATTTTCCATGGCAAAGGGATTGGAAAGTTTTAAAATTTTAGTCAAAAATCCACTTTTTAACTATTATTTCGACGACATAAAGCTTGGGTTTATCGATGACGCCAGCAGAGACATGAAAAATATTTCTTTGCTACTCGATGAAGAAGCCCAACGTTCTAAACTGTTGTTCAGAAATCCTTTCCATCTGGGGCTTTTCGACAAAAACTGGAATGTCATCGCGGAACTGTTCCCAAAAGGAAAAAACAGACACGATCATCTTAGCCTGGATGAAAGCGCGGAAATCTCATCATTTGCGGATTTTTTCAAAAAAGAAAGACCACCAGGGACTCTTTACTCTATCAAGATCAATAACAGACACAAAATGGTTGCCCCCATCGGCATCGATGTCAACCAGGACGGAAAAATCAACTCTGAGGAAATCATGGGATACGTGCACCATGACGATCTCCTCCCTTTGGACGAGATATTCAACAGCGTCCAGAATGAAACCTTGGAAAATACAAGTATGGCGATCTTGCAAATCGCCTTGCTCTCCATAGCCTTCTTTTGGATTGGTCGCTGGGTCCCTCGCCCCTTTGAAATGTTCACACACCAGATCTTACGACTCCCGGAAGAAACCTTCGATCCCAAAACCATCCAACATGCCAATATTCATGAATTGAACGTCCTGGGAAAAGCTCTGGAACACATGAGCCAGGAAATTCAGCGTAAACAGGATGAATTGATCCTGGCGCGGGACCAGGCTGAAAATTCCGAAAGAATGTTGCGACTTATCCTCGATACCATCCCGGTGCGGGTCTACTGGAAAGACATCCACGGTGCTTATCTGGGAGGCAATGTCCATTTCGCCCAGGCGGCGGGATTTGAAACCATAAGCGAAATCATCGCAAAAACCGATACCGACCTTTGCTGGTCTTCGCATGACGATATCTACCGCTCCCAAGACGAAGAAATCATCAATAATAAAAAACCATTTTTGAATCTGGAACAGACCCAGACCGACTGTGCAGGGCGAATCCGCTGGATCGACGAAAGCAAAGTCCCGCTCCTGAATAGCCACGGCAATGTCACCGGCATCCTTGGGACATCGCATGACATCACCCAAAGAATCAAGGCTCAGGAAGAGCGGGACCGATTTTTCACCGTTTCTCCCGATGTCATGTGCATCATTGGCCCTGACCGCCGTTTTGTCCGCGTCAATCGTGCGTTGCAAGAACTGACCGGCCAACCCGAAGCACAACTTCTCACCATCGGTCTGGTGGAAATCACACACCCCCTGGATGTTGAAACCGCCACCCACTTTGTGGATCGACTGTTCCACACCTCCAACCAAGTGATTCAGGACGATTTCCGCCTTTCCACCCAAAAACAAGACCAACCCGTCGTCGTCTCCTGGACCGCCATTTCCCAAAACCACGAAATCTATGCCGTGGGTCGTGATGTCACCCAGCAAAAACAAATAGAATGGAAGCTGAAACTGACGCAAACCTCGGTGGAACAGGCCATGGACACCCTGTTCTGGATCAATCCCGAGGGCAAGCTGGTTTATGTCAATTCCTCAGCCACACACGCCTTGGCTTATGGTCGTGAAGAACTCATGAACAAATCCATCTTCGACATCGATACGGATATGACCCTGGAGGATTGGCAGGGGCATTGGCAGGAATTGGTCGTCAACAAAAGAATGCACGCCGAACGTACCCATCGTCGCAAGGATGGTACCACCTACCCGGTCGATATCAACGCCCACTATCTTCACTATCGGGGGGAAGAGTTCAACATCTCCTTTGTACGCGACATCACCTTGCGCAAAGCGGCGGAACAGAATCTGCAAAACTACACCGACAACTTGGAAGAAATGGTGCAACAGCGTACACGCGAACTGGCCCATGCCGAACGCCTAGCCAGCCTGGGCACTTTTTCCGCCGGCATGGCCCATGAAATCAATAATCCCAACTCTTTCATCTCCGGCAATATTGATTTCCTCCAACAATATTGGAATCTTGCCCGCCCCATTCTTCACAACCATCAGCAAGAGGACCCATCCGGGCGCATTGGATCTTTCCTGGACGAGGTGGAGGCCACACTGACGGGTATGAAAGATGGCAGTCGCAGAATATCCAAAATCATCGATAGCCTGAAAGCCTACTCACGCGGAGGAATGGAAGCCGACAAGGTGGAATGTCGTTTGGCCGATCCCATCATGGATGCCCAATATCTGCTGCAACATCGGCTCAAGTCAGGTTTCCACCTCATAACGGAGGTTCCCAACGATTACCACATCATGTGCGATCGGCAACAGATGTCCCAGGTCTTTGTCAACCTTGTCAACAATGCTATGGATGCCCTGGAAAACATGGGTGACAACTATGAAAAACAAATAAAAATCCGTGCGGAAAGAGTGGATTGTCACCTGTGGGTCCGGGTCAGTGACAACGGCCCAGGCATACCGGAAGAGGCCATGGGACGCATCTTCGATCCTTTTTTTACCTCCAAAGGCAAAACCAAGGGAACTGGACTGGGGCTTTCCATCGTCCAGGGCATCATCGAAGACCATGCTGGACAGATCACCGTCTTTTCCACATCCAAAAAAACCGAAGGCTCCGAATTCCTCATCATACTTCCCACCCTGGATACCTATAAACAAGTCCGGGGGAAACAAAAGCGTTGACTTTGAGGCAAAGTACCCTGCAACTCATTTCTTCCTGGATGATAAAAATCGTTCCAAATCCCGCTTGATATCCTTGCGATCAGGCCGGTGCCATGCCCTGTCTTCCGACAAAAGCGAATTGGCGGCGGTACGGCTTGCCATGATATTGGAGAGCCTTTTTTCCTGAATCATGCGGATCAAACCTTCCAATCCTCCGCTGCCCACGGAAGACGAACTGCCGAAAATAATCCGGATAATTTTTTCCTTGTTGGTGCTATTCCCCCCGAAACCAGGGACAGAATAATCGGCCAGGGTTCCCGCAACATTGACCTCACCACTTCGCCGATGCCGTATCGTCAGGTCCACCCGATCACCGCGATTCAATTCTGGCCCCCCACCTCCCACACTCAAAAGGGAAAAATCTCCATTCTTCGCATTCATCTTGACTATTTTGGCCCGGACCTGTCCACCCCCTGTTTTCCTTATGGAAACCTCACAATCAGACCATTCGCTCCCCTCTATCCCTATCCTGCTGCTCATTTCACCAAAAACAGCCTGAGTCACCGCATGGCCAAAATTTTCCCTGGCATCCAGGACACGAAGACCCACCCCTCTTTGGGACACATGGGCCACTTCGCAAGCAAAGGCGCGATCTTTGATTCCTGGAATATCCAAACGCAAAACCCCCTGGATACCAATACGGCACTGGGTGCTGGAAAAACCACTCATGCCAATACCACGGAAGGAGATATCAAAACTCTGCCCCGTGACAATCTCACCAGACTTTAAGGTGAACGTACAACCAACACGGTACCATGAACGCTCATGCTCGCGTCTGTTGGTCACAGGCTGACTCGGCCCCATCGCCTTTCCTTCAGGGACACCAGAGCGGTGTAAATGACCATCTATACTGGGAGCGACCATAGATCACCAAATAAAGACCATCCAGAGGATCAGAAACCATCAAAAACGCCTTCGTACAAAAACCAAAACCTTGGTGGTTTCGCCCCCAAACCCCCATAGGTAATGAAGCTTTTTGTTTAAATTCAGAACAAAGAACTTTAGGTTTTCGTATCCCCCCCCCCTAGACATCCGCAATGATTCTTGGTATGCTTTATTTCATAATACAGTTAAATTATGCAGAAAAAATAATTTTTATAATGCGCTGGGAAGCCAAGCCGTCGCCATATGGATTGCTGGCCTGACTCATGGAACGATAGACATCTTTATTTTCCATAAGTTCCACAATGGCCGCAACAATGACCGCCTCATTGGTTCCAACCAACCTGGCCGTCCCTGCCCGAACGGCCTCAGGACGCTCCGTGGTGTCACGCATGACCAGGACGGGCTTGCGTAAAAAAGGCCCCTCTTCCTGAACCCCCCCGGAGTCGGTCAAAATAAAGGTGGCACGTTTCATCAGGTAGACAAAGGAAAGATAATCAAGGGGCTGAATCAAATGGACGTTGGCGATGCCCCCAAGCAGGCGATTGACTGGCTCCAACACATTGGGGTTCAGGTGGACCGGATACACGATACGAACATGCGGATAGATCCGGGCAACCTGGCTCAGGGCATGACAGATACGTTCGAATCCACCCGCAAAACTTTCCCGGCGGTGTCCGGTCACCAAAATCATGGGATGATCAGAATCATTCCGCCCCAAAAATGGGAAACGTCCAGCCAATTCTCTTTCCAACTCCGGGCGGTCATTCAACTTGTTGACCACAATCTGCAGCGCATCAATGACGGTGTTCCCGGTCACATGGACACTCGCCGGGTCCACCCCTTCCTTAAGCAAATTTTGCCGCGCAGTTTCTACCGGGGCAAAATGGAGACGGGCAATGACACCCGCTACCCGGCGGTTGGCCTCTTCAGGCCAGGGGGAATACAGATTGCCCGTGCGCAACCCAGCCTCAACGTGCCCTACGGGAATACGATGATAAAAACCGGATAAACTGGCCGCCATGGTTGTGGTGGTGTCTCCATGCACCAACAACCAATCGGGGCAAAAACTTTTAAACACCTCACGCAGCCCAAACATCACCGCCGAGGTGATGTCGGTCAAATCCTGCCCCGACCTCATGATGTCAAGGTTAAAATCGGGCCGCATCTCAAACAACTCCAGCACCTGCTGGAGCATCTCCCGGTGCTGGGATGTCACACAAACCCTGGCATCCACCCCCGACCTTCGGGCCAGACTCTGCACCAGAGGGGCCATCTTGATCGCTTCCGGACGGGTCCCGAATACGGTTAAAATTTTCAACATAGGCACCGACTTTTCCCGTCTGGATACGCTTTTCCTAAAACGTCAAAATCACATCCCCAATCTCAACCCTTCCCCCCAAACCGATCTTTGACCGCCGAAGACATACCCGGAGTAAAAGCGGCATCCCGCTCGATTAAATCCCATTTATCCCTGAACCAGGCAATCGTCTCGGCAAATCCCTCATCAAACGCAACCTTAGGCTCATAACCGATCAGACGCCTAGCCTTGTCCACCGAAGCCAGCAAACGGCTCTTGGTATCCCACTTGCGGCGGGAGGCAATCGTCACTTTGGATTTTCCGCCAGTCGCCGCCACCACCTTGTTGGCCAAATCAACAATTTTGGTTTCAGCCCCCGAAGCCAGATTAAAATCTTCACCCACCGCCGCTTCGTAATACCCAGCCCGTAGCAACCCATCCACCAAGTCAGTCACGTAGGTAAAATCCCTGGTTTCCTCACCCGTACCCGTAATAGGCAGCGTCTCCCCCTTCAAACCCCAATAAAGAAAGTTCGGGATGACGTTACGATATTGCCCCGGAACCTCCCCCGGTCCGTAAGAGTTGAAAAAACGGGCTTTGACAACCGGCAACTCAAAATGGTTGAAATAGAAGTTGCAATAAAGCTCGCCAAGCATTTTTGTGATCTGATACGGCGACGAAAGGTTCATGGACATGAACTCCTCCGTCAATGGCAGAGGCGCGGCACTGCCGTAGATGGAACAACCGGAGGAGGCATAAACGAACCGGGAAATTTTGCCAAGCGTCGCATATTCCAAAAGCTTCACCGATCCCATGCCATTGACGTGCAAATCCCTTTCCGGATAGTCGATGGAATTTTGATTGGCAAAAAACGCCGCCAGATGAAAAACGACATCGGGCTTTTCGGTAAAGACCCTCTTAAGATCAATATCGTTGGTAATATCACCGCGAACGAATAAAATATTGGGCAATACCGGAATGTTCCAGGTATAGGACGAATACAGGTTATCCAGGATAATCACCATCCGGGCACCCGCCTCCCCCAACTTTTTACACAGGTTGCTGCCTATGGCCCCGGCCCCTCCGGTCACCAGAATGGTCTTTCCTTTATAATAATTCAAATATTCAGACACATTTCTCTCCGCATGAATTGAAACCGGCATCCCGCGAACAAATCACAGGTTTGAAGTTTACCAAAGAAACCCCCACTTCCCAAGGCTCGACTGCAACATGGAGAACGATCATCCCTTACTTGGCCGACTTGTTTTTTTTCGTCCAAAGAAATTTGACAACCAACTCCCGCACCATCAACGCGATAAAGATCGAACCGGTGGTCAGGTAGCGTTTCCAAAGACGACGTGGTTCCTGAACCAACCGAAAAAACCATTCCATGCCGATGCTGCTGACCCACTGGGGGGCAAGCACCGTATGACCAGCCAACACATCCACCCCACCTCCCACACCCACCACCACTGGTACACTGTAGGTGGATCCGTTTTGGTCGATGATGCGCTCCTTCATGGGGGAACTCATGGCAACAAAAACCACATCAGGTTTTTTTTGGCGCACATCCTCCAAAACCGGTTGATCATCTTTGAAATAACCATGATGCCAACCCACAACGGAGCACCCGGGAAACCGTTCTCGGGCATTTTCCACCGCCTTCGCCAAAACCTCCGGCTTGGCACCAAGAAAATAACACCGGTACCCTTTGCCCTGAGTGACCTCCAAAAAACGTAGCATCAGCTTGGCGGTACCCACCGGGCTTTTGACGGGATTTCCCAACAGCCTCGCCGCCCACATCCCCACGGTACCATCGACAGTCAAAATGTCGGTATTTTCATAGGTGCGCTTCAGGCTGGCATCGTCCAGGGATTTGACAATCAATTCCACCGCCGTTGACATGATCGTCCGGGGATGACCATCGCGGATGAAATCCTCCATGATCTTCACCGCCTCGTCCACATCCACATTACTGTACTGTAAACCAAAAAAGGTGAACTTGTCGATCATGGCATTCAAACTTTGGAGGGTTTCCAGACGATTTCTTGAGGCTTTCCGGTGCGGATGGCCTCCAGAATCTTGAAAGTACACAACGTCGTCAAACAAAGTTCTTGGGGAGGGATGGGGGATTGGGGGTTTTGGCTCATCAAGGCGTCGATGAATGTCGCCATCTCCTTGTTGATCCCCATATCCCTTGAAAATAAATTAAAATCCTCCCCTTTACCTTTGCGGACAAGGCGCAACTTTTTAAAGTTGTCCAACACCGCGATGGACTGTCCGCAATACACCTCCATTCTTTCTCTTGGAAAAGAAAGATCCCCCAGGGAGGTATAGACCAGATTGGCCATGGATCCATCCTGGAAAGTCACAATCACCGACAGATTATCGGTCAACTCCAAAGGTTTGCTGGAAACCGCATCCCTGGCGCAATCGGCATGAACCCGAACCGGAGGTGATTTGGCCAAAAATTGGAAAAGGTCGATAAAATGACACACCTCCCCCACAATCCGGCCCCCACCCTCCTCGGTATTGGCCCAATGATCCGCAGGCAGAAACCCCGCGTTGACCCGATAATTGATCACCAACGGACCGGAACGATTACTGAAAAAGGCATCTATCTTTTCTACAAACGGCGCAAACCGCCGGTTGAACCCGACCATCAGCATCCCTGGATGCTCTTCCAAAGCCTGGGCTACCGCTGTTAACTGTTCCTCGTTGACTGCCAGTGGTTTTTCGACAAAAACATGTTTGCCGGCCTTCAGGGCCTCGATAAGAAAACGGGCATGCAGATTATGCCGCGTGGCAATGACAACTGTATTGATCCCTGCATCCCGGATAAGCTCGCTGGCATCGGTGGAACAATAGCCAAAGGCGAATTTGTCGGCCGTGTTGCGGGCCGTCAGACCCTTGGAAGTGGCAACCCCCACCAGTTGAACCTGGGGATGTTTTTTCAAGGGGGGAATCAGATAGTTCTGGGCAAAACTTCCCGCGCCAACAAATCCAACCTTGATCGCCGCCACAGACGCAATCGACGCATCCCGCCGAACAATTTTTTGTTCTAACGAAACCGCCTCGCCATAAGTCAAAACAATACCAACGTAAGGGGTGCTGTTGGCATTGATCATGTCATAGGCTTCCGCCGCCCTCTCTAGGGGAAAGGTATGGGTGGTGATTCCTTCCAGTCGGATTTTTTTCTGCCCCAGAAGATTCAAAAAGGATTGCATGTTGCGTTGGGCGGTCCAACGCACATACCCAGGGGGGTAATCCTGGGAATCGGCAACATAACGGTTATCGTATGTCCCCGGACCAAAGGCGCGGGATACGGAAAGATTGAGTTCCTTTTGATAGTAGTGCAGCCGGGGGGCGTGGATGTCTCCTGCCCCAAGCAAAACCACCCGACCCTTTTCCCGACAGAGGGCACCGGCCAGATCCAAAGTTTTCTCCTGGTCGCTCGCCGCCGCCACAATGACCGCATCCATCCCCAATCCATCGGTAAAATTGGCCGCCATGGCCTCCACCGGATCGGTAGACGGGTTGACTCCGGCCAGCATCCCCATCTTTTTGGCCATCTGCAACTTGGCAGGGTCGATTTCAATCCCAAACACATCGGCCCCTGAATTCTGGACCAACTGAACGATCAGTTGACCTATCAAACCCAGACCAATGACCGCGACACGATGCCCAAGTTCAATCCCCGCCAAACGTACAGCCTGTAACCCTATGGCCCCCACCGGGGCATAAGTGGCATCCCTGGGGTCAACTCCCCGTGGAACGACGGCGCACAAATTTTGCGGGGTGGTCACAAGTTCTGCATGGGCGGCGTAAATTTCCCCGGCGCACGCCACACGATCCCCCACTTTCAGGGATTTAACCTCCGACCCGACCGCCACCACCTCTCCACAAGAAGCGTAGCCCAGGGAAACAGGGGTATCCAGCTTGTTGAGCACCTTCTTTACCGTCGGCAACAAACCTTCCTGCTGAACGTTGGTCACCACCTGGCGCACAAGATCGGGGCGGTTGCGGGCTTTGTTGAGCAGATTCATCCGCGCCGTATCCACCTTGATCTTTTCCGTCCCGGCACTGATCAGAGAGGCGATATTCCTTACCAGAACCGTATGGCCCGTAAGCAGGGGGGCTGGAACATCCTTGATGTCCAACTCTCCGGTTTTATAATTTTGCATAATCTGCTTCATGGCATCCCTGGACTAAAACCCGATCCAAAAATTAAACCTTTTCCGAGCGTACATGATGCCTTTCACAGGAAAAAAATCAAGGCACAATTTAAAATTCAACAAACAAGTCCATTCTTTTGCAACAACGACAAACCCATGATGGTCTGGATTCGCCAATACCATGACGGTGTCATGATGGGCACTCAAGAGACAAACATATTGAAAATACACTGATTATATTAACTTACAATATTGGCAGGTTGCTTGCATTAACGACAGAACATACGACTGCAAAGAATGAACCTTCAAGCCTTAAGAAAGTGGTCCTGCAATGACTCAAAGAATGGTTCGCATCACTGAGAAAACCGTTACTCTGCAATGTGCAGAGCTCCTTCTGCCGCATGTAGAAGCCCAAACTACAAAATCGCTCCAATCCGGACGCAGCAAACCTTCGGAAGCAGGGATCTTCCTGGCTCTCACCGCCGTCAGTCTGTTGCTTTCACTGCTGTTGTTTCTGGAACTCTGGTCCGGCAGTTAGCAGACCTTCAAGATGATGAATCAATAAATGGGAGACTTGTCATGCAATTTCTTCGATTGGTCAACTCGGAAGTTTTGTTCCCCAAGGGGGGGAAACGGCTCCCCCCACCTGGGGCATCGATGAATAAATCCGGCCAACCTCTTGTCAGCCCATTTGTCGCAATGTTTCCGCGACAAGAAAGGCGACATCAAGGCTCTGAGCGGCGTTAAGCCGGGGATCGCAGGTCGTATGATAGCGGTGTTCCAGGTGCTCTTCCAAGACCTCCTGGGACCCGCCCACGCATTCGGTAACATTGCCTCCCGTCAGCTCGAAATGCACCCCGCCAGGCCTGGATCCCTCCGCCTTGTGGATGGCGAAAAATTGTGTCAATTCCGACAAAATATGTTTAATTGACCGGGTCTTGTAACCACTGGGGGTACCATAGGTGTTGCCGTGCATGGGGTCGCAACTCCATACAATGGCAAACCCTTCCGCTTGGCAGGCTTTGATGATTCTGGGCAGACAATCGCTAATCCTGGCATGGCCAAAACGACCAATCAGGGTCAATCGTCCAGGAATATTTTCCGGGTTGAGACGGGAACACAGTGTCAATACGTCTTCCACGCTGATGTCGGGGCCAATCTTGACACCCACCGGGTTTTTCACACCGCGCAAAAATTCAACATGTGCCCCGTTGACCTGTCGGGTCCGATCACCGATCCAAAGCATGTGCGCCGAACAATCGTAATAATCTCCGGTCAATGAATCCTTGCGGGTCAAGGCACTCTCGTACTCCATGATCAAGGCTTCATGGCTTGTGTAATACTCGATCTCCCGCAAAATGGGGGTGTTGGCGGAATTGATCCCCAAAACCTCCATGAACCGCAAATTTTCGCTGAGCTGATCGGCCAGTTTGCTGTACCGCTGCCCTTGGAGACTGGCGGCGACAAAATCCTGGTTCCAGGTATGTACCTTTTTTAAATCGGCAAAACCACCGCTGGTAAACGCTCGCAGCAGATTCAGGGTGCTGGCGGACTGAAAATAAGCCCGCTCCATACGGGTGGGATCGGGTTGCCTGGCCTCTTGCGAAAAGCTGGAATCGTTGACGGACTCGCCACGAAAACTCGGCAGCGACACGCCATCTTTGGTTTCCATGGGGCTGGACCTGGGCTTGGCGAATTGCCCGGCGATGCGGCCAACCTTGATGATGGGCTTGCCAAGACCGTGGGTGAGAATAACCGCCATTTGCAACAATACCTTGAGCTTGTCGCGTATGGCATTGGCGGTGAACTCATTGAAGGATTCAGCGCAATCCCCTCCCTGAAGCAAAAAAGCCTCACCCCGCGTAACCTGCGCCAGTCTGTCCATCAAGGATCTGGCCTCCCCGGCAAACACCAGGGGGGGGTAACTGGCGAGTCGCTGACAGGCAAGGTCCAGTTCCTTGGGGTCGGGCCACTCGGGTTGTTGCTGCGCTGGGTATTTTTTCCATGAATCTTGGGTCCAACTCTCAGACACGGTCTTGTTCCTTGAAGGCTTGAGGTAAAAAATGGTGCGGGGGAAACAACATGAAATCCCACCGCCGTTGGTTTGTCATTTTCCATCTTTAAAGTCAACCGGTGGTCCTTAGATTTTCCTCATCCCCTCCGGTACCGGCCAAAAAGGGTGCCGATGGTGTTGACAGGCTGCGTCCATCAATATTTTCTATGGCCTTGACCAGATGGGTTTTCAGAGCTTCGATCTTGCGACTGTTGAGTTTCAAGCCAAACATGTCCCGCAGATAGAAGACATCCACCGCCCGTTCCCCATAAGTGGAAATTTTAGCGGTGCGAATCTGCAACCCCTGACGTTCCACCTCTCGCGTGATGGTAAACAACAGCCCAACCCGATCCAGAGAGGTGATCTCCAAAATGGTAAAACCGTCGAAACTGTTATCCACCTCAATGGAGACCGGGACCCGAAACGGGCTGGGGGAAACAAACGCGGGGACGGCGTTGGACAATAGAGCCTCGGGCCAGGTCTTTCCCTTGAGAACCGATAACAGCGTTTGCTCAATTTTATCGAGCCGATGTTTGCTTTCGATGGCTTTGCCCTGATTGTTTTGCAGGACAAAAGAGTCGAAAGCCATGCCATCCTTGGTGGTGGTGATACTGGCAGAAAGAATGTTGACCCCCTCGGCAGTGAGCGCACCGGAAATCCGTGCCATCAGACCGGGATGATCGGGGGTATGCAACAGCAATTCCGTCGTGTTGGTCGCCGGTGTCGTCCAGAACACCACGCCCATGGGTTCTTCGCGCAGTGAAGCAAACGCTCGGAAATGATCCACCAGGGTGCGCACATCGTATTGAATGAAATAATCGGGGTAAAACCGATCAAAATGCCGATCCACCCCCGCCGCATCGTTTTCCGGAACCAGAAGTTTTCGGGCCTCTTCCCGCCGATTCTCGGCATGGCGGGTAATATCGCTGGTTTTGAAGGCTCCCCTCTCCAATGTTTCCAGGGCAAAATTGTACAATTGCATGAGCAATGTCGCTTTCCATGGTGTCCATACACCCGGCCCAACGGCCCGTATGTCGGCCATGGTCAACAGCAATAAAAGCTTGAGCCGTTGGGTATTTCCCATCTGCTCGGCAAACTGGGTAATGGTGGCAGGATCACCCAAATCCCGACGCAGGGCGGTACGGGAGAATACCAAATGGTTTTCCACCAGCCAAGCCACGATTTCGATGTCATCCGCCGGCAAACCAAAGCGCAAACACACGTCTCTGGCGATGACCGCCCCCTCCTTGGTGTGATCGCCACCCCGACCTTTGGCAATGTCGTGGAAAAGAACGGCAAGAATCAGCAACCCCGGGTTGTCCAGTTCGGTAAATACTTTGGTTGCCTGGGGCAATTCGTCACGCAAGCGTCCCTCTTGAATCTGCCGGACGGCAGCCACCGCCAGGAGGGTGTGTTCATCGACGGTGAACACATGAAACATGTCGTGCTGCGACTGCCACATGATACGGCCAAATTCGGGGAGATAACGACCCAACACCCCGATCTGGTTCATACGCCGCAACGTCCAGGCTACCGCTTGCCGACCGTTGAGAATCCGTAAAAAGAGTTGGGCCGCTTCGGGATTGCGTTGAAAATCCCGGTCAATCAGATCCATACGCCGACGGATCAGGCGTTCGGTATCGGGATGGATCGTTTTTAAATGACGTTGGGCAACGTCAAATATTTTCAGAAGCAACAGCGGATCGGCATCAATCAGGTCGGGCGAGCGTAACGCCACCTTGTCACCCAGCAATTGAAAACTTTCTTCCAGGCGGCGTTTGTTCCACCAGCGAAGTTTTAAATGTTCCTCCTGATATTTCCGCAGAAAAATTCTGGATAAATCGCCAACCTGCTGCGCCACCTGGTAATAGCGACGCATGAACTGCTCCACCCCCTGCCTGCCCGTTCGATCCCGATAGCCAAACTCTTTGGCAATTTCCATTTGGTGCGAAAAGGTCAATCGATCTTCGCGACGACCGGCGCGATAATGCAAAGCGTTGCGAATCCGCCGCAAAAAGGAAAGACTTCGGGTGAAAACCCGGTATTCCTGGGCCGTAATGATCTCCATCTCCACCAAATCTTTGACATGATCCACCTTGTAGCGATACTTGGAAATCCAGGCGAAAGTCTGAATATCACGCAATCCCCCTGGGTTTTCTTTGATATTGGGTTCAAGATAGAAGAAGGAGTTGCCGAATTTATCGTGCCGCTTGTTCTGCTCCAACAGTTTGGCACGCAAAAAGCTGTCGGGATCCTTGTCCAACACTTTCTTGAACAATTTTTTTTTGTAGGTGTCGAACAGTTCCCGATTGCCGGCCAAAAACCGGGATTCCAACATTGATGTACGAATTTCCAGATCTTGGCGTGCCTGTTGCACACAGTCCTCTATCTGGCGCACCGCATGACCAATATCCAAACCCAGATCCCACAGACAGTAGAGCATGCGTTCAACCTGTTTTTCATGTTTAGAACGGCTGTCGTCGGGGAGAATGAAGAGCAGGTCGATGTCCGAGTAGGGTGCCAGTTCGCCCCTGCCGTAACCGCCTGTAGCCACCAGGGCAAGGTTTTCCGCCTCTGTACTGGGATGGGTGTGAATGATGCGGAAGATGCGTTTGAGTACCACGTCGGTCAATGCGGAGTGGCCTTTGACGATAAATTCACCCGAAGCACCGTTGCGGTGAATGGCGTGCAGACGCTCCCTGCCTAGACGTATGGTCGCACGCAGAAAGTCAATTATTTGACGACGGGTATCTTCGGAAATGGCGGTCGCGACCGATGGTGGCAGCAGGGATTGGAGTTTGGATTCAAACTCGACGGATTCCAAAAACTCGGAAACCGCAAATTCCTTCGGGATGACCGGAAGCTTTCTGTGGGAGGAAACGTGGCTGTCCAAGACCTTTTCTCGACCTTGATGGGTGTTACAGGGAATGGTAAGTTCCGCTCGGCGGAAGCTTTCCCTGATGCGTAACCGGTAGACGTTTGTCCCCGGAGTGTTTCACGAAGGGGACTCTTTTTCCAAGTTTCAGGGACCGTTATGTTCAACAAGTTGATGGGATTGTTTTCCACCGACATGGCTGTGGATCTGGGTACGGCCAATACGCTTGTTTATGTTCGCGGGCGTGGCATCGTCCTGTCGGAACCCTCGGTCGTGGCTATCCACGAGAACCCCCGTGGAGTGCGTAAAGTTCTGGCTGTCGGCAATGAAGCCAAACGAATGCTGGGGCGCACCCCCGGAAACATCGTCGCCACCCGACCCTTGCGCGATGGCGTCATCGCCGACTTCACCGTCACCGAGGCGATGTTGAAACATTTTATCCGCAAAGTCCACAAACGGCGTTTGTTTTATTCACCAAGGATCATCCTTTGCGTCCCCTACGGTGCCACACCGGTGGAGCGGCGTGCCATACGCGAATCCGCTGATACCGCCGGTGCCAGGGAAGTCTACCTGATCGAAGAACCCATGGCTGCGGCCATTGGTGCCGGACTCCCGGTCACCGAGGCCACCGGATCCATGGTCATCGACATCGGTGGCGGAACCACCGAAGTGGCCATTATCTCCCTGGGGGGCATCGTTTACTCCCGCTCCATCCGGGTTGGGGGCGACAAGATGGACGAAGCCATCGTCGCTCATGTCCGCAGAAAATATCAGCTCCTCATCGGCGAAAGCACCGCCGAAAACATTAAGATCCAGGTTGGCTCCGCCTACCCCATGCCGGAACGGCTCCAGGTCGAAGTCAAGGGTCGCGACCTAGTCAATGGCGTTCCTAAACACCAGATCATTGGTGATCAGGAGGTTCTCGAAGCTCTCGCCGAACCCATCAACGCCATCGTCGAAGGGGTACGTATGGCCCTTGAACGCACCCCTCCGGAACTGGCCTCCGACATTGTTGATCGAGGGATCGTGCTCACAGGTGGCGGCGCATTGTTGCGTGGACTGGATCAGCTCCTAAGCGAGGAAACCCATTTGCCCGTATTCATCGCCGAAGACCCGCTCTCCTGTGTTGTCATGGGATCGGGACGTGCCCTGGAAGAACTTGATTCCATGTCGGATATCCTCATGGACCGGTAGCACCGGGGAGGTCATCCCTTGGATTTCTTTCTGGCCCTCATCAAAGAACACCGGCATTCCATCGTCGCCACAGCAACCCTCGTTGTCTCCCTGCTGTTGCTGCTGGCGGTTCGGCCTGGAAATCGTGACCCCGGATTCATCGAGGACGCCGCCCTTGATGTTGTCGGTGGCATCCAGGGGGTGGTTCAAAGCCCGGTAGGGGCCTACCGGGATTTTACCTCTCAATTTCGCCAATGGCAGAGCCTTCTTGAAGAAAACCGCCGGTTCAGCCAGGAGCTCAAGATATTACGCCCCCTGGGAACGCAGGTGGTGGAACTTGAGATGGAAAACCAACGTCTGCGCCGATTGTTGAAAATGCCGCTGCCGCCACAACTGCACAGCCTTGCCGCCAGGGTGGTGGGAGACACCTCCACCGCCTTCGCCAACGTGTTGTTGCTCGATGTCGGTCGAAACCAGGGATCCCGTGTCAACGCCTCCGTTCTGGTCCCCAAGGGGGTCGTCGGACGCGTGGTCCAGGTCGGAAACAATACCTCTTTGGTTCTTACCCTGCTGGATATCAATTCCCGTGTACCCGTCCTTGTTCAGCGCACCAGGACCAATGGAACCCTCGCCGGTTTCAATGGGCCAACCCTCACCATGGAAAACGTTTCCAAAGACGCCAAGACCCAAGATGTTCAACAAACCGATACTACGGGGATCATCGCCGGTTTCAACGGACAAAGCCTCAGCATGGACTATGTTTCCAAGGATGCCAAAATCAAAGCGGGAGACACCATTCTGACTTCCGGCATGGCGGGAAGTTTTCCCAAAGGATTGCCAATCGGCATTGTCAAAGAGGTTTTGGAAGGGGATACCGGCCTGTTTCAACGAGTCATCATTCAACCCTCCGTGGATTTTGACCGGGTCGAAGAAGTTCGCCTGCTCATTCCCGGAAAACTTTCCACAACCGCCGACCTCCCCAAACAATCCGATACGATGGAAACACCGTGATTGCCTCCAGACCGATCACTCTGCTGCCGGGGATATCCATCCTCATCGCCCTGGCACTCCAGGAAACCGCCATCCCCGCCGCATCCTGGAATGTGTTGCGTCCCGACTTGGTCATTATCTGCCTGTTCTACTGGCGCATGTATCGCCCTGACCTGTGCGGTCCGCTGCTCGCCTTTGGTACCGGCCTGCTCCTGGATGTCATCTATACAACCCCAATGGGTCTGAACGCTTTTTCCAAAACAGTTCTGGTCCTGCTGATCGGGCGTTATGGTAAAATCTTTCGCGCTTTGGACTTCATCATGCTGCTGCCCGTCATTGCCATTTTCGTCATGCTGGACGAAATGATACAAGGAATCTGGATCATCATAACCAACGGCTTCGCCTTCCGTTGGGATATCCTGGCTGGTCGGCCTGTGGCAACCGTGGTCATCATGCCTTTGATGGTGCGTGCTCTCATCTTCCTTCATCGCTCCTGGCTGGAGGCCCGATGACATGCACTCCCTTGAAAACGAAAACGAAACTTTCAAGGTCGATGCCCGAAGACGCCTGGTCATCCTGGGGGGACTTTTTGCCGGCGGAGCCATGATCATTGGCGGACAGTTGTTCCACCTTCAGGTCATGAATGGTGGTGAGTACCGCAATCTGGCCGAAGACAACCGTATCAGCCTGCAACCCATACCGGCACTGCGCGGTCGAATCCTTGACCGGCACGGCCGTATTCTGGTGGAGAACAGTGCTGATTTCCAACTTTTTGTCATTCCTGAACTGGCAGGAGATATTAGGGCATTCATCAGACGCGTACAGCCCTATCTGGACCTGTCCTCCGACAAGATCGAAAAGGTTTTGCGGCAGGCACAACGACAACGAGGTTTTTTACCTTTGATGGTTCTGTCGCGTTTGACCTGGCCCCAGGTCAACTGGATTGAATCCAGAATCCATACCCTTCCCGGGGCCTCCATTCAGGTCCAGACCACCCGCAGTTATCCCAGTGGCAATGTCGCTGCCCATCTTTTGGGTTATCTGGGTGAAGTCAACAGCAAGGACATTTTGCAATATCCCTCCATCCATTTCCGTTCCGGGGACATTGTTGGCAAAACCGGGATGGAAAGAATGTTTGAACTGGAACTTCGCGGCAAAGAGGGTTTTCGGGAAATGGAGGTCAATGCCGTTGGTCGGCATATCCGCGAACTCAAACGCCAGCCCGCCCACCCTGGTCCCGATCTCAGGCTGACCATTGATGCCGATCTCCAAGCCGAGGCGGAACTTGCCTTGGCTGGCCAATCGGGTTCGACGGTGTGCCTGAATCCCAACAATGGTGAAGTATTGGCCATGGTCAGCCAGCCCGCTTATGACCCCAATCAGTTTATTCGCGGTTTTTCCAGCGACGAGTGGAAGATCCTGGTGACCGATCCCAAACGCCCCCTGATCAACAAAGCCATCCAAGGCCAATATCCGCCAGGGTCCACATTTAAAATGGTCGTTGCCCTGGCCGGCTTGCGGGAAGGAAAAATCAATGCCTCGACACGCCATTCCTGTGGTGGCAGCGTCACTCGGGAAAACCATACCTTCTATTGCTGGAAAAGCCATGGTCATGGACAAATGGATCTCGTTACCGCCATTGAACAATCGTGCGATGTTTTTTTCTACAAGGTTTCCGAAACACTGGGTATTGATGCCATTGCCCGACAAGCCAAAAGGATGGGATTGGGTGAGATCAGCAATATTGGACTCGAAGGAGAACGTCCAGGACTTATTCCTTCAAAGGCGTGGAAAAAAGCAGCGTTAGGTCAGCCTTGGTATCCTGGTGAAACGTTGATTTCCGCCATTGGTCAGGGAGCGGTTCTGGCCACTCCCTTGCAGTTGGCCGTCATGGTCGGAAGCATTGCCAATGGTGGCCATATTTTCCGACCAACGTTCGTACCCACCCCAAAAAACGTGCAACCCAAACCGGCCTTCTCCCATCCGATCAACCCCACCCACTTGGCTATGGTTCGCAAAGGGATGATCGCCGTACTCCACGGCAAGGGAGGTACGGCACGGCAGTTCAAACCGGAAAGCGTCATGGCGGCAGGAAAAACCGGAACCTCCCAGGTAGTCAAACACAAACGGGAGAAATCCGGCAAATTGATCAAGGAAGACAATGCGCGTTTCAAAGATCACGCCCTTTTTGTATGCTATGCCCCGGTGGAGAACCCCCTCATCGCCCTATCGGTGGTTGTGGAACACGGGGGTCACGGCAGTACTGCTGCCGCACCCATCGCAAAAAGAATTGTCGATTTTTATTTCAACAAATACGGAATTCCCGGCGCATGAGCCTCAACTCCGATGAAAAGAACATCCGTTTCCTTGGTGAAAGCCGCGTTGGCTGGCGTGATCGTTTTTCCCGGTTTCCCACCAGCCTGCTGGTCTTGCTGACGATCCTGTCCCTGGGTGGTTTTGTGGTTCTTTATTCGGCCGTTGGCGGGGGGGAAAACCTGGACTATGTCTGGCGCCAGGGGGCACGCTTTGGTGTCGGACTGGTCTTGATGCTGGTCATCGCCATGTCGGGCAGTGAGAAGGTTTATCGCCGCTACGCCTACCTCTTTTATGGCATCTCCCTGGCCTTGCTCATTGTTGTTTTCCTGACCGGCACCATCGGTATGGGAGCACGTCGCTGGCTGGTCATTGGTTTTCTCAACCTGCAACCTTCGGAGCTGATGAAAGTGACACTGGTCCTGGCACTGGCCCGATATTTTCATGACCGTTCCATTTCCATGCGCCTGGGGGTTGCCGATTTGATCATTCCCCTCCTGATGATTCTTCTGCCGACGGCACTTATCGTCAAACAGCCCGATTTAGGCACCTCCATCCTTTTGTCGGGGGTGGGCATGGCGGTCATCGTCGCCGCCGGGCTGGAATGGAAAATTTTCATTGCCGTCATCTGCCTTGTCGGTGCTTCCCTGCCCCTGGGTTGGAATCTGATGCACGATTATCAACGCCGGCGCATCCTCACCCTGTTTTCCCCGGAAAAGGATCCCCTGGGGGCGGGTTATCACATCATCCAGTCCAAAATCGCCGTCGGTTCCGGCGGCATCTTTGGCAAAGGATTCATGGCGGGGAGTCAGAGTCAACTCAACTTTTTACCGGAACGACACACCGACTTCATCTTTTCGGTCCTCGCTGAAGAATGGGGCTTCGTAGGGGGGCTGCTTCTGCTCTCCCTGTATTGTATGATCGTCTTGCGTGCCCTGATCATCGCCTCCATGGCTTCCGACCGCTTCGGACTTTTAACCGTTGTCGGGTTGACGGCCTTGTTTTCCTTTCAGGTACTGGTCAATATGGGAATGGTCATCGGCCTGCTTCCCGTGGTCGGTATTCCGTTGCCCATGATCAGTTATGGCGGGAGTTCCATGTTGACGTTGATGATCGCCATGGGTTTGATGATCCACGTCAGCATCCACTCCAAACAACACGGTCGCACCATTTAGTGCCGACAGCAAAGGAGTTGCTCAATGAAACTCTCCGAAATAGCGCAAACCCTGAATCTGGAACTCCTGGGGGCCGATGTTGAAATACACAAGGTTGTACCAGTGGAACAGGCCGCCGCCGGAGATCTGTCCTTTGTCATCGATACCCAATGGCTGGAAAAAGCCCCGCTCCATTCCGTCCTGATTGTGCCCGAAAACCTAGCATCTCTTATTCAGGGCCGATCTGGCCTCAAAAGCAACCATCCCCACCTGGACGCGGCACGCGCCGCCATCCTCCTGGGGATGACCCCTTTTGCCGCAGAACCTGGCATTCACCCTCAAGCCATCGTTCATCCCGGTGCCCGACTGGGGGTCGGAGTCTCTGTGGGGCCTGGGGCGATGATTAGTGATCGAGTCACCATCGGACAGAACAGTGCCATCCACGCAGGAGCCGTCATCCTCCCTGGAACGGTGATCGGGGAACGTTGCGTCATCCAGGCCAATGCCGTCGTCGGTGCCGATGGTTATGGTTATGAATTGGTCCAGGGCCGTCACGTCAAAATTCCCCATTTTGGGGGGGTTACCATTGGCAACGATGTGGAAATCGGGGCCTGCACCACCATCGACCGTGCCCGATTCGGTGCCACCACCATTGGCGACGGTACCAAAATCGACAACCAGGTTCAGATTGCTCACAATTGCCAAATTGGCAAAGGGTGTCTCATCGTCGGTCAGGTGGGACTGTCGGGATCGTGTCAAATCAAGGATTATGTCGTTATCGCCGGTCAGGCGGGGGTTATCCCCCATGTGACCATTGGCGAAAGGGCACGCATCGCCGCCGGTACCGGTGTCGCGGAGGATGTCCCCGCCGGGGCCACATGGTCGGGATGGTGGGGGCAAAACCACCGTGACACCAAAATTCAGGTTGTCATGATGCGGAAACTTCCGGAAATCATGAAAAAAATGCGCTCTTTCATGGAAAAAACCTGACGCAGACACCATGTCGCCCCTTCACCCGATTTTTCTCAACATACTGGGGCGAACCCCTGAATCGGGGAAGGTCAAGACCAGGCTGATTCCCTTGCTGGGGGCCGAGGGGGCTACCAAGGCCCATGAATCTCTTCTGACCCATGTGGTTCACACCGGCCTGACCTGGTGTCTTGGTGCTGGCAACCGCAATATATTGCTATGGTGTACTCCTGACACCCGGCATCCTTTCTTTGACGGTCTCCTCCCCCACAATCAACGCCGCCTGCAACCGGACGGAGATTTGGGGGTGCGGCTGAACCATATCGCCGTCAGCCAACTTGTCAACAACCAGCACGTCATCCTTTTGGGTGGGGATGCCGCTTCGATAACGGTAAAAATTCTCGATCAAACACAGGCCGCCCTCCGTCACCACGATGCAATCATGGCTCCCACGGAAGACGGCGGTTATGCCTTGCTTGCCCTGTCCCGTTATCATGCCGGACTATTTCAAAAAATCTCCTGGGGAACGGCGTCTGTGGCAGAGGAAACCAGAAAATTTTTTTCCGCCATGGGTTGGCAATGGAAAGAACTCCCCATGCAGTGGGACGTTGACCGCCCGCAAGATTGGCAACGCTTTGAAAAACTGCGACTAAAGCATCCCAGTCGTAGACTGTGAACAGGACTCCCCACTTGCAAGCCTGGAGGTAAACACGATGACCCAATTTTCCCCCACCATTCGCGTATGGGATCTGCCCACCCGCATTTTCCACTGGAATGAAGCCCTTTTTTTCATGATGGCCACCTTGGTCGGAATTCACTTGGCTGGCGTTGTTGTTGAATCCGTGCTCCACCGGGAAAATTTGGTAGCCGTCATGTTTCACGGTCGCAAAAGAGTTGAAAATTCCAAGGTTGTTCCAGACTCGGTTCCCGCACGCCCCCCGATTTCCCCCTGATGCTTCTTCTGGAATCGCAGATTACAATCGGTCAAACCGATACTGACGGCCCGCCACGATGGACCCAACGATGGATGCGATTGATGATGCGTTTTTGCTCCTGATCGTTCAGACTCGCATACAGAGGCAAGGCCAACCCGTGACGCGCAAAACGCCGTTGCCAGGTCATGTGTTCAACCTCTGGAGACGAAAAATACCCCGTCGACTCTGCCAGGATTCCCCCCTTGCGCAAAAAATGACACAACCCATCCCGCTGGGATTCCTCATCAAACCACAGGTAAAACCCATGCCACCATCGCGGTGTAACCGAAGGCATGCCGAACATCCCCCCCGTTCGTATGGCGAGATACCTGGAAGCCAGTGATGAACGCCGCGCCAACAGAGGCTCCATTTGTCTAAATTGCGACATCCCCAAAGCCGCCATCAATGCCGAAGGTGGATGACGTCGTGCCTGAAGCTGGGCAGCCATTGAAGCATCGCGGCACAGAATCAATGCCGCATTTCCTCCTTGAATCATGGCGTTGCCATCCAAAACCATCAATTGCACCGCACCATACCCCGTTCCCGGCAGTGGTGCCGGCATGGAGGACAGATCTTCCAACACTGTCCCCGGCCCGTCAGGGGCTGAAACCGGAATTCCCTGGAAATGATCGACAAACACTCCCGAGAAACCGCCATCTCTGGAAATGGAAAGGGGATAGGTTGGCTCTACATCATGGAAAACCACCCGAATCCATGCAGCGGCAAAGCCCTCGCGCCAGGCAGGATGCATCCCGGACCCTGCTGCGATGCGCGCACCGTCCCGCCAGCCGAGGACATCCTTGAGGGCCAGGATTGCATCCACAGGATCGTCAAAAAGGATGGCCCTGCGGTTCCACAATTCAGACCAGGCCAATTGCCACTGCGACACCAATTCGTCGTTCCTGAATGGCGATAAGGACAGTTGACCTGCTACCGCATCCAGGTCCAGCCGGGTCAGGTCAGGCCGCATCAGGGGTATGGTTGTTTTTTTGCGCATCGATTGCGTCCCTGCGGGCTTGTCAGCCCATCTGTTTTCCTCTGTCTGCTGGAACCATTTTTCCTCTCCTGGCAAGGGTAAAAATCCGACTTTTTATGGAAAATGGTGATGACAACCGGTCGATGGCGAGAGTATAATCAGATCCGTGGTGGGGGAAACCATTCAAGCCATGGTCTCCATCTGCCGAACATGTAGTCAAGGGCACCCAAAATCGGATTATCAAATGTTTTCCACGCTCACTCCAAGGCTTCTCAACAACAGGGAAATCAGATCCTGGATCGCGGCTGTGCATGCCGCCTCTTCCCGGGTTTTCGCCTTGGTCCACCATGCGGCCATCTTCAATCCGCACATGTTTCACCACTGGGATCTCAGAGCCAGGTTTCTGGCACTGTTTTCCGTCCCCTCGCTGGCGTTGTCCCGGTCTGTGCATCTGCACCATGCCGACTTTGAAAAAATCCGGAGTTGGCTGGAGAGTTTCCCCCATATGTGGGCGCACATCAACCCCCTTGCCCACCTTGACGACAGGTTTGTACCCCATCCCGGAGAGGTTGCGGGGAAGGTGGCGGATGTTTCCCTCGCTTTGTGGTACGCAACGTTGCGGCATGTCGCCATTTTTCTGGGTAGCGACGAGCGGTTGGAAATCATCGTCAAAACCGACAACCATCCCAAGCTTACCATTCATCCGGAAAAAGGAAAGCGTGTCATTGTTTTCGGAAACGGCTGTGACAGCCCGAGTCGGAAAAAAGAATATGTGCACATCCCTGATGATGAGTTGTTTCACGAGCATCTCGTCATTGGCTACAGCCGTTTTCACGGGTGGCAAATCCGAAAAATGGAGGGCGAGTTTGGTTGTGGTTCCCAATATTCGACCGACAGCCTCAACGATTCCATTCCGTTGAGCGATTGCGCCATCATGCGCATCGGCCACACATCCATCCTTATCAATGTCGAAAACAAAACCTGACCCAGGGCCGCCGGGGGGATGATCCCCACTTTAACTCCCGCAATAGTTTTTGCCAGACTTTGTTTTTCCAATATGTGGGCAAATGGACCGCAGGTTGGATTCCTCGGCGTTGTTTTTGGCAAAGATCACAATTTCTTCCCCCCTGTTTGCGGCAAAAACAAGTTCCATATTGCCACGAAGCAAAGATTTTAAATCTTTTGGAGCTTTGTTCCACAGGGAGAGACTCATTTTGGCCACGGCCATTTGAATGGATCTTTCCTCTGGGCCTGTGGTGATGGCGTTGGCCATGGCGCGATAAAGTTCATCATCCCTTTGGTCAAGACGGTATTTGGCCAAAGCCAGATTGACCCACCCGTAGGGCCAGGTTGGTCGAAGTGAGACGGCTTGCCTGAGATGAATCAGGGCCTGTTGCCGTTTTTCTTTTATTGCTCCATCCCGACCATCCCCGCCCTGCAATCGCCATTGCAGCAGTCGAGCTATGGTTTCATGGTGATCGGGATTATTGGCATCCAGACGCATGGCCGTCTGCATCCGATTCCAGGCCAGCTCCCATGTCGTCTGATTTGGGAGCAATGCCCTGCTCTTCCACTGTTCCAACCGCATCTTCGCCGCCAGGGCATTCAAATCCGCCACCCCTTGGTTGACGGCCACATGGGACAACTGCAGCAAAAGTACCAAAGCACTAATGGCCAGAAGGACGCGAAACAGGAAGGAAAACACGACTTGGAAGGTAAAGGTGATACTCATTCAGCCCCACAAGATTTTCGGTGAATAATTAATCATTCCGTCTTCGCTTCCTTGGTATATAATCAATCGGGTTCAAACAGTTTTTATATCTTATTTTTTTCTGTTGATCTGATGCTGTTTTAACGGAATATAAGGTCATGTACTTGTAATGCAATTCTTGCAGGTAACGACACGGATCGCCGCTTTTGGCAACGGCGGTTGATTATTCGCAAAGTGAATGTGTGTAATACGTGCGAACGCTTGTTTAACACATGGGAATGCCAAGCTTCAAGGTATATTTTCAGGCTGGATTTGGTTTAATTTTATCCAGGAAGCAGAAACAGTTTGTGCCAGTTTTTGAAATGGTGCGACTTGAGGCGTTTTTGTACGGGGCCATCGGATATATTGCCCCTGTGGACAAAGTGGAAGGATGCGCTCAACTCATTTTTGATGAACGTAAACGTAAACTGACTGAGGTTCAGAAATGCCGGAAGGCAAAGGGATCAAGTCAACTGAGCGAGGGAGACAATCAGTCCAACAATATGAAACCTATTGACATTTCGATCAATACGGAGGAAGGTTTCGCTACCGGGTAAAACGGAGGCGGGCATTTGCTGGCGAGCAAACCGTCATAGAGATAATCCTGGTTGGACTCACCGAGCCAATGGTTAGGGCGAGGGGTGAAAGTCTTCTTGTCCTTCCCCCGTTGGAGGGTAGACCCACCATGCCTGAAAAGACGCAGCCTTCGTTACATTAATGCGTTAAAAAAAGACAGATAAAGTGGCTTATCCGCGATGGCCTTTTGTCGGATTTCCGCTGAACCAGCACAGGAGATACCCCCATGGCTATAGCCGAGAAAATTTACGAACGCGCCCGGCAATTACCCGCAGAGAAGGCAGTGGAAGTGTTGGATTTCATCGGTTATCTGGAAATGAAACTGGGACAGCAACAACAAGACGACGACCGGGAACGCCCTATGACAACAAAGGAATTTCTTGATCGTTTTGCTGGAGCAATCCCAGACTTTCCGAACATTGAGGACGAAGGATCACTCCAGGAACGGGATCCGTTGTGATGGTTGACTATCTCCTTGACACCAACGTTTGCATCGGCTTGCTGAAGCGGCACTCCACGATTCTGGCCCACATCCAAACAGTTGGATGGGAGCGATTGAGTCTTTGTGCGCCCGTGAAAGCGGAATTGTGGTACGGCGCATTCAAGAGCGACAGACCGCAGGCAAACTTGGCTGTTCTGCGAGACCTTTTCATCACCATGCCCAGTCTGCCATTCGACGATCATGCAGCGCGACACTATGGGGAAATCCGTGCCATCCTTGCACGTTTAGGAACGCCCATTGGTCCCAATGATCTGCTGATTGCCGCCGTAGTCTTGGCGTATAGAATCACCCTGATTACCCACAACACACGCGAGTTTTCCCGGATCCCGGGATTGCAGATTGAGGATTGGCAGCAACAAATGCCTATAGACGGCACAAACCAGAATCATAGGTAGCCAGATTCATCAGAATTTATCGCTTCAGGCAACGGCGGTTGTTCAAGGGATGAAGAGGGGGGGCCGCAGGATCGAAAAGGGCACCCTGCGGCCTGGAGATTGAATCAAGCGACGTTGATCGTTACGGGATCGCATTCCCAGAGTCCGTGTTTGGTGCAGTAGGACATGGCGGTCAAGGTCAGTTTGCCGGTGGCGGGGACGATGTTGAAGGTGACTTCGGCGTTACCTTTGGCCCCGGCACCGCCCATCATGCCGCTGGTGAAATTGGCTTCGCCCAGGAGGGTGGTGGCGTTGTAGAGTTGGATGGATTTGATGAAATGGTCGGGGTCATCGGGATGGGCATAATCTTTGCCCATGCGAACGGTTACCTGGAATTTTTCTCCCCCTTTGGCGGATGTGGCGCAGTGGATGAAGGGGGAGTGCCGGTCGATGTAGTCTTTTTTGGCTTCCTTGTCCACGGTGGAAATATCGACGTACCGATTGACGATAGGCATGGTGTGCTCCTGTTCAAGGTGAATTGGGGTGTTGGCTCAGAGTGATTTGGAATGGGTTGCGAGATATTGGGCTACTCCGTCGATGGACGCTTTCATGGCGGGTTTGTCCTTGTTCCAGCCGGCGGGGCAGACATCGCCGTGGATTTCGGTGAACTGAAGGGCATCCACCATGCGCAGCATTTCGTCGATGTTGCGCCCCAGAGGCAGGTCGTTGACCACCTGATGGCGCACGACGCCCGCTTTGTCGATGAGGAAGGAACCCCGCAAAGCGATACCTGGTCCGAAGTAAAGGTCGTAGTTTTTGGTGATGTCTTTGGAAATGTCGGCGACGAGAGGATACTGGACATTGCCGATGCCGCCGTTTTGGACCGGGGTGTTTTTCCAGGCCAGG
The DNA here is from genome assembly GCA_015660855.1 of Magnetococcales bacterium. Classification (GTDB taxonomy): domain Bacteria; phylum Pseudomonadota; class Magnetococcia; order Magnetococcales; family UBA8363; genus UBA8363. The sequence goes on from JACSDG010000001.1 coordinate 54,415, forward strand.
TGGGTGAAGTGGGAGTCAATGGAGACGCCGATGACTTCAACGTTGCGGCTTTTGAACTCCTTGAGGCGGTGGTCGAAGGCAATGATCTCGGAGGGGCAGACAAAGGTGAAATCGAGGGGATAAAAAAAGAGAACGACGTACTTGCCTTTAAAGCTGGACAGTGAAAAATCGTCTTTGAAGGTGTTGTCGGGCATGACGGCGGTGGCGGTAAAATCTGGGGCTGGCTTGGTTACAAGAACGCTCATGTTAGAAACCTCCATTGCGTTAGAATTTGGTTTAAAGATGACAATGATAAATTCGCATCCTTGATTAAAACTGGGAGAAGGACGATTGAAAGAACCTCCTGTTGTGTTTCCCTGTGGGCATTAGACTGATTTTTTCCGTTGGCGTCAAGGGAAAAAAATGATATATCGTCAAAATTGTTGACAAGACAACAATGGAAGGGGGCCACGGGTAAGGGAGAAGCGGATTGATAACCAATCTGGTGGGGATTCGTATACGTTCGTTACGGGCGCAAAGGAAGCTGACGCAAAAACAATTGGCCGACTTGTCGGGGATACCGCGGGCGACGTTGGCGACGGTGGAGCGGGATGATGCCAACCCGAGCTTGGCAGTGGTATTCAAGATTGCCAGTGCGTTGGGGATGACGGTGGACCAGCTGATTGAGTCGGCGCACAGGAAGATACAGCATTGGCCGGCATCGACGATGGGGGTGGTGGAGTCGGGGGATCGGGCGTACCGGGCGGTAACCATATCCCCGTTGAACGCATTTCATATAACGCAGCTGATTTTTTCGCTGGTACCCGGCGGCAATTACGAAGGGAGGCCGCATCCGCCGGGAAGTGAAGAATATCTGCATGTGTTGGAGGGGCATATGGTGTTGGAGGTTGCGGGGGAATCTTTGGCGATGGGAACGATGGATACTGCTTGTTTTCATGGCAATGTTCGGCATTTCTACCGCAATCCGTACCCGGTGAAATCCATGGGTCTGGTGACGATACTGGAGGGGGTTGGCAGAGAAAAAATGGATGGGGTGGACGAAAGTTCTTGACAATAGGGGGGGGGAAGGTTCAACATCCCGGGTTCATTTTGGAGGGGTTCCCGAGCGGTCAAAGGGAGCAGACTGTAAATCTGCCGGCTCAGCCTTCGAAGGTTCAAATCCTTCCCCCTCCACCATAAGGTTCATTGGGGCAGGGAGGGAGACTCGGCTGTGCCGTCGGTGTCTGGCTGGGTGCCTAGCCGGGTGCCTGATGGATTCGAGTGGCAGGCCAAAGGGTCGCCAATCGGCGGGTATAGTTCAATGGTAGAACGTCAGCCTTCCAAGCTGAACACGGGGGTTCGATTCCCCCTACCCGCTCCAGGGAGCAAAGGTTGCGGGTTGGAATGGTGGAAAAAGTCGGCCCATGTAGCTCAGTGGCAGTAGCACTTCCTTGGTAAGGAAGAGGTCATCGGTTCAATCCCGATCATGGGCTCCAAATCAAGCTGGCCAATCGAACTGGCCGATCGATCTGGCTAATCGGGTTGGAAGAAAACGAGACTTTTGTTCTCGTGCAATTAATCATGAAGCCTCTCTAAGGAGGAAGTCGCATGTCCAAGGAAAAATTCGAGCGTACCAAACCCCATGTGAATATCGGGACCATCGGGCACGTGGATCATGGCAAGACAACGTTGACGGCGGCGATCACGAAGACGCTGGCGGCGAAAGGTGGTGCCAAATTCATGGCGTATGATCAGATCGATTCTTCTCCTGAGGAGAGGGAGCGCGGGATTACGATCTCGACGGCGCATGTGGAGTACGAAACGACGGCGCGGCACTACGCCCACGTCGATTGCCCTGGTCACGCGGACTACATCAAAAACATGATTACTGGCGCGGCGCAGATGGATGGTGCCATACTGGTGGTTTCGGCGGCGGATGGCCCGATGCCGCAGACCCGTGAGCACATCCTGCTGGCCCGACAGGTGGGTGTGCCGGCACTGGTGGTGTACATGAACAAGGCCGACCAGGTGGATGACCCGGAACTGTTGGAACTGGTGGAGTTGGAGGTTCGGGAACTGTTGAGTCAGTACGAGTTTCCCGGGGACGATATTCCCATCATTGTGGGGTCGGCCCTCAAGGCGCTGGAGGAAGAAGGTGGCGAGATGGGTCACGGATCCATACTCAGGCTGCTGGAAGCGGTGGACTCCTACATTCCCCAGCCCGACCGGCCATTGGACGGCAAGTTTTTGATGCCCATTGAGGATGTGTTTACCATTTCCGGTCGCGGGACTGTTGTGACGGGGCGTATCGAGCGTGGTGTGGTCAACGTGGGTGACACGGTGGCTATTGTGGGGTTGAAGGATACCCAGACCACCACCTGCACGGGGGTTGAAATGTTCCGCAAACTGCTGGATCAAGGGCAGGCGGGCGACAATGTGGGTGTGCTGTTGCGTGGGACCAAGCGTGAGGATGTGGAACGCGGTCAGGTGTTGGCTGCTCCGAACTCCATTACGCCGCACACTAGGTTCAAGGCGGGGTGCTATATCCTGACCAAGGAGGAGGGTGGGCGGCATACGCCGTTTTTCTCCAACTATCGGCCCCAGTTTTATTTCAGGACCACCGACGTGACGGGTATCTTGAAGTTGCCCGAGGGGACCGAGATGATCATGCCCGGGGACAACGTAACGTTGGAGGTGGAACTGATCGCCCCAATCGCCATGGAAAAGGGTCTGCGTTTCGCCATCCGTGAAGGTGGGCGGACCGTGGGTGCCGGCGTGGTGAGCGACGTCTTACAATAAAACCCGAGCAATGGGGTTTTGCGGTGGCGGGCGGGAGCGGCTGCCGGTAGGGTTGTTATCCAATAAGTTACACCGAGGACAGTCATTGTTGGAGCCATTTGATGCGAGACCTGATCAGCCTTTGTTGCGAGGAATGCAAGCGGCGCAACTACACGACCGACAAGAACAAGCGCAACACCCCCGACAAATTGGCCTTCCGCAAATTCTGCCCTTTTTGTCACAAGCATACCCTGCACAAGGAGGGTAAGATCAAGTAGGCTCGTCGGTTTTGGGCGTACGAAGCACGAAGGACAGTAGCTCAATTGGCAGAGCATCGGTCTCCAAAACCGAGGGTTGGGGGTTCGATTCCCTCCTGTCCTGCCATGTTTGGAGGTTCTGAAGGGCTGTGATTCGCGCCGATTGAGTGGGGGACTGCGGGGGGTGATGGTCGGGATGCGGTGCGGGGGTTGTTTGTCGGCGTTTGTTGGCGGCAATCCCAAACGGTTCAAGACACGACTATCCGGATTCAAATCCGACGGCAAGCGGGCATCCTTGGGGAGTTTCCAAGGTTTCGATGTCGGTTGGCCGCCGTCACAAAAAAGTGGAATCATGATCGATGGGGCGCGCAACCCAGTTTAAGGATTACCTCCAGGATGTCAGATCGGAGGCCAGGAAGGTGATCTGGCCGACGCGGAAAGACACCACGCAGACGACGGTGGTGGTTTTTGGGATGGTGGTCCTGGTATCTATATTTCTTTGGATGGTGGATGCCATCCTGGCCTTGGCGGTTCAATCGATCATCGGTTGACGATGTAGGGAGTTCGAGTTTGCGGTAGAATTCTCTCACCAGGGCATCAGGGGCAATTCGACCGATCCGCGAAAGAGTCTTCAATGGCCAAGAAGTGGTATGTTATTCACGCCTATTCAGGGTTTGAAAAGCGGGTCAAGTCCGCTTTGGAGGAGCGCGTCCGTTTGGCCGGGCTTGGGGAGATGTTTGATGAAATCCTGATTCCCTCCGAGGATGTGGTTGAGTTGCGCCAGGGGAAGAAGGTGACATCGGAACGCAAATTTTTCCCCGGTTATGTGCTGGTCAAGATGGAATTGAACGATAAAACTTGGCACATGGTCAACGACATTCCCAAGGTGAGTGGTTTTCTTGGGGGCGGGGGCCGACCTTATCCCTTGACCGACAAGGATGTGGAAAAGATTTTGCGCCAGGTGGAAGTGGGAATGGAAAAACCCAAGCCCAAGGTGACCTTTTTTGTTGGTGAAAATGTTCGGGTGACGGATGGGCCGTTTGTTTCGTTCAACGGTGTGGTGGAAGAGGTGGATGAAGATAAGACGCGGTTGAAGGTTTCGGTAAGTATCTTTGGCCGGGCAACGCCGGTTGAGCTTGATTTTGTGCAGGTGGAAAAGATTTAAGAAAGATTCATAAGAACGGGCATCAGGGCGTTATGGTGGTCGTGATGAGGTTGGTCGGATCGGGTGCCTGGCGTGGATCAAGGCGGGAAGCCGTGGGGTTCACTGGGGCTGGAAGCTGAAGCGAGGATAATGGCGATATGGCAAAGAAAATAACGGCCTATATCAAGTTGGAGGTAGCGGCGGGCCAGGCGAAACCAAGTCCACCGGTGGGTCCGGCTTTGGGACAGCACGGGTTGAACATCATGGAATTCTGCAAGGCGTTTAACGCGCAGACCCAGAAGATTGAACCGGGTTCTCCCGTGCCTGTGGTCATATCGGTCTATCAGGATCGAACCTTTAGTTTTGTCATGAAGACGCCACCGGCGGCTTTTTTACTCAAGAAGGCGGCGGGGCTTGCGAAGGGCAGTGCGACTCCGGGGCGTGGTGACAAGGCGGGGAAGGTGACGTGGCAACAGGTGGAAGACATTGCCCGGTTAAAGTTGACGGACATGAATGCGATGGATGTCGAAGGGGCCAAGCGCAGCATAGCGGGTTCGGCTCGTTCCATGGGATTGGAAGTGGTCTGATCAGGGGATAAGTTTATGGCTAAACGTGGAAAACGGATGCGGGCAATCCGGGAGCAGGTGGTCCGAACAGATTCTTATCCCCTCCCCGCAGCGGTGGAGTTGCTTAAGAAGGTCAGTACGGTAAAGTTTGACGAGACCGTGGACATAGCGGTCAACCTGACTGTGGATCCGCGGCACGCCGAACAGATGGTCCGTGGCACGGTGGCTCTGCCCCATGGGACCGGCAAGACGGTTCGGGTGTTGGTGTTTGCCAAGGGCGAAAAAGCCAAGGAAGCGACTGCCGCTGGTGCCGATCATGTGGGTGCCGAGGAGTTGGTGGATAAAATTCAGGGTGGCTGGCTCGAATTTGATCGGGTGGTCGCCTGTCCCGACGTGATGGGTGTTGTTGGGCGATTGGGTCGGGTGCTGGGTCCGCGGGGCTTGATGCCCAATCCGAAGCTGGGGACGGTGACCTTTGATGTGACCAAGATTGTCGGGGACATCAAGGCGGGTCAGGTGGCATTTCGGGTGGAGAAGGCGGGGATCATCCACGCCGGCATCGGCAAGGTATCCTTCGACGCGGTCAAGTTGGAGGAAAACGCTAAGGCACTGGTGGATCAGTTGCGTAAGCTGCGTCCGGCATCGGCCAAGGGTTCCTACATGAAGCGTGTCACTTTGAGTTCGACGATGGGGCCTGGTATTCAGGTGGACCTGGGTACGGTTTAGAGTGTGCGCAAGTTTTCGTCCATGACAGCAGGTGAGGCGGCTTTTGGGTGACCGTCTTTTAATCAGGTGAAGCCTGGCCCGCCGAGACCAAGGGATTACGCAATCCAAGCACTTCTTTTGGTATGGACGTTGTTGGTCGGTATTGACCGACTGGTTTCGCGTTGGCCGGGGGTTGCTTTTTTCGTTGGCCGGGATTGGAGGTCTGCGATGGGGGTGAACCGGCGGTGAAGATCGAAAGGAGGGTTATTGGGTGAAACAAAATGAGAAGGAAGTCATCATAAACGAGGTACGACAGGTCATGGAGCGGTCGGCCATTGTCGTGGCGACGCACTACCGGGGGCTTACGGTGTCCCAGATGGGGGCGTTGCGCAAAAGGATGCACGACAGCGGCTGTCAGTATCGGGTAGTCAAGAACACGTTGGCCAAGCGTGCGGCGACGGGGACGGCGTTTGAAAATTTGTCGGGACTGTTGAGTGGCCCGACGGGTTTGGCGTTCTCGGTCGATCCTGTCGCCCCTGCTAAGGTGCTGGCTGGTTTTGTCAAGGACTTCCCGACGCTGGAGATCCGGGGTGCCGTGATGAACGGCCAGGTTTTGGACGACAAGAGTGTCATCAAGCTTGCCACCATGCCGTCGCGGGAAGTTTTGATTGCCAAGCTTCTGGGCACGATGAACGGTCCGATTCAAAATTTTGTCGGGGTGCTGGCGGCGGTGCCGGCGGGTCTGGTGCGGGTGTTGGATCAAATCCGCAAGTCCAGGGAAGCGGCAGCTTGAAGTCTTTAAGCGTAACCAATAAATTCAGGCCACGGGCCTTATTTAAGAGTCATCTGGAGGGAAACAATCCATGGGTATGTCGAAGAATGAGTTGATTTCAGCGATTGAAAGCATGACCGTTCTTGAGCTGGCCGATCTGGTCAAGGCTTTGGAGGAAAAGTTTGGCGTGTCGGCGGCGGCACCGGCGGCGGTTGCGGTGGCTGCGGTGGCTTCTGACGGTGGTGGTGCAGCGGCGGTGGAAGAAAAAACGGAGTTTGATGTTATCCTCGTTGATGCCGGCGACAAGAAAATTCATGTCATCAAGGCGGTGCGGACCATTACCGGCCTGGGTCTGAAGGAGGCCAAGGATTTGGTGGAGGGTGCGCCCAAGCCTGTCAAGGAAGCTGTGTCCAAGGATGATGCCGAGAAGTTTCGCAAGGAGCTTGAGGAAGCTGGAGCCAAGGTGGAAATCAAGTAGCCTGATTACGGTTCGGTTTTTATTGAACGACGAATCGGTCGAAGCCGTCCTGGGGTGCGAATGGTTGAACCATTCGCGTCCTGGGCGGCTGCCGGCACAGGCAAATGCCCAATGGGAACGCCGATAGCTGGCAGGTTTCTACGTCCGTCATCCCCAGGATGCGGTTGAGAACAGCCTCCTTAACGCGAAGTCCGAGGAGATCCGATGGCCCTTACCTTCACAGAAAAAAAACGGCTCCGGAAAAATTTTGGCCAGATCCCGACCATTATCGACATCCCCAATCTGATTGCCATCCAGAAGCAATCCTTTGCGCGGTTTCTGCAGGAGGATACCCCTCTGGAGGAACGCAGGGACATGGGTTTGCATGGGGTGTTTAAGTCGGTATTGCCGATTCAGGATTATGCTGGAACCATCAGCCTGGAGTATGTCAGTTATACTCTGGGGGAGCCTAAGTATGACATGGAGGAGTGTCTCCAGAGGGGAATGACTTTTTCGGCCCCTTTGAAGGTGGTTTTTCGCCTGATCATTTGGGAGGAGAATCCCGATACTGGGGCGACGACGGTTCAGGAGGTTAAGGAACAGGACGTGTATTTGGGGGAAATGCCCCTGATGACGCCGACGGGGACGTTTATCGTCAACGGGACGGAGCGTGTTATTGTTTCCCAGATGCATCGGTCGCCGGGTGTCTTTTTTGACCATGACAAAGGCAAATCCCACAGTTCGGGCAAGTTTCTTTTTTCTGCCCGGATTATTCCTTATCGTGGTTCGTGGCTCGATTTTGAATTCGATCCCAAGGATTATCTGTTTGCCCGGATTGATCGGCGGCGCAAGCTCCCTGTGACCACCCTGCTTCGGGCCATGGGGATGACCTCCGAGGAGATATTGGCGCGGTATTATGATCGTGAAACCTACCGTAAGACGGGAGTGATCTGGGAAAAGCGGTTGGATGCGGATCGATTGATCGGCAGCCGGCCCAATTTTGCCATTGTGGATCCCCATAATGGTGAGGAGCTTGTCAAACCCAAGCGCAAGGTGACGGCGCGTGCGGTGCGCAAGATCAAGGAGCTTGGGCTGGAGTGGATTCAGGTTCCTGCCGAGGATCTTGTGGGTCGGCATGTCGTGGCTGATCTGAAGGACAGGGAAGGGCGTTTGTTGCTGGAGGCGGGCAAGGAAATCTCGGAAAATGTGATATTGGAGATTGATCATGCCGGGCTGACCACCATCGAGGTTCTTTATATCGACCAGGTCAATATTGGCTCCTATTTGGTTGCCACACTGAATATCGACAAGAATCAGACACCCGAAGAGGCGTTGATTGACATTTATCGGATGATGCGTCCCGGGGAGCCCCCCACGGTGGATGCTGCCACCAATCTGTTCAACAATCTGTTCTTCAATTCGGACCGCTACGATTTGTCGTCGGTGGGCCGAATGAAGATGAACAAAAGGTTGAATGTGGACTGTCCGTTGGAGATCCGGGTATTGCGCAAGGATGACATTCTGAGCGTGGTGGATGTGTTGTTGAAGTTGAAGGATGGGCATGGTCGGGTGGACGACATCGATCATCTGGGCAATCGCCGGGTTCGCTCGGTGGGGGAGTTGTTGGAAAACCAGGTGAGGATTGGACTGGTGCGGATGGAGAGGGCGATCCGGGAGCGTATGTCGTCGGCGGAGACGGAGAGTTTGATGCCGCACGACATCATGAATTCCAAGCCTTTTTCTGCGGTGATTCGTGAGTTTTTTGGTTCGTCGCAATTGTCCCAGTTTATGGATCAGACCAATCCTTTGTCGGAAATAACCCACAAACGGCGGCTGTCGGCATTGGGGCCTGGTGGGATGACGCGGGAGCGGGCGGGGTTTGAGGTGCGCGACGTGCATCCGACCCATTATGGACGCATCTGTCCCATCGAGACGCCGGAAGGGCCTAATATTGGTTTGATCAACAGTTTGTCCACCTATGCGCGGATCAACGAGTTTGGGTTCATCGAAAGCCCCTATCGGCGCGTGGCGGATGGCAAGGTTCAGGGGGAGGTTGCCTATCTTTCCGCGATTGAGGAAGAAAACTTTGTCATTGCCCAGGCGAATGCGGCGTTGGACGCCGGCGGGAATTTCATGGGAGAGTTGATTCAGTGTCGGCACAAGCTTGAGTTTTCGGCAGCGGGTCCGGACCGGATCCAGTACATGGACGTTTCACCGAAGCAGATTGTGTCGGTTGCCGCAGCCTTGATCCCCTTCCTGGAGAATGATGACGCCAACCGCGCCTTGATGGGATCCAACATGCAGAGGCAGGCGGTGCCATTGATCAAGACCGATGCCCCCCTGGTGGGTACGGGGATGGAGGGGGTTGTGGCGCGGGATTCCGGGGTGACGATTGTGTGTCGCCGCACGGGGGTGGTGGAAGAGGTGGAAGCTTCGCGTATCGTCGTGAAGGCGGATGAAGAGCCGGGTTCCACGGAACCGGGTGTGGATATTTACAACCTGATCAAGTTTTCCCGCTCCAACCAGAATACCTGCATCAACCAGACGCCGTTGGTGCGGGCGGGTGAGAGGGTGAACAAGGGGGACATCATAGCCGATGGTCCCAGTACCGAGTGGGGTGAGTTGGCCCTCGGGCGCAACGTCCTGGTGGCGTTCATGCCTTGGAACGGTTACAACTTTGAAGACTCGATTTTGATCTCGGAGCGGTTGGTTCAGGATGATATTTTTACATCGATTCACATCGATGAGTTTGAGGTGATGGCGCGGGACACCAAGTTGGGTGCCGAGGAAATTACCCGGGATATGCCCAACGTTGGTGAAGATGCGCTGAGGAATCTGGATGATTCCGGGATTATCTATGTCGGGGCCGAGGTCAAGGCCGGGGACATTTTGGTGGGTAAGGTCACCCCCAAGGGTGAGACGCAGCTGACTCCGGAGGAAAAGCTGTTGCGCGCCATTTTTGGCGAAAAGGCTTCGGATGTTCGGGATACCTCTTTGCGGTTGCCGCCGGGGGTATCGGGGACCGTTGTGGATGTTCGGGTGTTTTCCCGGAGGGGGTTGGAGAAGGATGAACGGGCCAAGCTGATCGACCAGGATGAGATTGCCCGGTTGCGCAAGGATATGGTTGCGGAGCGGCGGATCATCGAAAAGGATGCCGACGCCCGGATACGTACCATGCTTGTTGGCAAGACGATCCGTGGCGGAAGTGGATTTGTCCCTGGGACTGCCCTGACGGAAGAGCATTTGGATCGGATGGGTCCGAAGAAATGGGACAGCTTGGTCCTTGAAGACGATGCCCTGACGCAGCAGATTGAGGGGATACGCAGCCATGTGGAGAAGGTTGCCAATCAGTTGCAGAAGCGTTTTGATGGCAAGGTGGAAAAACTGGAGCGTGGAGATGATCTTCCCCCCGGTGGGTTGAAGATGGTGAAGGTTTACATTGCGGTGAAGCGTAAACTGCAACCCGGTGACAAAATGGCGGGGCGGCACGGCAACAAGGGTGTGATCTCCAAGATCAATCCTATCGAGGATATGCCGCACCTTGAAGATGGTACACCGGTGGACATTGTTTTGAATCCGTTGGGTGTGCCTTCGCGTATGAATGTGGGGCAGATTCTGGAGACTCATCTGGGCTGGGCCGCCAAGGGCATGGGGCGGAAAATCGGGGAGATCATGGACCAGTATGAGAGAACCGCTGAAGCGGCTCCGATGCGGGAGTTTATGGGAAGGGTTTTTGATGGTCACAAGGAGAAGGATGACATCAGCGAACTGACCGATGATGATCTGTTTACCATGGGGGAGAATTTGCGCCATGGGGTTCCGGTGGCCTCTCCGGTTTTTGACGGGGCGACGGAAAGCGAGATTGTCAAATGGCTGAAAATGGCGGGTTTGCCCGAGTCGGGGCAGGTGCGCCTGATCGATGGCCGCACGGGTGAATATTTTGACCGGCCTGTGACTGTTGGTTACATTTACATGTTAAAACTGCACCATCTGGTGGACGACAAGATTCATGCTCGTTCCATTGGACCGTATTCGTTGGTGACGCAGCAGCCGTTGGGTGGCAAGGCCCAGTTTGGTGGTCAGCGGTTTGGTGAAATGGAAGTTTGGGCGCTTGAGGCCTATGGTGCGGCGTATACGTTGCAGGAAATGTTGACGGTCAAATCGGACGATGTGGCAGGTCGAACCAAGATCTATGAAGCCATCGTCAAGGGTGATGACACATTCGAGGCGGGCATCCCTGAATCATTCAATGTTTTGATCAAGGAATTGCAGTCGTTGGCCTTGGATGTGGAGTTGAAGCCATCCGAATGAGTTGTGTTGCCGCGTTCCGCCGGGGCTTGATACTTGAAAGTGGGTTGGTGCTTTGGGGTGCCGGGCCGGTGGCGGGGGTGATGACGGGTCAGAGGATTGAGGCGAAGGGTGTCTTATTAGTGATGGGGGCCAATGGTGCTTGCATGAATCAGGCGGTTGATGCGTTTGGGTTGGGGTGAGGTGTTGTTTGTGTTCCCTTCTTGTTGGGGGGCTGTCTCCGGTCTGTTGCGCATGGCGGGATAAAAGCGGTAGTACGGAGGGTTGTGTTTGTTTGTTGCGACTTTCTGGCTGATCATATTGGATCATTGGGGAGCTTTGATGTGAGTCAAAATCCACAGCAGAACATATTCAAGATTTTTTCGCGCCCGAGCCTGGGGCAAAATTTTGATGGTATACGCATCTCCATAGCCTCTCCGGAGAAGATTCGCGCTTGGTCCTATGGCGAGGTTCGCAAGCCGGAGACGATCAATTACAGAACCTTCAAGCCGGAACGTGACGGGCTTTTTTGCGCCAAGATTTTTGGTCCGGTGAAGGATTATGAATGTTTGTGCGGCAAGTACAAGCGGTTGAAGCACCGTGGTGTGGTTTGTGAAAAGTGTGGTGTGGAGGTTATTCAGTCGAAGGTCAGGCGGGAGCGGGTTGGGCATATTGAGTTGGCCTCGCCGGTGGCGCACATATGGTTTTTAAAGTCTTTACCGAGCCGGATTGGTCTTTTGCTGGACATGACCTTGAAGGATTTGGAGCGGGTTTTATATTTTGAAAATTTTGTCATTCTTGAGGGGGGGATGACCCCGCTGAAGAAAGGTGAGTTATTGACGGAGGATCGCTATCATCAGTTGCAGGAGGAATTTGGCGACGAATTCAAGGCGGGGATTGGTGCCGAGGCGATCCGGGAGATGCTGTCGGGGATGAACATACCCGGGCAGATAGAGACATTGCGGGAGGAGTTGTCGTCCACCAGTTCCGAGGCGCGGCGCAAGAAGATTGTCAAGCGTCTGCACACCCTGGAGGCGTTTCAGGAATCGGGGAATCGTCCGGAGTGGATGGTTTTGGAGGTGATTCCGGTGATACCGCCGGAACTCAGGCCGTTGGTGCCGTTGGATGGTGGGCGTTTTGCGACCTCGGATTTGAATGATCTGTACCGTCGGGTCATCAATCGCAACAATCGTTTAAAGCGTCTGCATGAGCTGCGTGCCCCGGACATCATCATTCGCAATGAGAAAAGGATGTTGCAGGAAAGCGTTGATGCGTTGTTCGATAATGGTCGGCGCGGCCGGGTGATTACCGGCACCAACAAGAGGCCGTTGAAATCGCTTTCGGAAATGCTCAAGGGCAAACAGGGGCGGTTTCGTTTGAATCTGTTGGGTAAGCGCGTCGATTATTCGGGGCGTTCGGTGATTGTGGTGGGTCCTGAGCTTAAGTTGCACGAGTGCGGGTTGCCGAAAAAAATGGCGTTGGAGCTTTTTAAACCGTTTATTTACAACCGGTTGGAAGAGAAGGGGTTATCAACGACCATCAAGGCTGCCAAACGGATGGTGGAGAAGGAGCGTCCCGAGGTATGGGATATTCTGGAGGAGGTCATTCGGGAGCATCCGGTGCTTCTCAATCGGGCACCGACGCTGCATCGGTTGGGGATTCAGGCTTTCGAGCCTAAGTTGATCGAAGGCAAGGCGATTCAGTTGCACCCGTTGGTATGTACGGCGTTCAACGCCGATTTTGACGGCGACCAGATGGCGGTGCATGTACCGTTGTCGGTGGAGGCGCAGATTGAGGCCAGGGTGTTGATGATGTCCACCAACAACATTCTGTCGCCGGCCAACGGAAAACCGATCATTGTCCCGACCCAGGACATTATTTTGGGGTTGTATTATATGACCTCCGAGAGGGTTAACGTCCGGGGGGAGGGGATGGTGTTTTCCTCGCCGCTGGAGGTGCGTCAGGCCTATGATTCGGGGGTTTTGGATTTGCATGCGCGCATTGTCTGTCGTTTTCGTGGAGAGCGGGTGTCGACGACGGTGGGGCGCATTTTGTTGACGGAGATTTTGCCGGCGGACTTGCCGTTTTCCAAGATCAACCGTTTGCAGACCAAGAAGGATGTGGCGGGTTTGATCGATCAGGTATACCGTCTGTGTGGTACGAAAGAGACGTGTATTTTTGCGGATCGTTTGATGAATGTTGGCTTTGCCATGGCCGCCAAGGCGGGGATTTCGTTTGGCAAGGATGATCTGGTCATTCCCGACTCGAAGAAGGGTTTGGTGGATGAATCCCAGAACAAGGTCAAGGAAATCGAGCAGCAGTATACCGATGGGTTGATCACTGAGGGGGAGAAATACAACAAGGTGGTAGACATTTGGTCACAGTGTACGGAGCGAGTCGCTGAGGAGATGATGCGTGCCATTTCGACGGAAGAGGTGATGGATGCGAGTGGAAAGAGTGTGGAGCAGCCCTCTTTCAACTCCATTTTTATGATGGCCAATTCGGGAGCCAGGGGGTCGGCGGCGCAGATGCGGCAGTTGGCGGGGATGCGTGGTCTCATGGCCAAGCCATCGGGGGAGATCATCGAAGCTCCCATTACCGCCAATTTTCGTGAAGGGTTGACGGTGTTGCAGTATTTCATCTCTACGCACGGGGCGCGTAAGGGGTTGGCGGACACGGCGTTGAAGACGGCCAACTCGGGGTATTTGACCCGGCGTCTGGTTGACGTTGCCCAGGATTGTATTGTCCGGGAGATCGATTGTGGCACCGATGAAGGTTTGACCGCCTCGGCCCTTCTTGAGGGTAACGATGTGGTTGAATCGTTGGGTGATCGTATTCTCGGGCGGGTGCCGGTGGCGGATGTGGTGGATCCGGTGACCGATACGTTGATGGCCAAGGCAGGCCAGATTATGGACGAGGACATTGTCGCCCGCATTGAGCAGTCCAACATTGAAACGGTGGTTATACGCTCACCACTGACCTGCGCGACCAAACGCGGGGTGTGTATCAAGTGTTATGGAAGGGATTTGGCTCGCGGAACGCCGGTGGCCATTGGGGAGGCTGTGGGAGTGATTGCGGCCCAATCCATTGGTGAGCCGGGGACGCAGTTGACCATGCGCACGTTTCACATCGGTGGTACCGCCTCCCGAACGGTGGAGCAGTCCACCATTGAGTCGGTGAAAGGGGGTATGGTTCGCTACCATGGATTGATCACGGTGGTGGACCGCAACGGGCAGAATGTGGTTTTGTCGCGTAACGGCGAGATTTCCATTCATGAACCGAGACATGTGGAAGACGGTAGTGGCGACGAAAAGTTGGAGCATGGTCGTGAAAGGGAACGTTATCGTGCCCCTTATGGGTCCCGGTTGACGGTTCCGGATGGTGGTGTGATCGAGGCCAAGCGCAAGTTGGCGGAATGGGATCCGTTTGCTTCTCCGATCATCACTGAAATGGAAGGTCAGGTCAGGTTTGGCGACCTCCAGGAAGGGGTGACGTTGCGCGAGGTCATGGACGAGACGACGGGTTTGACTTCGTTGGAGGTTATGGAATGGAAGAGCCAGGGTCGCAAGACCGACATGAGGCCAAGGTTGGCCCTGTTGAATCCGGAGACGGGTGAGGCATTGGTTTCGGCGAATGGTTCCGATGTGCAGTATTATCTTCCGGTGGGGGCGGTGATTGTCACCCGGGAAGGTGAGCACGTCAAAGCGGGGGATATTATTGCCAAGATGCCGCGGCAGATTTCCAAGACGCGTGATATTACGGGTGGTTTGCCGCGCGTGGTGGAATTGTTCGAGGCGCGCAAACCCAAGGAATTTGCCATTATTTGCGAGAATGATGGTGTCGTCACCTTTGGCAAGGATTTGAAGGGCAAGAGGCGGATCGTTGTGACTCCGGAGGACGGGGCGGCCAAAGAGTATTTGATTCCCAAAGGCAAGCAGTTGGCGGTCAACGATGGCGACTATGTGCGTCGCGGTGAGCCTTTGATGGAGGGTGCGCTGGTGCCGCAGGACATCCTCAAAGTGTTGGGACTTGAGGCGTTGTGTCGCTTCATGGTGAATGAAATCCAGGAGGTTTACCGGTTGCAGGGTGTGAAGATTAACGACAAGCACATTGAAGTGATCGTGCGGCAGATGTTGCAGAAGGTATCCATTCGTTCCACGGGCGATACGACCTTTGTGGTTGGGGAGGCTGTGGAGAGAATGGCGTTTGATGTGGAGAATCAGCGTGTCCGCAAACGTGGTGGGACGCCGGCGACGGCGACGCCGTTGTTGCTGGGCATTACCAAGGCGTCGTTGTCCACACCGTCGTTTATTTCGGCGGCTTCGTTCCAGGAGACGACCCGAGTATTGACCGAGGCGACGATTTCGGGTCGGGTGGATACGTTGACAGGGCTGAAAGAGAATGTGATTGTGGGCCGGTTGGTCCCTGCGGGGACAGGGAGGGCCAAGGAAGTGTTGACCAGGGGTGCGAAGATGGAGGAGCCTGAGATGCTGGCGACGGGAAGCTGAGGGTTGGGGCATGCGTGGTGCCGTGTGATGAATCCATGCGGATGAGTTGCGGAGGCATCGGCGATTTCTTGTGAGCGAAAATAATGGCTGATTGTGTTTTTTTGTCGGATTCTATTCTGGACTACATGGCGGCTTATGAGGCCATAGAGTCTGAAGTGGAGAGGACGGCAGATCTACTCAATAGGACTATTATATGTGATTTTAAAATTTTCCATGATTGTTGTATTCAAACACATAAGGCAATTAAGTCGCTCAATCTCATTGATGGGGTCAGAGATCCGAATTGTCTGAAAGTAGCGGGGGCGTTTGCTTTCTGGATCAGGAAACTGAAGCCTTTCAGGTTTCTTTCTGCTTCGGAGTTGCTGTAGTATGCCGAGCTTGGGGTTACGTGTGTTATTAACGTTGAGCTTCTTGGGCGAAATGATGGCGATGACGATGATGGAAGTGGATTGTTTGTCAATGAGATTATCGCAGTCGCGGTTGGATGTGCGATTGCCAGTAACGGAGTTCAACAGGTTGTGAAATTTTCGTCGACGAGGATCTACCACGACCTGATAGTAGGCCTTAGATACAGGGCCTATTCGGAGAATGCCGTGAGCATGGTGATCGAAGCCGCTTCATCCCAGGTCGTTGAGGGTTGAGGAGTACGGAAATGGAAAAAAAAGTGGTCAAATCGTTTTGCATCAATAAGGGCGGCCTGAAGGGTGGGGGGCTGGAGAAATCTTTGCACCCATATGCCGGGAATAAATCTGTGGATATGGATTGCTCGGAGTTAAAGCGGCGTGTCGATGCCTTTCATGAGGAAAACAAGGAAGTGATTCGTGGAGCCATCGATATGTTAAGGGGTGGCATCGCTTAGATAATGAAGCGTGGCTTCAAGTTTGCGTTTGCGAAGGTGCAGATTGTTTGTTGCGTTGGATTCGGGCGTAGGGATTGTCTGCGGTGGCGTTTGGGGGCGGTGGCGGTCAAAATCGGGGGGGGGTGGTTTACGCAGGTGTTTTCTGAGTTGGATCCTGCTTGGATCGGCGTGAGGGAGTCATGTTTTTTGGTGCTGGTGGGACCGGTGGAATGTGTGATGAAAAAATGTTCTACGAAACACTTGACACCGGCAATTTTCAGGTTAGTATGAGGGGCTTTTTTGAAACAGGTAGGTTCACAGATGGTCCAGCGCGACCTTGGAGTTAATTGATCGATGCCGACATTCAACCAACTGGTCCGTCATGGACGTAAGGCTCAGAAGAAAAAAACCAACGTTCCGGCAATGGAGGCGTGTCCGCAACGTCGCGGTGTTTGTACCCGCGTGTACACGACGACACCCAAAAAGCCGAACTCAGCGTTGCGCAAGGTGGCTCGCGTTCGCTTGACCAATGGACATGAGGTGACGGTCTACATTCCGGGGGAAAGCCACAATCTTCAGGAGCATTCGGTGGTTCTGGTGCGTGGTGGTCGTGTCAAGGATCTGCCTGGGGTTCGTTATCATATCATCCGTGGGAGTCTTGATACCCAGGGAGTGCAGAATCGCAGGCAGGGCCGTTCCAAGTATGGTTCAAAGAGGCCCAAATAGATTGGTGTTGCGTGGATTGTGCCCGAGACCAGGACGTCTGAAGTCTGGCGAATCTGGTCTTTTTTAATTTCAAGGAGTTGGTCGGTATGCCCAGGCGCCGCGAAGTACCCAAGCGCGAAGTTCTCGGTGACCCGGTTTACGGGGACACCTTGGTTACGAAGTTTATGAACTGTTTGATGCGGGATGGAAAGAAGGCTCTTGCAGAGAGGCTTTTTTACGGTGCGTTGAACGTCATCAAGACCAAGGGTCACGATGAACCGATGCAGATATTCAAGAATGCCATAGATAATGTCCGGCCTTCGGTGGAGGTTCGCTCCCGCAGGGTGGGTGGTGCGACCTACCAGGTTCCGGTGGAGGTTCGTCCTAGTCGCAGGCAGGCATTGGCGATTCGCTGGCTGGTTACCTTTGCCCGGCAACGGAGCGAAAAGACCATGGTGGAAAGGCTGGCGGCGGAACTGATGGATGCGGCCAACAGCCGTGGTGCGACGATGAAAAAGAAGGACGATACCCACCGCATGGCTGAGGCCAACAAGGTGTTTGCCCACTATCGTTGGTGATGGTGGTTGGAAGAAACCGGGAACAGGATTGAAGTCCGCTAAAGATTCAGGGGAAGAATGTGGCAAGGGAAATACCACTGAACAGGGTTCGCAACATCGGCATCATGGCGCATATTGATGCGGGTAAGACTACGGTTACGGAGCGAATTCTTTACTATACTGGAAAATCCCACAAGCTGGGTGAAGTCCATGATGGGACGGCGACGATGGATTGGATGGCCCAGGAGCAGGAGCGTGGGATCACCATCACTTCGGCGGCGACCACCTGTTTTTGGCAGGATCATCGGGTCAACATCATTGACACCCCTGGGCATGTGGATTTTACCATTGAAGTGGAACGTTCCCTGAGGGTTTTGGACGGTGCGGTGGCGGTTTTTTGTTCGGTGGGCGGTGTGCAGCCCCAGTCCGAGACTGTTTGGCGTCAAGCGGACAGGTACAAGGTTCCCAGGCTGGCTTTTGTCAACAAGATGGACCGAATGGGAGCGAACTTCAAGCGCGTCCTCAAGATGATGGAGGATCGGTTGAAGGCCAAGCCGTTGCCGTTGCAGTTGCCCATCGGTGAGGAAGAAAAGTTTGTGGGGATGGTGGACTTGGTGACCCGGAAGGCCCTGATTTTTCAGGATGATACCCTGGGTGCCAAGTATGAGGTTACCGAGCCGCCCGCAGAGATGATGGAAGAAGTGGAGAGCTATCGGGAGCGGTTGTTGGAGGGGGCGTTGGAGATGGATGACGCCCTGATGGAAAAATATCTTGAAGGGGAAGAAATTGCGGAGGAAGATTTCCGCGCTTGTATACGCAAGGGTGTGCTGGCGAGTGCCTTTGTGCCGGTTCTGTGTGGATCGGCCTTCAAGAACAAGGGTGTTCAGCCCTTGCTTGATGCGGTAGTGTCTTATTTTCCCGCTCCGGTGGACACTCCGCCGGTGGAAGGTGAGATGACTTCGACGGGTGAGAAGATGACTCGGCAGCATGGAGATGCGGAACCATTTTCGGCACTGGCCTTCAAGATCATGTCGGATCCGTTTGTGGGTTCGCTGACCTTTTTCAGGGTTTACTCGGGGGTTCTGGAATCGGGGTCGTATACTTATAACTCCGGCAAGGACAAGAGAGAACGCATTGGTCGCCTTATGTTGATGCACGCCAACAAGCGTGAGGACATCAAGGAAGTAAGGACGGGCGACATTGCGGCTGCGGTTGGTTTGAAGTATACGACCACGGGGGATACCCTGTGTGCGGAAAAAGATTCGATCATTTTGGAAAGGATGACGTTCCCTGAGCCGGTGATTGCCATCGCCATTGAGCCTAAAACCAAGGCGGACCAGGAGAAAATGGGTGTGGCCCTTGGCCGATTGGCCATGGAGGATCCTTCGTTTCGCGTTGAGGTGGATCACGAGACCAACCAGACGATTATTTCCGGTATGGGTGAGTTGCACCTGGAAATTCTGGTGGATCGGATGTTCAGGGAATTCAAGGTTGAGGCCAACGTAGGTAAGCCGCAGGTTGCGTATCGGGAAACCATCACGAAGTCGGTGGAGCAGGAAGGGCGTTTTGTGCGCCAGTCGGGTGGCCGGGGTCAGTTTGGGCATGTGTGGATCAAACTTGAGCCGTTGAAGCCTGGCGAGGGTTTTGAATTTGTGGATGCTATCAAGGGTGGGATCGTGCCGCGCGAATACATACCCGCAGTGGAAAAGGGTATTGTGGAGGCCATGGTCAGTGGCGTGCGAGCGGGTTATCCGATGGTTGATTTTCGGGTTACCCTGTTCGATGGTTCCTATCATGAGGTGGACTCATCCGAAATGGCCTTCAAGGTAGCGGGTTCGATGGCCTACAAGGATGGATGCCGGAAGGCGTCACCGGTGTTGTTGGAACCTGTGATGTTTGTCGAGGTGGAAGTTCCCGAGGATTATATGGGAGATGTCATCGGGAATTTGAACTCACGGCGCGGGCAGATTCAGGGGATGGAAAGTGTCGCGGGACACCAGGCGGTTCAAGCCATGGTGCCCTTGGCCAACATGTTCGGGTATGCCACCGACCTGAGGTCCATGACCCAGGGGAGGGCGACATTCACCATGGAATTTCATCACTATGAGCAGGTGCCTGAAGGAATTGCCGACGAGATTGTTGCGAAGGTCAAGGGTTGAGGGGGAAACGCGATGGCCAAAGAGAAGTTTGAGCGTACCAAGCCGCATGTGAACATAGGGACGATCGGTCATGTGGATCATGGCAAGACGACGTTGACGGCGGCGATCACCAAGACATTGGCCAAGAAGGGTGGCGCGAAGTTCATGGCCTACGATCAGATCGATTCGTCTCCCGAGGAGAAGGAACGGGGCATTACGATTTCGACGGCGCATGTGGAATATGAGACGCAAGCGCGGCATTATGCGCATGTGGATTGCCCGGGTCATGCCGATTATATAAAAAACATGATCACTGGCGCAGCACAGATGGATGGTGCTATACTGGTTGTTTCCGCTGCAGATGGGCCGATGCCGCAAACGCGTGAGCATATCTTGCTGGCGCGGCAGGTGGGGGTTCCTGCACTGGTGGTGTACCTGAACAAGGTTGACCAGGTGGATGATCCTGAGCTTTTGGAGTTGGTGGAGTTGGAGGTTCGGGAGTTGTTGAGTCAGTATGAGTTTCCCGGGGATGACATCCCGATTGTGGTGGGATCGGCACTGAAGGCGTTGGAAGAGGATGAAAGCGAGATGGGGCATGGCTCCATCATCAAGCTCCTTGAGGAGGTTGATGCCTATATCCCGCAGCCGGATCGGCCGTTGGATGGAAAGTTTTTGATGCCCATCGAAGATGTGTTTACCATTTCTGGTCGTGGCACGGTGGTGACAGGGCGCATTGAGCGCGGTGTGGTTAATGTCGGGGATACGGTGGCCATCGTGGGCCTCAAAGATACCCAGACAACGACTTGTACCGGTGTGGAGATGTTCCGTAAGCTGCTGGATCAGGGGCAGGCGGGTGACAATGTTGGGGTGTTGCTTCGAGGGACGAAGCGTGAGGACGTGGAGCGAGGCCAGGTGTTGGCGGCCCCGAATTCCATCACGCCGCACACTCGGTACAAGGCAGAGTGTTACATCCTGACGAAGGAAGAGGGTGGTAGGCATACCCCGTTTTTTTCCAATTATCGGCCGCAGTTTTATTTTCGGACGACCGATGTGACGGGGATACTCAAGTTGCCTGAGGGTATTGAAATGGTGATGCCCGGAGACCATGTGACATTGGAGGTTGAGATGATTGCCCCCATAGCCATGGAAAAGGGGTTGAGGTTTGCTATCCGGGAGGGTGGCCGGACGGTTGGTGCGGGAGTCGTGAGTGAAGTGCTTCAATGATCGCTTGGGCTGCTGCGGGTGGACTTTGGGAAGAATTGGTTAAAGGTGCATAGGATGGAAAACCAGAAGATACGCATAAGATTGAAAGCTTTTGACCATAGAATCCTGGATCAGTCCACAGGTGAGATTGTGCAGACGGCCAGGAGGACAGGGGCGGAGATTCGTGGACCCATACCTCTGCCGACCAAGATTAATCGGTATACTGTGCTCCGGTCGCCGCATGTGGACAAAAAGTCGCGGGAGCAGTTTGAGATTCGGACGCACAAACGTTTGATCGACATTGTCAACCCAACTCCGCAGACGGTGGATGCGCTGATGAAGCTGGATTTGGCAGCGGGTGTGAATGTTGAAATCAAGCTTTAATAGTGCTGCCTGGATTCTGTGTTTGACGGCAAGAAAGAAGAAAGGATTGAGCTTATGGCCCCGGGATTGATTGGCCGAAAGATTGGCATGACCCGTATTTTCACTGAGGAGGGGCAGTCGCAGCCGGTGACGTTGATCAAGGCTGGACCTTGTCCTGTGGTCGCGGTGAAGGATGTGGGGAAGGACGGGTACAGCGCGGTCCAACTTGGTTTTGAGGATTGTAAGCCGTCGCGGCTCAGTAAGCCTGTACGCGGTATATTTGCCAAGGCCAACGTGCCGGTCAAGAAGGTGTTGCGTGAGTTTCGTGTGGATGACGCCGGAGGGATGACTGTGGGTCAAACTCTGACGGTAGAGCAGTTTCCCGTGGATGGTTTGGTGGATGTGACCGGGAAGGGTGTGGGGAAGGGTTTTGCGGGTGTGATGAAGCGTTGGGGTTTTGCGGGAGGTAATGCGAGCCATGGTGCCCATCGGATTCACCGTTCCCCCGGCTCCATAGGTCAGAACCAATCTCCGGGCCGTGTGTTCAAGAATAAGAAGATGGCTGGACATATGGGTGATGAAACGGTTACGGTGCAGAACCTGAAAGTTGCGGCGATAGATCTTGAGAATAATCTTATTATTGTCAAGGGGAGCATACCAGGTTCAAAAGGATCGGTTGTTCTGATAAGACATGCCGGAAAGAAAACTTGAATTCGAGTGTGAACGCTGAGGCTACGATGGAATTTTCCCTCAAAGATACGCAGAACAATCACCTGAGGACCATAGAGTTATCAGAAGCTCTTTTTGGTCGGGAGGTCCGTGGGGATATTCTGGCACGGATGGTGAATTATCAGTTGGCAAAGCGGCGTTCGGGGACAGCGTCGACCAAAGTGCGCTCCCAGGTCAGAGGTGGTGGCCGGAAGCCCTATAGGCAAAAGGGGACCGGGAATGCGCGGCAGGGTACGATTCGTGCGCCGCAGTTCCGGACGGGCGGTGTTGTGTTTGGTCCGTTGCCTCGCAGCTATGCCCACAAGATGGACAAAAAAGAGCGGCGTTTGGCATTGATGATGGCGTTGTCGGCCAAGCATGCTGCGGGTGAAATGATTATTGTGGACAGCTTGGTGCTGGCGGAAGTCAAGACCAAGGCGATGAAGGCGGTTTTGGCGGCGTTGAGTGCCGAAGTTTCTGCTCTGGTGGTTGTGGTCGAAGCGGATCGGAATGTGGAGCTGTCGGCTCGGAATCTGCCGGGGATCAAGGTATTGCGGCTGGAAGGTATCAACACTTACGATCTTTTGGCCCATGAGAAAGTCATCATGACAGAGGATGCCGTGAAAAGGCTGGAGGAGAGGCTGCTGTGAGCGATCCCTATACCCTGTACACCGTCCTTGAGGCGCCGAGGATCACCGAGAAGGCCACCAAATGTCAGGAAACTGATAACCAGGTGACGTTCAAGGTACAGCGGAGTGCCAGCAAGGCCCAGATCAAGGCGGCCGTTGAAAAGATGTTTGACGTCAAGGTCGTTGGGGTTCAGACTGTCAATGTTAAGGGGAAGGCCAAGCGGTTTGGCAGGACCATGGGACGGCGCAAGGATTGGAAGAAGGCGATTGTCCGGTTGGAAGAAGGTCAGGCTGTTGATTTTTACCAGCATCAATAAGGCGAGTACAACCGATGAAATCGCCGGAGTATAAGTAATGGCATTAAGGACTTACAAACCAACATCGAACGGTAGACGCGGTCTTGTTACCGTGGATTATTCGGACCTTTCGACCGAGAAGCCGGAACGCTCGCTTGTTCATGGGATGATGAGCAAGGGGGGGCGTAATTCTCAGGGGCGGATGACGGTTCGCTATCAGGGCGGCGGACACAAGCGTCGCTACCGGGTGGTTGATTTTAAAAGGAATAAGGCTGGGGTGCCGGCGAAGGTTGCGAGGATTGAGTATGATCCCAACCGGACGGCGTTTATCGCGCTTTTACACTATGCAGATGGCGAAAAGCGTTATATTCTGGCACCGCAACGTTTGAAGGTTGGCGATGAAGTGGTCTCGGGTGCACAGGTGGATGTCAAGCCGGGGAACTCCATGCCGTTGCGTGGTATGCCCATTGGTACCATTGTCCATAATGTTGAGATGAAGCCTGGCAAGGGTGGGCAGATAGGCCGCTCGGCGGGGAATTCCATTCA
Organism: Magnetococcales bacterium; assembly: GCA_015660855.1. Lineage (GTDB taxonomy): Bacteria > Pseudomonadota > Magnetococcia > Magnetococcales > UBA8363 > UBA8363. The sequence goes on from JACSDG010000001.1 coordinate 77,851, forward strand.
GCTCATGGGCAAGGAGGGCAAGTATGCCCAGTTAAAGCTCCCTTCTGGGGAGATGCGGATGGTGCTGCTGGATTGCATGGCCACCGTCGGATTGGTTTCCAACCCCGACCATGGCAACATCAAGATAGGCAAGGCGGGACGGAAGCGGTGGATGGGAATACGGCCCCATGTGCGTGGTGTGGCGATGAATCCGGTGGATCATCCGCACGGTGGTGGTGAGGGTCGGACATCGGGGGGCAGGCATCCTTGTACGCCGTGGGGTGTGCCAACCAAAGGGAAGAAGACCCGAGGCAAGGGTAAGAATTCGGATCGCCTGATCATGAGGCGGCGTAAATAGTTTTCCAGGTCATTAGTTTTCGGCGAGCCTAAGTAAACGGTTGCCGGATTCTTGGGTTCATGGTTCACTGATCAAGGGGTGACAGGTGTCTCGGTCAATCAAGAAAGGTCCTTTTTTTGACGATTATCTTCTCAAGAAGGTGGTGCACCTTCGAACCGAGGGGCGCAAGGAGATGATTAAAACTTGGTCACGCCGGTCAACGATTATTCCGGATTTTGTGGGCTTTACGTTTGGTGTCCACAATGGCAGAAAGTTTGTGCCGGTTCTGGTGACGGAGAACATGGTGGGCCACAAACTCGGAGAGTTCAGTCCGACGCGGACTTATCATGGGCACACTGCCGACAAGAAGTCCGGTAGGTAGTTTTTGAGGGAGTGGCAATGGAATCGATAGCCAAAACGAGAAACCTTAGGGTTTCACCGACCCGGATCCAGCTTGTCATCGACCAGATACGCGGCAAGGATGTGCAGGCGGCGTTGAATGTGCTTGATTTTTCGAGGAAAAGAGTGGCGAAGGCGGTCAAGGAAACATTGAAGTCGGCCATAGCCAATGCGGAGAACAATCACGGGCTGGATGTGGACACCTTGTATGTATCGACTGTCTACGTCGATCAGGGGCCGATGTTGAAGCGGTTTTTGCCGCGTGCCCGAGGGCGTGCCTCAAGGATTTTAAAACGGACATCGCATCTGACAGTGGCCGTGCAGGAGCGGGAGTAGCGGTTGCGACTGGGTGGTGTACGCGGTGATTGAAATGGCCCGATGGGGCGCACTTGCTGGAGAGAATTATAATGGGGCAAAAGGTTCATCCTACCGGATTCAGGCTGGGAATTACGAAGACCTGGGACAATCGTTGGTATGCCGACAAGGAATATGCCACACTGCTTCTGGAGGATGACAAACTCAGGACGTGGCTGAAGAAACGTCTTGAGCACGCGAGTGTCTCCAAAATTGTCATTGAGCGTCCAGCGAAGAAGGCGCGGATCAATATCCACTCTGCGCGGCCTGGCATCATCATTGGCAAGAAGGGTACCGATATTGAAAAGTTGAAGGATGATTTGCGCAAGATTTCCAGTACCGATGTGCAGATCAACATCGTCGAGGTGCGCAAGCCTGAGGCGGAGGCGCAGCTGATCGCTGAGAATGTGGCGCAGCAGTTGGTACGCCGAGTGGCTTTTCGCCGGGCGATGAAAAGGGCGGTGACTTCGGCGATGCGGTTGGGTGCACAAGGGATACGGATCAATTGTTCGGGGCGTCTTGGTGGTGGAGAAATTGCCAGGACCGAGTGGTATCGCGAAGGGCGGGTGCCGTTGCACACCTTGCGGGCCGACATTGATTATGGGTTTGCCTCGGCGTTGACGACCTATGGAATCATTGGTGTGAAGGTCTGGGTGTTCAAGGGTGAAGTGATTGACAAAGAAAAATAGATTGGATGCGTTATGGGGGTGCCGTCGGTGGTAGTGACGTGTTCCCTCAAGGGTGCGCTCCCGGGAGAACCAGACCAGGAAAAGGTGGTTTTCAATGTTGTTACAACCGAGAAAAACCAAGTATAGGAAAGCCCATAAGGGAAGGGTGCATGGTTTGTCCTACAAGTGCTCAGAGCTTAACTTTGGGCAGTACGGACTTAAGGCCATGACTGCGGGGCGGTTGACGGCTCGGCAGATTGAGGCAGGACGTAGGGCCATGACCCGCCACATCAAAAGGGGTGGCAGGATATGGATCCGCATGTTTCCGAACATACCTGTTTCAAAGAAGCCCGCCGAGGTTAGGCAGGGTAAGGGCAAGGGCAATCCTGAGTTTTGGATAGCCCGCATCAAGGCAGGACGGATCCTGTACGAAATGGAAGGGGTGACGGAAGCACTCGCCAAGGAGGCCATGTCCAGGGCAGCGGCGAAGCTTCCAGTGCCAACCAAGTTTGTGGTGCGTGGGAGGATAGGCTGATGAAAATGTCGGAAATTCGGCAGATGACAGCCGAGGACGTGGGGCAGAAATTGAAAGGTTTGTACCAGGAGGCTTTCAATCTGCGCTTCCGCCAGGCCACGGCACAATTGGAAAACTCTTCCTCAATCAGGAAGGTTCGTAGAGACATCGCAAGGATCAAGACCATTGTTGGTGAAAAGGGACGGTCCGAGGGGAAGGAGATTTAGGCATGCCACCACGGGTTCTACAGGGCGTAGTAGTCAGTGACAAGATGGACAAGACCGTCGTGGTTCTGGTGGAGAGGCGTGTACGGCACCCCTTGTACGGTAAGATTGTGCGACGCTCCAAAAAGTACAAGGCCCATGATCCTCAAAACCGATGCGTGGTCGGGGACCTCGTGAAAATTCGCGAATGCCCTCCGATCAGCAAGGATAAGCATTGGCAGGTGATTGAGGAGGCTGTGGCATGATTCAGGTACAGACGATGCTGGACGTTGCCGATAATTCTGGGGCAAAGAAAGTCCAGTGCATTAAAGTTCTGGGTGGATCGAAAAGGCGGTATGCCAGAGTCGGTGACGTGATCACCGTTGCTATCAAATCCGCTATTCCCAGGGGAAAGGTCCAGAAGGGTGAGGTAGCCCAGGCGGTTGTGGTACGTACGAAGAAGGCGATTATCCGCGAGGATGGGAGCTATATTCGGTTCGACACCAATGCCGCTGTGTTGATCAACAAACAGGGCGAACCGATTGGAACCCGTATTTTTGGGCCGGTGACCAGGGAACTCAGAGGTAAAAATTATATGAAGATTGTCTCCCTGGCCCCTGAGGTGTTGTGACCGCACTGGGTTTGTGTTGGTTGCGGGAAGGCCTGTAGAGGGAGCCGTTGACAAAAACTTTCGGTTGGCAGGGTTGGTCGTGTGGTGACCTAGTGGACCGGAGAGTGTTTTTGTTCCAAGCTCGGTAAAGGCTGTTGTTCCAGGCTCCTGGGAACATGACAAGGTGAAGAGAATGAAGAATCAATTTCAGACCCGTTTGAAAAAGGGTGACCAGGTGGTGGTCCTTACTGGCAAGGACAAGGGCAAGCGGGGCCGTATTTTGAAAGTGCTGCCCAAGAAGGATGCGGTGTTGATCGAAAAGGTCAACATGGTGAAGAGGCATACCAAGGCGGACAAGGAAGGTTCGGGTGGAATCGTGGAAAAAGAGGCCCCCGTTCACAAGTCCAATGTCATGTACTACGATCCTATTGCGGGCAAGGGGTCGCGGATTGTGATGAAGCAGCTTGGAGATGGAAAAAGGATGCGTGTTTCAAAAAGATCGGGTGAAGCGGTTTGAGGAAGTTTGGTGCAGAGGGTTTTGTCAGGTTTTGATGGATTGTCAATGCGCAATTTGCCGCCGGGAAAGTGACTCATGGCCAGATTGAAGGAACATTATCTAAAAACGGTCGTGGCCGGGCTTGTCAAGGAATTCGGCTACAAAAACCGTATGCAGGTCCCCCGTATCGAGAAGGTTGTGTTGAACATGGGGGTGGGAGAGGCGATTGCGGACAGGAACGCCCTGAACGGTGCGGTGAGCGATATGACCGCCATCGCTGGTCAGAAGCCGGTCATCACGCATGCCAAACGTTCGGTCGCCGGCTTTAAGTTGCGGGAAGGTCAGGCCATCGGGTGTCGTGTGACTTTAAGGGCCAGCCGTATGTACGAGTTTTTGGACAGGCTGATTAATGCGGCGTTGCCCAGGGTGCGCGACTTCAGAGGGGTGTCAGGGAAGTCGTTTGATGGCAGGGGTAACTTTGCCATGGGGATCAAGGAGCAGATTATTTTCCCCGAGATTGACTACGACAAGGTTGACGCCGTGCGGGGTATGGACGTCATCATTGTTACCTCAGCAAAAACCGACGAGGAGGCAAAGGCCCTGCTTCGAGGTTTCAATATGCCGTTTGTAAATTGACAGGTTAGGAAGCTTTAGTCATATGGCCAAGAAATCGATGGTAGAGAAGTGGATGCGTAAGCCCAAATTTGCGGTGAGGGCTTACAATCGATGTGCCCGTTGCGGTCGGTCGAGAGGGTATTATCGCAAATTTTCGTTATGCAGGTTGTGCCTGCGATCCATGGCTTTGCGCGGCGAGGTGCCGGGTGTGGTCAAGGCATCGTGGTAGTGCAGGTGTTGGCGGCATGGCGCAAGGCATATGGTGCTTGAGATAATTAATAACATTGGAGTGGTAATCCATGGGAATGACCGACCCAGTCAGTGACATGTTGACCCGGATACGCAATGCCCAGATGGCGGGTAAAAAGTTCGTGGATATACCGACTTCGCGGATCAAGCGTCGAATTGGTGAGATTTTGACTGCCGAGGGTTATATTGGCGGCTTTGAGAAGCCTGAAGAGGCGGACGACGGCAGATTTTTTCGGCTCGTTCTCAAGTACCATTTGGGCAAGCCGGTGATCGAAGAGATAAAAAGGATTTCCCGCCCGGGACGCCGGCAGTATGTGCGTCGGGAAAAACTCCCCAGGGTCTATCAGGGACTGGGTGTTGCCATTGTTTCGACCAGCAAAGGGGTCATGACGGGCAAGGAGGCGGGGAAGCAGGGGATTGGTGGAGAACTGCTCTGTACTGTCTTTTGATGTAACAGAAGGATTCCGTTAAGATGTCAAGAATTGGAAAGAAACCTGTGCCTGTGCCCAAAGGTGTTGACGTGAAGATTTCAAATCAGAACGTCGAGGTCAAGGGCAAACTGGGGACCATGCAGCACAAGTTCGACTCTCTGATTGAGATTCGCCAAGAGGGTGACGATTTGTTGTTGAGTTTGCGCGGCCAAGAGAAGAAATCGATGGCATTGTGGGGTTTATCGAGGTCGTTGCTTTTCAACATGGTCAAGGGTGTTTCTGAAGGTTTTTCCAAGGTGTTGGAGATTCAGGGGGTCGGGTATCGTGCCGCCGTCAACGGCAGAACGATGCAGTTGAGCCTTGGATATTCGCACCCTGTTGAAATGCTTTTGCCGGACGGTGTGAATGCGAAAGTCGAGAAGAACACGCTGATCACTTTCACGGGCATGGACAAGCAGCAGCTTGGGCAGGTATGTGCGGAAATTCGCGAAATGCGTCCACCTGAACCGTACAAGGGGAAGGGGATTCGCTACGTGGGTGAGCATATCGTGCGCAAGGAAGGCAAGAAGAAGTAATAACCGTAAGAGGGTGTAAAGCGATGGCAAAGGATCGGCTTCAAGCCAGATGGAAACGGGGACGCAGGATACGTAATCGTATCAGTCACGTTCGCAAGGACCGGCTCAGGCTATCGGTGTTTCGCAGTGCGGCTAATATCTACGCGCAGATCATAGACGACTCCAAGGGAGAGACGCTGTGTGCGGCGTCGACGTTGGAAAAAGAGATCAGGGAAGGTCTCAAGAGTTGTGCCAACGTTGAGGCGGCGGTGGCTGTAGGGAAGGCTTTGGCGGGGAAGGCGATAGAGGCCAACATCAGGCGGGTTGTTTTTGATCGCGGTGGCTATCTTTATCATGGCAGGGTGAAAGCTCTTGCCGATGCCGCCAGAGAAGCAGGTCTGGAGTTTTAGGGTGGGTATTGCCGTCGGACCTGGGGTGAGTGCGGTGTGGAGCCTGGGTTGACGGGGATGCTGGGATTGCGGGGCGGTGCCCTGGGTTATAGAGGATTCAGAAAATAGATTTAGGAGAAGAAATGTCAAAACCTCGCCGGGCCTCTGCGGAGGAAAAAGCTGAAAATTGGCAGAGTGATGACCTGATAGAAAAGCTTGTGGCCATCAAGCGGACAGCGAAGGTGGTCAAGGGTGGGAGTCGGTTTAACTTTTCCGCCATCGTCGTGGTAGGCGATGGTAAGGGTAAGGTGGGTTACGGGTTGGGTAAGGCCAAGGAAGTACCCGAATCGATTCGCAAGGCTACCGAACAAGCCAGGAAAAACATGAAAACGATTGCCATCAAGGATGGCAGGACTCTTTTTCATGAAATCCAGGGAAGGTATGGTGCGGGGCGTGTGGTTTTGCGTCCGGCGGCACAGGGGACGGGTATTATTGCCGGTGGCGCGATGCGGCCGATTTTCGAGGCGGTGGGGGTGACGGATGTTTTGGCGAAATCTTTGGGGACATCCAATCCGCACAATCTGATCAAGGCTACTTTTCATGCCCTGGAATTGATCAAATCGCCGGCGATGATTTTGGCGAAACGGGGTTTGGCGGCGGATGCGCTGTAGACAGGAGTTACCGAGTTTATGTCCGGAACCATAAAAGTCCAGAAGATCAAGTCGATCATAGGCCGACCTGCCAAGCATAGAAGGATTATGGAGGCGTTGGGTCTGAGGAAGACGCAGCAAATCCGGGAATTGCCTGACAACCCTTCGGTGCGTGGGATGGTGAACAAGGTGATCCATTTGGTTCGGGTTTTGGAAGAATAAAAAGGTGTCATAGGCAATGAAACTTAATGAACTTCCCCCAAGGCAGGCCGATCGCAAACAGGCAAAGCGGGTTGCACGCGGTATAGGGTGTGGCACCGGCAAGACGGCTGGCCGAGGGGTTAAAGGACAGAAGGCGCGGGCGGGAGGATATCACAAGGTCGGTTTTGAAGGTGGCCAGATGCCTTTGCAGCGCCGGTTGCCCAAAAGCGGATTCAAGAATCCCTTCAGGAAGGTGTATGTCACTGTTGGGGTGGATGATCTTGAGGTTTTTGAGGCCCATGCCGAGGTCAGACTTGAGCAAATGCAGGAAAAGGGGCTGATCCGGAAAAAAATGCGGGACGGGGTCAAGCTGTTGGCCGATGGTGAGTTGACGAAGCCGTTGCAGGTTTATGTGGACAAGGCTTCGAAGAGTGCGGTAGCCAAGGTTGAAGCGGCCGGCGGCAAGGTACATCTTGCTGGCGGGGAAAACGGATAGGTAGCGACTCTTAATGGCCACTGCGGATGCACAGTCACCCTTTGCCGGGCTAGCCAATCTGGGGCGGATCCCTGAGCTGCGCAAGCGGATCATATTTACCTTGGGGATGCTGATTGTTTATAGAATAGGGGCGCATGTGCCCACACCAGGGATAGATCCCAAGGCCCTGGCGGTGTTTTTTTCGCAGCAGCAGGGAACACTGCTGGGCATGTTCAACATGTTTTCCGGTGGTGCGTTGTCCAGGTTGACCGTCTTTGCCCTTGGGATCATGCCGTATATTTCGGCTTCAATCATACTTCAGCTCATGACCTCGGTGTTTCCTAAACTGGAGGCCATCAAGAAAGAAGGGGAATCGGGTAGGAGGAAGATCAATCAATACACCCGCTACGGGACGGTGTTGCTTTCAATCTTCCAGGGTTTTGGAATTGCTTACGGCTTGGAATCCATGCAGGCGGGTGGAATGAGTGTTGTGGTTGAGCCGGGCTGGTCTTTCCGGATGATGACGGTGATTACCCTGACATCGGGGACGGCCTTCATCATGTGGGTGGGTGAGCAGATCACCTCAAGAGGAATTGGGAACGGTATTTCCCTCATTATCTATTCGGGCATCGTCGCCAACTTGCCAATAGCCTTGGTGCAGACTTTGCAGCTGGCCCGGACGGGTGATTTACAGCCGTTGTTTGTCTTGTTTCTGATTGTCATGGCTGTGGGCGTTACCGCTTTCATTATATTTATGGAGCGGGCCCAGAGAAGGATTACGGTGCAGTATGCCCGCAGGCAGGTGAGCGGGAGGAGGATGGTGGGAGGCGAAAGTTCGCACTTGCCCTTGAAGGTGAACACGGCAGGGGTCATTCCTCCAATCTTTGCGAGTTCCATTATTCTGTTCCCGGTGACTCTGGCAAATTTTGCCCCTTGGGATCAGGTCAAGGCTCTTGCTGGATATTTTTCGCCGGGGCAGATTCCCTACATGGTGATGTATGCCTTGGCAATTGTATTTTTTTCTTTCTTTTATACGGCGATTGTGTTCAATCCTGAGGAAACGGCGGACAATCTGCGGAAGTATGGTGGTTTTGTCCCTGGTATTCGTCCTGGTGCCAAGACGGCGGAATATCTGGATACCATTCTGACGCGGTTGACTTTTATTGGTGCGCTTTATGTGGCGGGGGTGTGTCTCCTGCCGGAGATATTGATTGCCAACTACAATGTCCCTTTTTATTTCGGTGGGACGTCGATGTTGATCGTTGTCGGTGTTACCATGGACACGGCGGCGCAGATACAGTCTTTTCTCATCAGTCGTCAGTATGAGGGTTTGATGAAGAAGGCAAAGATTCGCGGGCGCAGGGGTTGATGCCAGCGTTTGTGCGGTGGGATAGGAAACCGGAGGTTCATTATGAAAGTCAGGGCATCGGTAAAGAAAATTTGCAAGGATTGCAAAATGATTAAAAGAAAGGGTGTGCAGAGAATTATTTGCACCAAGAGTCCAAAGCACAAGCAGCGTCAGGGTTGATATTTTAAAGCTTTTTTGACAGAAAATAATCTGGAGGTACCGAGGTGGCTCGTATAGCTGGTGTTAATATTCCCGTCAATAAACGGTTGGTCGTCGCTCTGACCTACATTTATGGAATAGGGAAACGTTCTGCCGAAGAGATCATGGTCAAGGCCGGGATCGACGTGTCTACACGCACCAAAGACTTGTCGGAAACGGAGGTTGCCAAGGTTCGCAGCGTTATCGATGAGGGTTACCAGGTGGAAGGTGATCTCAGGCGTCAAGTTGCGATGAACACCAAGCGACTTATGGATCTCGGTTGTTACAGGGGACTCAGGCATCGGCGCGGCTTGCCTGTGCGTGGGCAAAGAACCCACACCAACGCACGCACCAGAAAAGGTCCGAGGAAAGCTATTGCCGGGAAGGCGCGTTAGTGCGGCTTGCTGGGGGCTTGGTGGTGTGCTAGAAAGAGAGATGGGCTTGGTGTCGCCATCTTTTGTCTCCGGTGTCGGCTAGAGAACCGGGTCGCTGCTGCCTGAAGCCAATGTTTGGGGAATGTCTTTAAAAGACTCTGTTTTACTTGAAGAAGGAGATGATATGGCGAAAGGGCAGAAGACCAAGGGCAAAAAAAAGGAGAAGAAAAATATCGCCTCCGGTATTGCCTATATACGGTCAACCTTCAATAACACCCTTATCACCATTACGGATAATGTGGGTAACGTGATATCCTGGGGATCGGCTGGTTCGCAGGGTTTCAAGGGATCCCGCAAGTCTACCCCTTTTGCTGCCCAGATGGCGGCCGAAGATGCAGGGCGGCGAGCTCAAGAACACGGAATGAAAAACCTGGAGGTCCGGTTGAAAGGGCCTGGGTCCGGTCGTGAGTCGGCATTGCGCGCTTTGGCGAGCATTGGGTTTGCCATTTCCTTGGTGCAAGACGTAACACCCATACCCCACAACGGGTGTAGACCGCCTAAACGCCGTCGTGTTTGATCCACTTTCAATGCTTTGAGCAGGGGAACAGGAAGAACATGTCCCGATATTTCGGTTCCAAGTGCCGTATGTGCCGGCGCGAAAGCACAAAACTTTTTCTTAAAGGTGAGAAGTGTTTTTCTGATAAGTGTGCCATTGAAAAGCGGAATTATGCCCCAGGCATGCATGGGCAGAGACGCAGAAAAATATCCGATTATGGGTTGCACCTGAGAGAAAAACAAAAGATTAAACGTTCCTATGGCCTTTTGGAGTTGCAGTTTAGAAATTACTTCATGAAAGCGGAACGGATGAAGGGGGTGACGGGGGAGAACCTCCTGATCCTGCTGGAGAGAAGACTGGACAATGTCGTCTATCGAATGGGCTTCTCTGCGTCACGTTCGGAGGCGAGGCAGGTTGTGACCCACAAGCAGATTGTGGTGAACGACAGGGTTGTCAATCTTCCCTCATACCTGGTTCGTCCCGGAGACAAGATTGAGGTGCGAGGCAAGGCCAAGGCGCATCTGCGAATCAAGGGGGCGATGGAGACATCGCGCAAGAGCCAGTCGGTCCCCTGGATGGAGGTTGATGCTGCGGCACTGTCCGGGAGATTCCTTTCTTATCCGGATCGGTCGGACCTGCCTGCGGAGTACAATGAAAATCTTATCGTTGAGCTGTATTCCAAATAAATAACCTGCTGGGGGCGACGGATGTATCGGAATTGGACAGAATTGATAAAGCCTCGGAAGGTAGAGCTGGTCAGTGAGGGTGATGCCCAACGCAGGGCGACGCTGGTTGCGGAACCGCTGGAGCGTGGCTTTGGGACGACCCTCGGAAATGCGCTACGCCGTGTTTTGTTGTCTTCGTTGCAAGGTGCTGCGGTCTCCTCTGTAAGGATTGAGGGGGTATTGCATGAGTTTTCCAGTATCCCTGGGGTGATGGAGGATGTCACTGAGATTATCCTCAATCTTAAGGAGCTGGCCATTCGCGTGAGCGGGGCAAGTACCAAAAGGATGCGTTTGTATGCGGACAAGGAAGGTCCGGTGACGGCGGGGATGATTGAGACGGGACCAGATATTGAAATACTCAATCCGCGCCATCACATTGCCACTTTGAACAAAAGCGGCAAGTTGGATATTACCATGACGGTGACGACGGGGAAGGGTTATTTGCGTGCCGCCCAGGGAGGGGAGGACGATACCCCGTCGCCGATTGGGGAAATCCCCATGGATTGTAGTTACAATCCGGTAAAAAGGGTCTCCTATAAAGTTGAGAATGCGCGTGTGGGGCAGCAGACCGACCACGACAAGCTGATCATTGATATAGAGACCAACGGGGTGGTTTCTCCCGAGGATGCGTTGGCGTTAGCGGCGAAAATTTTGCAGGATCAGTTGAGTTTGTTTATCAACTTTGACGATGTGCCGATGCATGAGTCCGGTGAAGATGATGCCGGTCCAAAATGGAATCCGCACCTGTTTAGAAAAGTTGACGAGTTGGAGCTGTCGGTACGGTCTGCCAATTGCTTGAAGAATGACGATATTGTTTACATCGGGGACTTGGTGCAAAAGACTGAGGCAGAAATGCTCAAGACCCCGAATTTCGGGCGTAAATCCTTGAATGAGATAAAAGAAGTGCTGGATGAAATGAATCTCAGTCTTGGGATGCAGATCGATAACTGGCCGCCTGAAAATATCGATGAGCTTGCAAAGCAGTTTGAAGAAGAAAATTTTTAGTCAGGGAACGAGTCCATGAGACATCGAAAGAGTGGCCGCAAGCTAGGGCGTGATACCAGTCACAGGAAGGCGATGATCACCAATATGGCGGTCAGTTTGTTTCGCCATGAGCGGATTGAGACGACGGTGACCAGGGCCAAGGAACTGCGAATTTTTGCAGAGCGTATGGTGACCCTGGGTAAAAAAGGGGATTTGCACGCGCGGAGGCGGGCTGTGAGTTTTTTGCGGGACAAGGAGGTGGTGCATAAATTGTTCACCGACATTGCTGTCAGGAACAGCAGTCGGAGTGGTGGGTATACTCGGATCATAAGAACCCGCTTGCGCTATGGGGATTGTGCGCCGATGTCGTTTATTGAGCTTGTTGAAAGGAATGTGGCCGCTCCGGGTGTCTGATGGGGTTGCTTGTGGGATGGTGTACGTAGGAGCGGCCCCTTTGTGGGCCGTTCTTGGTTTTTGGGTGGTGCCTTACATTAACCCAACTATGCTCCGATCCATCTGTTATTGAAAGGATGATGCGTGACCCAGATGCTTGAATGATGCGCCATATAGACTTTTTGATCTTCAATGGGAGAAGCAGGATGGCGCATTAAACCGTAACCATTTTGGAATGCGTAATTTTCAAACGTCATTCCCGCGGAGGCGGGAATCCAAAACGTTGATCGATTGCTTCGAGTCCTGGATTCCCGCTTTCGCGGGAATGACGAAAACTACGTATCCCGTGCTGGGTGCAGTTTAGATTGAAGTTTTTTGTTTCCAGAACCAGGATTGTCCAGATGTTGGACTCCGTGGCAAGGAAAATTTGAGATGGCATGGGTGGAGCGGGAAGGATCGTCGAATTCGTGGTATCTACTGTCGGACATGCAGAAAGTATTTCTCGGAACGGAGTCAATCGGATTGTGGTTTTCGGTTCAATTGTTTTGTTGGCTCTGTGGCTGTTGCGTTCGGCGGTCAGTTTTGTCATCAACACATCGTTTGTTGAACGTCTCAACGCTACTGATCAAGGACCAAACGCCAGTAAAACTCGCAAAAGCTATTGCCTTTCAAAAAACTGGGCGATGCACAATGCGATGACATATTTTGTGGCGTTCAGTAATAATTTTTGCTGGCCCGTGCGAATGGAAAATGGGAGGATCGAACACCAGCCATGGTCGCTGGCCTCGCTGACCATGTATGGACGGTTCATGAGTGGATTTCATTTCCATCCCGACCGGCCAAGTTAACGTAAGGCACCACCCAGAAACTCATCCGCTTACCAAGTACGTGGTACAAACTTTCCGTCATTGGCCAGCTTGACGCTGTCGCCAGACTGGACGATGACGAACAGCCCCTCGTTCATGGCGAATTGATCTACATCTTTATCAATCAGGATGCCAGCCACGGCACCCATCACTCGTGCGCCACCTTCGCCTTCA
>JACSDG010000011.1 GCA_015660855.1 Magnetococcales bacterium
GTCCGGGGGGGATCATCCCCCCCGGCGGGGTTTGGGGCAGCGCCCCAAGGTTTTGTTTTTGAATTTAAACAAAAAGCTTCATGCCTATGGGGGTTTGGGGGCGAAGCCCCCAAGGTTTTGGTTTTTGCCTGCAGGGCATCAGGTTCGTTTTTCCGATACGTGGAAATCAGTGCATGACCGATGTTGAGTTTTCGCCATGTGGCTGATTGATACCGTGGTTCGGTATGCGTAAATAAGTAGCATTCATCAGCATAAAGGGTTGGATGAACGGACCAACAAAAAATAAGAACAGCACCGTGGTCACACCCATGGGACCGCCAAGTAACCAACCGACGCTGAACAAGCCGATCTCCAGTGTCATCTTGGCCCGGAAAAAAGACCAACCCCACTTTTCAATCATGGTAATGGCCACTAGGTCCATGATACGGATGCCAATGCCACTCATGATGATCAGCGAGGATGCGTAGGAACACACAAGGAGCGCAATAACGTCCAAAAGCACCGCATACAGATTGAGTTCATGCCCATAAATCATTACATTTACCACAGGCATGGCATCGATCGTATATTGTTCTACATGGAGCGCGTTCCAGAAATCCAGCAGAAACCCGACCGCAGACGTACTGACAAAAGGGGTCATCGGTGGCAACGCCCTGTTCCATACCATCCACCAGGATAGAAAAAGGATGGCGATGAGCGAGGAACACACACCAAGGCCAACACCAAGATGCTTGTTCAAACCGATGACCAACACATCCAGCGGGTCTGTTCCCAGTTGGGCGTCAATAAAGCATTTTGCACCAAGGGAAAACAGAACAATACCAAAAAAATAATAAACCAGCTGATAGCGAAATACCTTCATTTCCTGATTCATGTACTGCTTAAGCAGTTTCAGCATGGTCCACTCCTTTTTGACGCCGTACCCTTCGGGTAAGAGCAGCAAAGGGGGGGGGCCGGGGGAAATGCTTCTCCTCCCGGCCCCCCGCAACATTCTGTGAGGATTGAATGGGTATAATTTCTCGATCCCCTCAATGGTGCATCCACTGACCCCCATTGACATCCAGATTGACTCCGGTGATGAAAGCGGCATCTTCCGAGGCCAAAAACAGGACAGCGGCGGCGATTTCCTCGGGCCTGGCCAAACGACCCATGGGGATGTGCTTTTTGATGTCATCCAGTACCGAATCGGGCACCTGAAGCATCATTTCGGTCGCGGTGTAGCCTGGGGCAACCGAATTGACGGTGACACCGTATTTGGCCCCTTCCTGCGCCAGGGCCATGGTCAATCCATGCACGCCCGCCTTGGTGGCGGAATAGTTGGCCTGTCCGAATTGTCCCTTCTGGCCATTGACCGAGGTGATGTTGATCACCCGTCCCCATTTGCGTATCAGCATCGCCTCGAAAAAATGTCGGGTGACGTTGAAGACCGAGTAAAGGTTGACCTTGAGAACCTGATCCCAGCTTTCATAAGGCATTTTTTTAAAGCTGGAGTCGCGAATGATGCCGGCGCAGTTGACCAGGACATCCACAGCCCCGAATTCTGCCGCAATTTTGTGGGACAAGGCATGGCACGATTCAAAATCGGCGACATCCACTTCAAACAGATGGACTTCCAAAACCTCCTTTTCGATCATTTCCAACCAGGGTTTGACTTTTTCCCTCTCGAAGGATGCGTAGGTCGCTGCGGTTTTATAGCCGTCTCGGGCAAAATATTTGACGATAGCTGTACCGATGCCGCCGATACCACCGGTAACAAGAGCGTGTTTTTGAGTCATTCCAATCTCCATCGACCTTAAAGTGAGTGTGCCATGGCCAGATAAAACGCTTTCATGCTTTTGATCGTACCAGTTATTGGAGAGCGAGCCAAAGACTTCTTTGAGACGGTTTTTTTTTGACCATGGAAGGACACATTGCTACTGCGAAGCGGACAGGTTCCACGATTCGACATCGGCGGCGTTACCTTCCCCTCCCAATTCCGCATCGGCTCCCATGGAGACCAGATCGTACTCGCCGTGCATCCCCGGCGACATGTAGACGTAAGCCCCATCCCATGGATCTTTGGGCAACTTGGCAAGGTAGCCGTTTTGTCGCCATTGTTTCGGCACCGGTTCCACCGAGGGTTTTTTGACCAGGGCATCCAACCCTTGATCTGTCGTTGGATAGCGATGGTTGTCCAGACGGTACAGATCAAGAGCCTGACCAATGGCCTGGATGTCTAAAGTCGCCTTGGTCCGCCTGGCCTGATCGGGACGGTCCATGATTCTGGGAATGATGAGGGTGGCCAGGATTCCAAGAATTACAATCACGACCATGATTTCAATCAACGTAAAACCCTCCGAACCAGTGGAACGGGATGGGGTTGAATCTTTCGCCATAACAAACTCCTGGGAGAAAAACACAAGAAAAACTTCAATTCACCCGAATTGAATTTTCCGATCAATGCTTGGAGTGATCCGGGACATGACCCGCAGGATGCCCGGAAACGCTGTCATCCTTGCGAACAGAGGCCAGAACCTCTTTTTTGCTGCCATCACTGAAAATAAGGGTCAAAGGGACGGAATCCCCCTCGCGGACCGGGGCTTGGGGTGTGATCAGCATCAAGTGGTAGCCACCTGGGTTCAAGGTGATTTTCTTTCCGGCGTCAATCACCAGGTTTTTATGAGGGACCATTGTGGCCATGCCGTTGGTATTAACGGTTTCGTGCAATTCAGCTTTTTGGAACACCGCGCTCTGGACCGAAACCAAGGTCACACTGGCCGTACCGGGGTTTTCGATTCCCATATAGGCCGCCATGGTCTGCACCGTGGGTGGGACAGCCCTTATCCACGGATTTTCGATGCGGATGCCCTCACCAGCCCAAACCTCAAGACTTAAGACTGCCATTGCTGCCAACACGATTGATTTTAAATTTTTCACGCTTAAGAACTCCACAGTATAGGGTTTCTGTTATTGGGTCAGTCTCGATTGCCAGAGACGCGACGCAAAACACTTAAAGAGGGCCGTTTTTGGTTCCAAGAGAAACTTCTCTGCCTTAAAGACTCACGGAAGGGAGTCGGTTTGAGATTGTGACTTGTCAGCAGTCCATAAATATTTTAGATTCACCCTTCATGCAAGCTGTCGCATGTCGGACTTGACCTTTCGTGATACGTTGGAACCTTTTTTTTCACCCAGACTTTTTGCAGGAGAAGACCGTGAGCAAAGCTTCCCTGGAAGCCACCGTGGATCCAGAAAAGGTCCAGGGCTGGA
Source organism: Magnetococcales bacterium (assembly GCA_015660855.1). GTDB lineage: Bacteria > Pseudomonadota > Magnetococcia > Magnetococcales > UBA8363 > UBA8363. The sequence continues at coordinate 3,247 of JACSDG010000011.1, forward strand.
TCGCCAAAATCGGGTCGGATACTTCAGCAGCCGTCCCCCTGTTACAAGCCATCCAAAGCGAGTATGGCTACCTACCCAGAAAAGCCATGAATTTGGTGCTGGAAGGGACCGAGATCAACGCCAGTCAGTTGTTCGGCGTGGCCACCTTCTATGCCCAGTTTCGCTTGAATCCCGTTGGCCGGCACATGATCAAGGTGTGCCATGGCACCGCCTGCCATGTGCAGGGGGCGGATCGTCTGAACACCTCTTTGCGGCACGCCCTGGGGCTTGAAGACCCCAAGGAGGATACCGCATCCAACGGTAGCTACACAGTTGAAAATGTCGCATGTATCGGTTGTTGCAGTCTGGCTCCGGTCATGCTGATTGACGGTGAAGCCTTTCCGAATCTCAAGGGGGCCGACGCCCAACGCCACCTGGTCAAACACGCCAAGAACAAAGGTGAGATTCTCCCTGGTCATGCCGGCGAAGGCGACGACCAACCCGCCGACGAGAAGGAGAAGTAAAAATGAGCGGTGACATGGTCATAACAATGGGTGAGGGCACTTGCGGCATTGCCGCCGGCGCACCGGAAGTCACCAAACTCCTGAAGGAACGTTTTCCCGATGCCACCTTCAAAGCGGTAGGCTGTATCGGCATGTGCCACCTGGAGGTCATGGTGGAAATCGCCACAGGGGGAAAATCCTATCTGTGGGGTGGCGTTAACAAAAAAAATCTGCCCAAGATTGTCCGGTTTCATCGCGGCCAGGGAGACCTGCCGGAAGCGATGCTCATCCGCTCCAGCGATGTCAAGGAGACCGAACGTTCCCAATATCTGACGCGGCAGACCCGTATCGCCTTGCGTAATGTGGGCGAACTCAACCCCACATCGATGGAACAGTTCCGTGCGCGTGGCGGGTACAGTGCCATCGAGAAGGTGATCAAGGGGGGCATGACCCCGGAACAGGTCATCGAAGAAGTCCGAATCTCTTCCATCCGTGGACGCGGTGGTGCTGGTTTTCCCACCGCCGTCAAATGGGGCTTTGCCCGTGGTGCCCAGGGAGAGCCTAAATATCTCGTATGCAATGGTGATGAAGGTGACCCAGGTGCCTTTATGGACCGTTCGCTGCTCGAAGGCGATCCCCACAGCATCCTCGAAGGGATGCTGATTGCGGCCTATGCCATCGGTGCCTCGAAAGGTTATGCCTACATCCGTGCCGAATACCCGCTCGCCCTGAAGCATTTTGCCATCGCTATGGACGATGCCCGGAAGGCGGGTTTTCTTGGCTATAACATTCTTGGTTCCAATTTTTCCTTCGATGTCAAAATCAAGGAAGGTGCCGGAGCCTTTGTCTGCGGCGAGGAAACTGCCCTTCTGGCCTCCATCGAAGGGCAACGTGGTATGCCCAGAATACGGCCACCGTTCCCCGCTATTCAGGGGGTTTTCGGCAAGCCCACCATCATCAACAATGTGGAAACCCTCGCCAACATTCCCTGGATCCTCCTCAATGGTGGTGCCGCCTACGCCAAAATCGGTACCGAAAAGAGTCGGGGAACCAAAGTGTTTGCCTTGGCCGGAGCGGTTAAACGGGGTGGTCTGGTCGAAGTGCCCATGGGGATGACCATCCGCCAACTCCTGATGGAAATTGGTGGCGGTTCTGCTTCGGGACGCCCGCTCAAAGCGGTGCAGTTGGGCGGTCCTTCGGGCGGTTGTATCCCCGAATCGTTGTTTGACACCATCATCGATTACGACGCCATTAACGCCACTGGGGCCATCATGGGGTCGGGCGGTATGGTTGTAACCGATTCCAAATCATGTATGGTGGATCTGGCCCGGTTTTTCCTGGAATTTACCCAGATCGAATCCTGTGGCAAGTGCACTTTCTGCCGTGTCGGCACCCTGCGCATGAAAGAGCTGCTCACCAAAATTTGCGACGGCTCCGGTACTTTGCAGGATATCGAAGTCCTCGCGGAACTGGCGGAACGCATCAAAGACGCCAGCCTTTGCGGTCTGGGGCAAACCGCCCCCAACCCGGTCCTGACCACCCTGAAATATTTCCGGGATGAATACATTGCCCACGTCACCGATAAGCGTTGTCCGGGAGGGGTCTGCAAAGGGCTTATCACCCACACCATTCTCCAGGACAAGTGTACCGGGTGCTCCATCTGCGACCGGTATTGCCCGGTCAAGGCCATCACTGGAGAATTGAAAAAACCCAACACCTGGGTCATCGACATGAAAGTCTGCATCAACTGCGGCATGTGTGTCGAAGTCTGCAACCCTGACGCCATCCTGGCGGCTTGAACCGGGGAGATATCTCATATGGAAAATACCGTTTCCATCACCTTGAATGGACGCACCCTGGAAGCCAAAGCTGGCGCAACCATACGGGAGGTCGCTCAGTCCGAGGGAATAAAAATCCCCACCTTTTGCCACGACGATCGCCTGAAACCTTTTGCGTCCTGTTTTCTGTGCGTCGTCGAAGTCAAAGGGGCACGCACCCTGCTGCCGGCCTGTTCCACCCGAGTGGCCCCTAAAATGGAAATCCAGACCGACAGCGAAAAGGTTACTACGTCACGCAAAATGGCGTTGGACCTGCTGTTGTCCGACCATGCCGGCGACTGTATCGCCCCATGCGAAGCCACCTGTCCGGCCAATATTGACATCCAGGGTTATATCGCCCACATTGCCAACGGTGATTTTGCCGGGGCGGTGCACCTGATCAAAAAGCGCAATCCTCTGCCCATCGTCTGTGGCCGCATCTGCCCACATCCTTGCGAATCGCAGTGTCGGCGCGCATTGGTGGACGAGCCTATTGCCATCAATCCACTCAAAAGATTTTCGGCGGAGTACGAGTTGGAGCATGGCCCTTTTTTACCTCCGACCGGCCCTGAAACCGGCAAAAGGGTGGCCATCATCGGCGGTGGACCTGCGGGCTTGTCAGCGGCCTACTTTTTGCGGCAGGCGGGGCATGCCGTGGAAATTTTTGAGGCACTCCCGGAACTTGGCGGTATGGCCCGCTATGGTATCCCCCGGTTTCGTCTGCCGTGGGAAATCATGGACAAAGAGATCAAGTCCATTCTGGACCTGGGGGTTAAGGTCCACTTCAACACCAAGCTTGGCGTTGATTTCACCCTGACCGACCTGAAGCGACAAGGGTTCAATGCCATCCTGCTGGCCGTTGGGGCGCACAAATCCAAACCCATGCGCATTGATAATGAAGATGTCCCTGGTGTCATGGGAGGCATCGACTTTTTGCGCAAAGTTATCCTCAAGGAACCGGTCAACCTTGGAACCCGTGTTGCGGTTCTTGGAGGTGGTGACACCGCCATGGACTGTGCGCGTGTCGCCCGGCGTTTGGGTGCCCATGTCACCCTGCTCTACCGCCGCACCCAGGCGGAAATGCCTTCGTCTCCCTGGGAGCAGGAAGAAACTCATGAGGAAGGGGTTGAATTTCGTTTTCTCACGGCTCCTTCCGCCGTCGTTCTGGACGAAAAAGGGCATGCCAAAGCTTTGAGGGTTATCACCATGGAGCTGGGGGAACCCGATTCTTCCGGTCGGCGTCGTCCCGTTCCCATTGAAGACAGCGAGGAAGATCTGGAATTTGACCTGATCATCCCTGCCATTGGTCAGGATCCTGACCTTTCCTTCCTGGACAAGGAGGAAGTCAAGCCACAAACCACCAAGTGGAGCACCATTGTCCACGATGAAAAGACGCAGGTCACTTCCATGGAAGGTGTCTTTGCGGCTGGCGACTGCGCCTTTGGCCCGGATATTCTCATCCGCGCCATTGGGGAAGGCCGGAGGGCGGCTGAAGCCATCAATTTGTATCTCCATGGTACCGAGGTTAAACTGACCCGGCCCTATGCCATTTCCCGGGGACGGTTGAAGGAATTGGACTCGGTCGATTTTGCACCGCGTTTTGTGCACAGAAAACGTGCTTTGGAAACCACCCTTCCCGCCGAGCAACGCCTTAAAAACGATTCCGGCTGGGCACCCATCAACATTGGCCTGGACCAGATACAAGCCATGGCCGAGGCGACCCGTTGCATTGAATGCGGATGCAACGCTCGCTTTGATTGTGATCTGCGCAACTATTCGACCGACTACAATGCCACCGATAAACGTCTTGTCGGGGCCAAACGCGCCTACCAGGAGGACAAACGCCATCCTCTCATCCGTATTGAATCGGATAAGTGCATCACTTGCGCCTCTTGTGTGCGTATCTGTAGCGAAGTCCGCAACGTCAACGCTTTAAGCTTTATTAATCGGGGATTTGTAACCCGGATTGGGCCTAACTTTAACGATCCCCTGCAGGAGACCGGTTGCGACGCCTGCGGCATGTGTACCGATGTTTGCCCCACGGGTACTCTCGCCCCCAACACGGGCAAGGAGTGTGGTCCCTGGATTTGGAATGAAACCATCAGCACCTGTGTTGACTGTTCCAGAGGGTGCGGTATCCGGATTGCGGACAATCGCAACCGTATCGTCAAGATACAATCGGTCCATTCGGATCCGGTTAATGGTGCTGTCATTTGCGCCGAAGGTCGTTTTGGCTATCAGTTGTTGGCCAAACGGACCAACCGGGACAATGAATTGGCCATTCAGAAGGGTCGCGAACTTTTGAGTCAGGTGGCGAAGGTTGTCATTCTGGTTTCCCCAAAACTATTGGTGGAAGAGGCTTATGCTGCGGCGCAGTTGGCGAAGAAAACTGGAGGTGGGTTTTTCTGGGTGGGAGGGGAAGGCATTCACGGGGCTTTGAAGACGGGCGGGAAGATGCGTGGTGAAGCCAATGTTGCCCTGCTGGGTCTTCTGGGAGCCAAGGAGTGGAAAGGCGAGCAGGCCGAGCTTTTCGTGACGGTCAATCTACCCAAAGTGCCGCAAAAATCGGCATCGACCCGTGTGATTGCCCTGAGTTCCCATGGAACCCAGGAGGATGTCAGCGTCATGGTTTGCATAGCGGACTCCTTGGAGACCAACGGCACGTTCCTGAACCGTGACGGGGATCTGTGTGTCGTCAAGGGTGCGTTGCAAAGCCATGGTATACCTTCGGGAGCCCATGCCCTCATGCGTTTGTGTGGGGAAAACGGACCGACGGAACTGGCCCCCTTGCGCAAAGCTTTGGCCGGGGAAATCAAGGAGATGGCGGTACTGACGCAACTTGATGGTCAGAGGGTTGTCAGGACCGGTATGGCCCCTGTGTTGGTTGCGGCCTCTCCCGACAGTCGGGAAGCGGCTTTTGCTCTACACATGAAGCAAATGGAACTGCCCTGGTCTTAGTTTGCGGTTTTGGGATTACCCTTCCAGACCCCCGCCGGGATTGTTTCCCGGCGGGGGTTTGGTGATTCCTGGTTCCTTGGATCGTATGGTTATCCAAAAGCAAGACGAATTGCAGAAAATATGGAAAAAACTTGGCGGAAATAACCGCGATACGTTGCTCAAGTTTGCCCAATTCTTACTTGAGCGGGAAGAAGCCGACCATCCCCCCATTCCTGTCGAACCTCTCGGCATCCCTGCGCCGCCTGGTGAAAATGTTGTGCAGGCTCTTAAAAGGTTGAAAAAAAACTATCCTATGATTGAGACCGACATCCAGCTTTTGGATGATGCGTCGCAGTTTATCATGCAGAAGGTGCTTGGTGCGCCCGATACGTTGCTTATAGAAAAAATGGAAAAGCTTTTTCTGGATAATTATCAACGCTGGCGCGAGCGTGATCGTTCGGATGTCGTCGTTTAGGGCGTGTTGACATTTAATAATCTTCCCCCCTTGGAAAATTATTGAAAGAAAAACAAATAGCTCCCTTCACTGTTTTTGACTTTTATTTTTGCCCGAAGGACATCTTGTGCACTCTTAAAGATTCCATTCCAAATTACGTTGGGTCATGTCTGTGAGCGTTCATCCAAAATTTGCACCTTTAAGCGAGGCAAACCATTTTGACTCGTTGGATGGCGGCGTGGCAGACTTCGCCGATTTCGGCCTGGAACTTGTGGTCCCGGATGTTTCGTTGCTGCTCGATGGTCGATACCAGAGCCATGGCGATGACTTGGTGATCACCGGCGCAGATGGAAAAACATGGACCGTGGATGGTTATTTTTCCAGTGTTCCACCACCTGTTTTGCTGGCTCCCAACGGTGCTTTGTTATTGCCCGAAACAGTCAAGTCTTTGCTTTCGGTCGATCAAACAGCCCATGCGACCATGGTTGCCGGTCCCAGCATGATCGCAGAGGCAGCCTCCAGCATTGGTAAGGTGGATGAAGCGGTCGGCCAAGTGGTCGCCAAAGGGATTGGTGGGGAGGAGCGGATTCTTAAGGTGGGAGATGCCGTCTTCAAGGGCGACATTCTGCAAACTTTGAAGGGCGGACTGGTCACTCTGGTTTTTGTCGACGGCACCCGTTTTAAGTTGGCTGCCGAGGCCCGGGCCATTCTCGACAACTATGTTTACAACCCGGAAATCAAACAGGGTGGATTTGAAGCGACCATTACCAGGGGTATTTTCAGTTTTGAAAGCGGTGCTATTTCAGGATTGAACACCGGCCGCCATTCAAGCATTAAAACGCCTACGGCTGTTATCGGGATTCGCGGCAGCCAGTTGACTGGCGAAGTGATGGCCGACGGTTCCACCTCAGTGGTTCACACAGCAGGTATTTTGGATATTTCCGATGCCAGGGGGCAAGGAACGGTGACCCTGGTGGAACCGGGTACCGCCACCCAGGTGATTTTCGGTGCTGGTGCTCCCGAACCTGTATTCAAGGCCCCCGCCAACTTTATTTCTCGTTTGGAAATCCAGTTGGACGTGCAAAAAGCCAAAGAGGATCGCAAAAGTGAGGATTCCGGTGATTCCGGAAATCGGCAAGAGCAAAAACCCGAAGGAAAAAAAGAAAATGGTGATGATGGTCAAGGGCAAAAGGAAAATCAAGGGGAGAGGGACGCGGCTGCGGAAACAAAATCCGAAGCTGAATTAAAAAAGGAAGTGGAGCCGGTTCACGATACGGAAGAAATTCTAGAGGCTGGCGCAGAGGCACTCCCGGAGGTTGGCAAGGATGTCGCCGCGACGCAAGCCACCAAGGGGACGAACGCCGATCCGGAAAAGCGAACTTCCACAGAAACCGCAAGGGCAGGGGGGGGGAGCGAGGTGGAATCTGTTCCCGTCGCTGCCTCTTTGGGAACGATTGCGGAAGTGGGGCGTGGCACCGGAGGAGAAAAGGTGGACGATTTCTCTCTGGCGGATCTCATAGGTACCGGTCGCGCCCTGGAAGGTGCTTTCGTCGATGTGGGGTCGGTGGGCGAAACTCTGACCTTTCTGGCAGTCCCGGTTACGGCAAAACCTGAGGTCGTCGCCAAGGCTGAATTGGTGCCAATCCCCGTATCCATTCCTTCGCCAGCACAAGGGAGGGAAAGCCCGGTTGCTGAAAAAATACAGGGAAAGCTACAGGAAGAACCACAGGAGAAACCACAGGAAAAACAAGAATCGAGGGAAGAGCAGGGATCCATTTCCGACGCACAACTGCAACCGAAATCTGACGCGATTTTGTCCTCGCCCCCGGAACCAATCAGGGAAACCGACACAACCTTGGCTGATTTTTTGGGAACACCCCTGTTTACGGCAACTCCAGAGTTGACTGTGGACTCCTTTGCCAATCAACCCAGGACGGAAGTCGAATCCCATGTTTCTACGGTAACACCGCCTGCTTTGGAACTCAGTTCTCCCTCGACCCATTCTTCCGGGGTATCCGATAGTGTGGCGACATCGGGATTGACGCCAAGTTCACCGCCAAATCAAACGCCTCCAGAAGAAATCACCCCAGACCCAGACCTAGCTCCTGCTCCTGCTCCTGCCTCTGTTCCTGCCCCTGCCCCTGCCCCTTCTACCGAAAATGTATCTGGATTGGCTCCAACGACCGAAGCTACTCCCCCCCCTTCCGTTTCTCCTTCCGTTGATGCCGGATCAACGACGAATTCGCCCCCGCCGCCAACGTACACCCCTGTGATCATCCATCGTGTCAATCATGCCCCCTCCGTCACCTCTGGCGGTAGTGCGCGTGTTGTCGAAAACGTCACGGACGCAGTTTATATGGCTTCAGGCACCGATCCGGATGAGGGACAAACCCTGTCCTGGAGCCTGGGGGGTACGGATGTCGCGCTTTTCAACGTGAACAGTTCCACCGGCCAGGTTTTTTTTAACAGTTCCCCCAATTTTGAAATTTCGTTGGATCGTGGGACCGATAATGTCTATGACATAACCGTGATCGTTACGGACAACGGCACGGGAAATCTTTCCGCAAGCCAGGCAGTGACCGTTACCGTAACAAATATGAATGAGGCTCCCGCGATCACCTCCCGTAATCGTTCGGGGTTTGCCGAGAACGGTATCGGCACGGTTTATACCGCATCGGGCACCGATCCGGACCGGGAACAAACTCTTTCCTGGAGACTGGACGGCCCGGATGCGGCACTTTTTGGCATAAACAGTGTCACTGGAGATATTTTTTTTAACAGTCCTCCCGACTTTGAGCTTCCGTTGGATCATAATGCCAGTAACACTTATAAAGTCGCTGTGACCGCTACAGACAACGGTGCGGGGAGTCTTACCGCCAGCCAAGCGGTGACTATCGTTGTGACCAATGTGAATGAATCCCCTTCGGTCACCTCGGGCAGCAGCTTGGTTGTTGCGGAAAACAGCACCGGAACAGTTTATACCGCCACAGGCATCGATCCCGATGGGGAGCAGATTCTTTCCTGGAGTCTGGGGGGGAGCGATGCCGCGCTTTTCCAGGTGAATAGCCTTACGGGCGAGTTGTTTTTTAACAGTTCCCCCAACTTTGAGATTCCCTTGGATAGCAGAGGGAAAAATGTCTATGACGTTACCGTAACCGCTACGGATAACGGCACGGGGAATCTTTCGGCAAGCCAGGGGGTGACCATCACCGTTACCGATGTCAATGATCCCCCCGCAATCACTTCGGGTAGTAGTTCCAGCTTTGCCGAGAACGGCACAGCAATGGCCTATGTTGCCACAGGCATCGATCCGGATCGGGAACAGGTTCTTACCTGGAGCCTGGGGGGGGTGGATGCCGCACTTTTCAATATCAACAGCGTCACCGCCGAGGTTTTTTTCAACAGTTCTCCTGATTTTGAGATTCCACGGGATGCTGGAGCCAATAATGTCTATGATGTTACCGTGATCGCCATCGACAATGGCACAGGAAACTTGAGTGCCAGCCAGGCCGTGGCTGTTACCGTGACCGATATCAATGAAGCCCCCGTGGTGAGTTACTCCATTTGGGATCAATATGCTTCTGGGGTGTTAAATTTCAGTTCGCAGTATTCAAGCGGTTCATGGTCTGCAAACCAGGTCATAGGATCACCGAATACTTTTGGTTACGGCGATATTTCGACCGCATGGGCACCGAGATTGGCCAGTGGCGGGATGGAATACATTACCGTTTCTTTCACAACCCCGGTTTATTCCTCTGGCGTGACGGTTCGTGAGACCTATGGGAATGGATTTGTCACCCAGGTCGATGCGTTGGACATGTCCAATCAATTGCATCAGGTTTGGAATGGGGTGGATACCAGTCAACCGGGACAGCCTGTGAATTTTTTGGCGACATGGTCCCAAACCAGTTATCTGGTCAAAGGTCTGAAGATTCATGTCGATGGCACCCACAGTACGACCTGGGAAGAAATCGACGCGATCCAACATCATGGCAGTACCGAAGTTGGAAATTTAAATTTTGTCGAAAACGGTACCAGCACGGTCTATACCGCCCCAGGTGCCGGTCCAGCCGGGGGACAGATTTCCTGGAGCCTGGGAGGGGTGGATGCGGCACTCTTCAATATAAACAATCTCACTGGCGTAATTTCTTTCAATAATCTTCCCGATTTTGAACACCCGTTGGATCAGGGGGCCAATAACGTTTACGACATCACTGTGACCACCACGAGTGGCACGGGAAATCCCGCAACGAACCTGGATGTGATTGTTACCGTAACCGACGTCAATGAATTTCCCTCAATCACATCTGGAGGCAGTGCGCAGTTTGCCGAAAACGGCATCGCAAAGGTCTATACCGCCGCAGGCACCGATCCAGACGTAGCACAAACCCTTTCCTGGAGTCTTGGAGGGGTGGATGCCGCATTTTTCAATATGAACAGCTCGACCGGTGAGGTGTTTTTCAACCGCCCTCCCAATTTTGAACTTCCATTGGATCGTGGTGCCAATAATGTCTATGACATCACAGTGATTGCTACAGACAGTGGTTTGGGGAATCTCACCAACAGTCGGGCTGTGGCCATTGCCGTGACCAATGTTAATGAGGCCCCCAGCGTGACCTATGCCACTTTGGATCAATATGCCTCCCAGGTATTGAGTTACAGTTCGCAGTATTCAACCAACAGTTGGTCGGCCAACCAAGTCATTGGCTCCCCGAATACGTTCCATTACGGGGATATTTCAACCTCTTGGGCGACATCGTCGATGAATGGGGGGACAGAACATATTACGGTTCTTTTCGCAACGCCGGTCTACGCTTCGGGGGCGACGATACGAGAAACCTATGGCAACGGTTTTGTGACTGGTGTTGACGTATTGGACATGTCAAACCAGTTGCATCGGGTTTGGAATGGTACCGATGGCAGTCAGCCGGGACAACCTGTAGATTTTTTGACAACATGGTCGCAAACTAATTATCAGGTCAAAGGTGTCAAAGTTTACGTCAATACCAACCATAATAGTTATTGGGAGGAGATCGATTCGATTAAGCTGATGGGTAGCACATCTTTGAGTTTGCAGATTACTCAAAATATTACAACTGCGGTAACCGGGATTCTTTTTGCCGATGAAGATGGCGGGAGTGGAAACGCTGTGGCCACGTTCACGGTAGGATCGGGTCAATTGGCTGCTGCCTCTTTCGGAGGCGTTACGGTAGGCGGTTCGGCCTCTCAGCTGACTTTGACGGGCACTATTGCGAACATCAATGATTTTGTGGGTGGTGGCCATTTGACATATACCACCTCCGTGAATGCCAACGATTCTTTGGGCATTTCCATCAACGACAGTGGCACTGTTGGGTCCGGTAATGGCCTGACATCTTCCATGAACGTTGCCATCGCAGTGACTTGCGCCTTTGGCGATCCCTTGGTTTTGGATTTGAATCATGATGGTATCCATCTGCTGTCCATGGACGATGGTACCCGTTTCGACATGAACAATGATGGTTTGCGTGATGTCACCGGCTGGATTGCCCCGGACGATGGATTATTGGTATTGGATGGCGATCATGATGGTGTCATTGAAGGTATTGGAGAATTGGTTTCGGAGTATCTGGTGCCGGACAGCAGTTCAAGTTTGGTGTCCCTGGCCTCTTTTGACCAGAACCGGGATAGTCTGGTGGATAGTAAAGATTCTGTTTTTCCGCATTTGCAAATTTGGCAGGACGCCAACGGGGATGGTATTTCCGATTTTGGGGAGTTATGGAGACTGGAGGATTTGGGAATTGTGTCTTTTGGGTTGCAAGCGGGAGTTCCGGTTATGCCTGAGATGCAAGGCAACATCATCACAGCCGTAATAACCTTTATGCAGTCCGATGGTCAGCAGGGGACCATGGCCGAAGTGGGGTTTCATTTTGCCGACAGTCCCGAGGCCGTCAATTCTCCGTTGATCCCCGCAGCCATGATGGGATACCTGGATTTGACTCCGGAAGAAATCTTTTTTGAAAAACAGCTCGTGGCTCTGCTGGATTCTGCGGCACAAACCGATCCCAGGGGGCCGGATACTCAGGAATTATTCAACCATCTGCACGGATTTTCAGGGCAGGAAAGTGGGTGGCCCGCAGGTTTCAGCGATTTTGTTGACCATCACAATGCCTTTCTGTCTCACTTTGATGACACGGAAAGGCCGCTCACAAATATGGACAGCGAAACGTTTCTTTTCACGGTTCCGTCCGACCCGGTCTAGCAAGAAGTTCCGCTTCAGGTCTATCCCCGCAGGCGCGGGGGAACCTTCCATTTTAAGTTTGCTACGTACCTTCGATAGGGTCTATCCCCGCAGGCGCGGGGGAACCACCAGGGGAGACCGGGATGCTTTGGAGGAAAAAGGTCTATCCCCGCAGGCGCGGGGGAACCTTCGGGCTGAAAATACCGTTTCAGCTTCGGGTAGGTCTATCCCCGCAGGCGCGGGGGAACCCGTGCGGCGGACTGACTGGAGGACAGGAAAGGAGGTCTATCCCCGCAGGCGCGGGGGAACCCAGGTCAGGGGAGCAAACTTTGTTCCTGGGACAGGTCTATCCCCGCAGGCGCGGGGGAACCGTGGCGCGGGATGACTTTGTTGGAGATGGCCCGGGTCTATCCCCGCAGGCGCGGGGGAACCCATATCACGGCGAGACCCCCGCAGAGGCTCTTGGGTCTATCCCCGCAGGCGCGGGGGAACCAAGTTTATGTGGATGTTGCGGTAATGCGATTCAGGTCTATCCCCGCAGGCGCGGGGGAACCTATATTGGTTCAGCTATGCCTGGGAGTAGTGAAGGTCTATCCCCGCAGGCGCGGGGGAACCCTCCAAGAAACCGATGCCCCCATCGAGAAGACAGGTCTATCCCCGCAGGCGCGGGGGAACCTTTTTTGCCATTATTCCCGCCAGGTCGATCGGAGGTCTATCCCCGCAGGCGCGGGGGAACCGAGAGACAGCCTTAACTGGAACATGGCGATCAAGGTCTATCCCCGCAGGCGCGGGGGAACCTTCGATCAAGCGATCGAAGGTAACGTGACTGCGGGTCTATCCCCGCAGGCGCGGGGGAACCATCCAAGGAAAATCTTGGCTTTTGTGCAATAAAGGTCTATCCCCGCAGGCGCGGGGGAACCGCGATGGACGCCGCACAAGAGGTCGGCCACGGGGGTCTATCCCCGCAGGCGCGGGGGAACCGGCATTGAAAGGGCAATCCGGATTGACGGGATAGGTCTATCCCCGCAGGCGCGGGGGAACCCGATGACGCCGACGGAGAAGGCCGGGATGTGAGGGTCTATCCCCGCAGGCGCGGGGGAACCAGGCTGAACTCTAACTTTGGTTTTTTATATGAAGGTCTATCCCCGCAGGCGCGGGGGAACCATCTGCAATGCCAGCATGGATGGGTGTCATAGGGGTCTATCCCCGCAGGCGCGGGGGAACCTCTTCCAGCGGGGAAGAGGTGTCGCGTTAAAAGGGTCTATCCCCGCAGGCGCGGGGGAACCCCAGAACCGGATCGTCAAGAATCTTTCTTAAGAGGTCTATCCCCGCAGGCGCGGGGGAACCTTCCCTTGCGTGGTCTTCATCTCGATCCATAAAGGTCTATCCCCGCAGGCGCGGGGGAACCGCGGCGACCACTAGTGCTATGGCCTGGGCTATGGGTCTATCCCCGCAGGCGCGGGGGAACCCCCGTAGTGGACTGGCTCCCGCTAACACTCTGGGGTCTATCCCCGCAGGCGCGGGGGAACCCGTGAAAGGAAAATAAAATGCCTAATTTTAACGGGTCTATCCCCGCAGGCGCGGGGGAACCTATCATCCCCAGGCAGATGACTAGCGGATGCCAGGTCTATCCCCGCAGGCGCGGGGGAACCTCGACTTGTTGCAGGGATAGGGGAAATCAAAATGGTCTATCCCCGCAGGCGCGGGGGAACCGTCTCCAACAATCCGGGCGAAGGTATTCAAAAAGGTCTATCCCCGCAGGCGCGGGGGAACCGGTTCACTCCTGTTTCTTCGTCCTGCCAAAAAAGGTCTATCCCCGCAGGCGCGGGGGAACCTTTCCGATGCCTCCGCAATGACCACAACCGACGGGTCTATCCCCGCAGGCGCGGGGGAACCTCAGCGCGATTGCCGCACGAAAATTTGAGTTGAGGTCTATCCCCGCAGGCGCGGGGGAACCTCTATCTGGGGTCCAAAAATGGCGCGACCGCCAGGTCTATCCCCGCAGGCGCGGGGGAACCTCACTTCTTTTTCCGGTACGCCCATGAACCCTGGGTCTATCCCCGCAGGCGCGGGGGAACCCGTACCGCTGGCAGACGACCCAGCCGCAATCAAGGTCTATCCCCGCAGGCGCGGGGGAACCCCCACTTGGCCGCTGCCTTTTCTGCCAAAATCAGGTCTATCCCCGCAGGCGCGGGGGAACCCAACTAAAAGTATCATGACCGCCCTTGGGGCGGGGTCTATCCCCGCAGGCGCGGGGGAACCGATTCCCCTTCAAAAATCCCAAGACTTGATCCGGGTCTATCCCCGCAGGCGCGGGGGAACCATTTTGATTTCCCCTATCCCTGCAACAAGTCGAGGTCTATCCCCGCAGGCGCGGGGGAACCATAAACGGACAGTTCTTCAGTGCCACAATAACAGGTCTATCCCCGCAGGCGCGGGGGAACCTGCCTAAAATGGCGGCACAACTGCGGAAGATGGGGTCTATCCCCGCAGGCGCGGGGGAACCTCTGATGCTATCGGTTACTATATTGTTAAAGAAGGTCTATCCCCGCAGGCGCGGGGGAACCATCCTACGTGGACGGATTCTTTTAGGCTGTCGAGGTCTATCCCCGCAGGCGCGGGGGAACCGATACGTATCGAGCCAGGAGAGAAATCGACGAAGGTCTATCCCCGCAGGCGCGGGGGAACCTTCCCTTGCGTGGTCTTCATCTCGATCCATAAAGGTCTATCCCCGCAGGCGCGGGGGAACCTTCTGAAGGCGGGCAGCTCCCTGGCTACAGCCGGGTCTATCCCCGCAGGCGCGGGGGAACCCCCTGCCTCGAAATGATGGCTCCCTAGGTAATAGGTCTATCCCCGCAGGCGCGGGGGAACCCTATTCCTTTGCATCCATGATCGATACCAAGACGGTCTATCCCCGCAGGCGCGGGGGAACCGTAAACTTCTAGCATTACATCAGGTGCCACAGGGGTCTATCCCCGCAGGCGCGGGGGAACCGCTTGACGCTTGTCCAGGCAGGGGTTGCCTGGGGGTCTATCCCCGCAGGCGCGGGGGAACCGAGAGACCGCTTTAACTGGTACATGGCGATCAAGGTCTATCCCCGCAGGCGCGGGGGAACCCCCCCTTGCGTGGTCTTCATCTCAATCCACAGAGGTCTATCCCCGCAGGCGCGGGGGAACCATTAGGCGAATCCCCTGCGCCTGGTTGAGAACCGGTCTATCCCCGCAGGCGCGGGGGAACCCCCACCTTGCCGGCATAAAAAAGGCCACGGTTGGGTCTATCCCCGCAGGCGCGGGGGAACCTTTGACGACTGGTTTTGACGCGCCAAATATTGAGGTCTATCCCCGCAGGCGCGGGGGAACCTCGCACCTTTTTCGGCAATCAACTGCCAATAAGGGTCTATCCCCGCAGGCGCGGGGGAACCGTTTGCCAACTAAGAAGGAGTTACCACTCCTAGGGTCTATCCCCGCAGGCGCGGGGGAACCTCTCTCTCTCATATACATGAAACACATTAAATTTTCAAAGATTAATACTCAGAGCAACCCGAATTTATCGGGTGAACTGGTAATCCTAGGGGTTAGCTGGGGGTTGCTTTTTTCAATTTTTCCATTTCGGGTTGCGTCAATGGACGTTTGGAAAGGATTACCCCACCAACATCCACCAATTCCACCGGGGTTGAGCCAAGAGTACGCACTTGCAGACCAGCGACGGCTTTTGGGTCACGCCAGACCATCACCACCGATCCCCCACCCAATTGACCAAACCACACTTCCAAAACCTTCCAAATTCGCTCGCGGACAGCGACGTTGATACGAGGTCCTACATAAACCCCAGGGGCAATTTCCAGCATACAGGAGGCTAGAAACCCGCGAAACCTCGGTGCTACCTCACGGGTGGTGACTACAGTCATTGGCTGGTACCGCCCCCACTCCCCTGAGGCTCCTCCGGTAAAAATAATTGTTTGATGCGATCAATCATGGACGGAATAACACCCTCCTGTCGGAACGTTTGTCCGCACAACCTCCGAACGTGACGCTCTAAATCAATGTGAGGTTGCCGCTGATGGTTTCTTACTCCCTGGAACGCCGACGGCAAGGTGATCTGATCGCGGTAAAGGTCGGCTATATCAAGGCAAAAAGCATTGGCCGAATCCTCGTGAATAAAACCCAGTGACGGAATCGCCCCTGTAGCAGCAACAGCTATGGTGGCGGCGGCCTCTACCGCCGTTGCGGCGTGGTTGATGGCCTGGTTGGGCAAGTCGGTGGCATCCGGGTTTTGCCGGTCATAGTTTCGTCCGTGCCAGTCAATACCAAAACGTTGCGCTAACAGCTTGTACGTTTCTTTCATGCGCGCCCCCTCCATACCCCGGAGAATGGCAATGTCTCGCTTGATGGGTAAAATCTCTCCCAGTCGCCAAGCATACATGCGACGGGCAATACGAATCCGCTCTGCCGAACTTTCCGCCCATACCCGGGCGTGTTGCCGACTCAGTGCCGAATCTCCCGGCCCCAACGGGGGGGCCGTATATAACCTGACACCATCCTCACCCACCGCAGCTAAACCCGTACCGTGACGCGCCAACAAACGCAGGGCATCGTGACTGATCGTACAACCCGGACCCAACAGCAACAGTGAAATCCCTTGATAGGGAATTTGATGATCCCCTGCCGTCATGTCCATCGTGCCGGCCGTGAGAAAGTGCAAAGTTCCCGCCTCTACGACAAGATTACCCCGTCCAAGCCAAAGCAGCCCATGACGATCCGCATGAGGAATGCGCGCGGTTTCGAGTCCGAGACGACTAAATGCCATCGTGGAATTTCCTCATCGGCGGCGGCGACAAAAGGATCATGCCAAAACCAAAGGCCCGGTGCCGTCCAATACCACGCTTAAGCAAAGCAAAAAAAGCATCCTGGTTCGTCACCCGCAGGACTCCCTGAAAAACCGCTTCGCGTTGTTCCATACGCTTGAACTTTCTCTCCCGATCACGGCGCAACAGGCGAGCACCGCGCAAGGCTCTCAGGCGAAGCTCCTCCAACTGCACCCCTCCATGACGTGCCAATTTCTCCTGTAGCCACTGGGCATAGACCAATTCCCGACGCAACGACGATTCTCCTCCGCCCAATTTGGCCTTTTCCCTGGCCATGGCCGCCACCCAGGCATCGATTTCTGCACCCTTGCGAAAGGTTGGACCCTGAGCGCGTACGGTGGGAACCACGTTGACGCTAAATCCCAGTCGCATCCCTGTGGCAATGATCGGCATCGGTTTGGAACTACAGCCCGTTTCCAATGCCTGGACAATATCCGGCTTGCCAAACAGCTGCGCACGTTCCAACAAAGAACCGGCATCAACACTACTGTAGGCCACAATCTCCCATTGCCGTTGCCGGGCCTGATGGTGAAAAGGTTTGGGAGCCAAATCACCGAAAGAAGCGGCAAACAGGCTGTGCAGTTGATAGCCAGCGTCAGAAACGGCACCACCCCCTTGACCATGGGAGGAAATCAGTAAACGTGGTGGCAGAAACATTTGAACCATGTGCAGGGAGTCATTCATGGCTTTTTCTCCGCAATGTGGGCGTGACCTGTCCAAGACGCTGTAATCTTTGGCCACCATGAATCTGGTTCAACCAATCACGTTGGTCGGTTACCGGCTCCAAAATCGTATGATCAGGATCATCCGGTCCTTGCCCCTCCGGCCAGCAGGCTGACATGGGAGTATCTGCTACAGAGTCCCCCGCATCGGGCCAATCCTGGTAAACAAAATGACACAGGGCATCGTAAAGGTTAGCCGCTGTTATTCGCCCCGCCAAAATAGGCAAACTGGGTACACACGATTTGCGCCCAATAAACAATGGTCGGGCAGGATGCGCCAAAGCTTCGGCCAGATCATCAAGGCCAGGAGTCTCCCCCTCCAGAGTCAGCATCACCGTACACAAAGCATCGACCCTGAAAGGCCGGTATCGTTGCAAAGTGCCGATTTTCGCATCCCCGCCACTGCGCCATTCCGGGAAACCCCGGGTTGTCCATCCCGTCTGTCGCATGAACGACTGTCCCAAATCGACAGTCTGGTAATCCATGATCTCCTCCCCAGGTCGATCCAGGCGTGCGGCGAAATGAAGCCGATGTTGCAGATGGTCTAACGCTACCGCATCGGCATGATCCCAGCCCAAAGCGTTGGCGAGAAGACCTGTAAGCATGGAAACTGCGGGAAACGTCTGAATGACCCCGTTGTTATCGACCATGGGACCGCCGAAGGCCATAAGCGGGGCCTCCAGCCGCAAAACAAGGGCCTCCATCACCCCTCTCCCCGCACGCGACTACCCGCCCAACGGGCCAGATCAACCAGGCTTCCCACAGGTTCGGCTCCCAAAACTCCCGGGTCCGCCATGGTGGCAACCCGACGTACTTCGCCTCCGCCATACATGGCATCAAACTGCCCCAGATAGGCCCCCAGTTGCGCCACCGCCGTGTCACGGATATCGTTTCGACCCATGTTGGGGACCGCCTGACGAAAAGCATTGGCCAGCGTGCGTGGTTGGCGGCTGCCGCTTTCCACTAATACCATCTCGGCGTAGGCATAAGGAGCCGTGGAACCTTTCTTGGCTCCCGGAGAAACCGTCGCTGCAAGATGTATCAAATTTTCAACCACGCCACTTGCCAGACCCCGGTCCGCCTGCTGCCATTCGGAAGCTTTGCAACCGCTCAGGTTGGATACCAGCAAAGGAACATCCACCACCACGTAACCGTAGAATAAACCACTGGTCAACTCGCTGTCGTTGATGTGTGCCGAGCCTAATTCTCCATCCGCCTGGATCAGGTCATCCAAAGCGGAAAAATAGTCGGTTTCCAGTTCATGGGTATGCACCGTAAAGGCATGGGCAACGTGGATGCTGGAATCAATCCGCGACAAAATATCACTGGTGACCATGCGCCCAAACAACGCCGCATCCAGACCTGCCGGGAACCGTCCCGCTTCAAGGAGGGCCTGGAAATTTTTCTTTTCATCCTTGAAAAGTTTTTCCACTGCCTTGCCAACGGTCTTGGGATCGGGGTTGGTCGCCATGATTTGGCGGGCCTTCTCCTGGATAAAACGGACCTCCGGCCAACCCAGGATCACGACCTGACTGGTTTGCAGGGAAGAGGCGGTTTCCTCTTGCTCTGCCTTGTCTGCCTTGGCCTTTTTGGCACGGGCACTGCTTCCGAGAATCTGGTCCTGAAATACCGCCAGTGTTGCATCCACCAGAGCCTGGGAAAATCCCTCCGCCACCAACGGCGGTGCCACTTTCATATCGAAAATGTGGCGGGAACGCAGACTCATCTCCACACCCTCCAACCGGGATAAGGCGCGAACATCGTCGGCGGTCCGCCAATGGCGTTTGAGGCATTGTGAGGAGACTCGTGTGCGCGTCGTGCCACCAAAGGGGAGACGCTTGGCCATACCTGCATCGTCACGATTGAGGAGGGTGGCGGCATAACTGGTGAGAAAATGAATCTGGATAAAACGTGAATCGTTCATGGTCGTGGCTCCAATCGTATTTAAGGGTCATTGCGGTTTGTGGGAGAAATAATCACGGGCCATTGCACGGCGGTGGTGGTCGGCCCGGTGGTGATTTCGCGCCAGGATGAAAGGTGCAAACCGGCTCCAATCCACGGTCGCTCCTTTGGCCCGCAGATATCGGCAGGTACGCGCCACGGCCTCAAAAAACGCCAGATCATGGCTGTCAATCAATTTTAAAAAACGGTTTTCCGAATAGCCTTGAGCCGCCAACACCCGTCCCGGGGCCGACTCAAGTCCCCTCTGATGCGGGTGCGGTGCCATCTGGGCCATGCCACTCAAAACGGCAAACCAGCGTTCCTCATCTTCCTGTCCCAATCGGGCTTCGCTGTCGATGATTCCCACCAACAGTCTCCAGGCACTGGCGGGGACAGTCTCTCCATGGCGCCAACGCCTCAATTCCGCCATGTCCCCAGACGATAACCCCCCTTCGTGGGCATCGCGTGACATAAGTTTGGCCAGGGTGAAAATCGTTTGTTCCAGCGAAACAGGTTCTGTTTCGTTGGTTGCCTTCGCACTCATATGAGCGTCTCCTTGTCACTGTTATTCCCGGATAAAATGGTCGGAAAACTGGTTGTACAGTGCTCCACGGAATACCCGTTCGGCGGTTACTGCAATTTTGTGGCGGCGTGCACCACCGGCAATCAGGCCTCCTTCGGCCGCCGCCAAAAGTTCCTTCCCAAAACCTGCCAAAAGGTGAATCCAGTTGGTGGCGGCCTGTTGGGGATCCTGTTGCAGACTTTCCCAAAGGGATGGAAAAAACACGGCATCCACCTTTTGGTCAAAACGGCGATGCCACGTATCGACGCGCCTGTCTTTGAAATTCAATTTTTCCGGGGATCGTTGGATCATCGTCAGAAGGGCTGGGATGAGAACTTTTTTTGCCATTCTTCCGCTCTGTTCCACCCTTTCTCGGGCTATGGCCGCCAGGGAGGCGCGTCCCTGGGCTTGATTCAGTGTTGCGCGAACCACCGGTGAAAGGGGGAGGCGTCGTTCATGGTATCCCTCGGTAATTCCCTGTCCTCGGGCCAGAGCGCGGGCAAAAAACTCGCTGTGGTTTGTTGCGGGGTCAAAACCGCTCTCCTGGGCCGGAGAGGAACGATATTTCTCCGACCCCAACAACAATTCGCTGATGAGTTGGTAGCCAAAACCTTTGCCGGTGATCGTCAGGGAAACCGTTTCTGCACCGAGGCGCAGGGGGGTCCAGAGATCGCCCAAAAATCCTTTGAGACCTTTGGAGTGAATTCGGGTCGTCTTGGAGGGGGCGGCATGCGCCACAGGTCCGGTTATCCCTGTAGAAAGACGGATACGGCGACAAACCTCAATAAAATAGGGGTCCAGGGTTTCCAGTGACAATTCGGTTTGCCCATCCCATGGTGTCAGCCATAACAGTGCCAACCCATTATTTTCTCGATACAGGGTGGGATAATCCCGCAGCAACTTTTCCCTGCTCCAAAGTAAAAGATCCAGATCGCGCGTAAAATGCGGACCGGGAAGGGGGCCGGGCACCAACCGCCGGGCGACTTGCAGATCCACCATTCATCCGCGCAATGCCGTAATAGCCCCCAAGATAGCCTTCCATGGTTTGTAACGTAATCAGGGCCATGATCCAATGATCGGGATGCGGGTGGCCGATCCGGGCCATCTTGATGTCATGGTTTTTGGCTGTTACCAAAACGTCGAGACCGTCAGGAGTAAGGATGGAATTCTTAAATCCATTGAGAGTCTTCTCCGGTATTCCCGGCTGCATGAATGCGGGTTGTGCCAGGTCCGCCACCACCAACTGCCACGGTTCATCGTTGGGCCATTCGCTGGTGAGGGCGCGGAGCAAGGGGAGCCACGAATATTCGTCATGAGGTGGTTTTTCCATGCCAGCGCGGTGCATGGCCATGGCTGCCAACTGGACCAGAAAAGAGTGCCAGGCGTGGCGTTGGTGGGGTTGCAGGGCTGGGAAGGAAACAAGGGTATGGTTTGCCAACCCTGCCATCACTCCGGGTAGGGAGAGTGCCATCCTTTGTCCCGCCGCAGTTTGTACCCGAATCAACGGGTCGATCATCACATTGTTCATGCTTTGCCTCCAGAATCAGTCAATGGACTTGGGCGTAGTCCCAGTCGGTCGTAATGAAAACGGTGGGTGTCCATGGTGAATGAGAATCCCCAGATTTCCTCAACGACATTCTTCGGACTTACGTCGGCAGGAAAATTTGCCAGTAACCAGCGACCGGGGATGGTCAGCGCGGAAATTTGTTTTTGAAACGGTCCCATGGGGCTGGGGTCGGGAAAGCGGACCAGGCGATCATCCATGCCCAGTCGGGTTGTCAACCTGCGGTCAGCGTGACCGTAGAAATCGCAATTGTGCAACCATCGGTCCCGGTCATACAGAGAAGAACGCGCCTGTTGTATCTGGGAGGTGCGGGTACCCCAGAGGGTGTCGGCGTGTTTTTTCCAGCGTTCCCCCAGACGGGTGGCGAGGGCTTCCAGGTTTTCGGGGTGAGTGGCCGCCTCCACCAGGCGACGATTATCTTTGGGAAGCGAAATACATGGCAGGGTGTGCAGGGTTTCCGCCGTCGCTTGCAATACTCTGAGATCCGGGTAAACACTCCCCCATCCGTGCTGCATGAACCCTCTGCTACACTCTCCTTTTTCGGTCAAACCGGCTTCCAGACCACCCTCCGGTTCCAACAGAACCACCCGTGGCGTGGCAAAGGCGGCGGGCCGGTCGGTGCGCTCATGGCGGTGCAGACGTCCGATCCGTTGCAACAGAACATCCATGGGACATAGATCGCTGATAAGATAATCGACATCAATATCAAGGCTTTGCTCCACAGTTTGTGTGGACACGACCACTTGGCCCGTGCGGGAAAGCGTCCCCTTGCCCAGGACCAACGCTATGGCTTGATCCAATGATCGGCGATCCTCAGCGGCAAAACGGGCATGATGTGCGGCTGAGACCCCTTGGCAACGCCAAAGAAGTTGGGAATCCTTTCCCGCCTCCTCTTCGAGTGCCAATTGTGTGTTCACCGCCCAGCTAACCGTGTTGCGTATGACCAATACCCGCGCCCCCGTCTCTGCCGCCTTCAGGGCCAGTGCCGCGACATCACTGGCCAAATCGGCCCAAGGCAAAAATTCGATGGTGACCCGTTTACCTGGTCCCTGCGGGGCGATGGCCGTTTCGGTTATCGCCTCCGTACCATGACGACGGGTCAGCAGGGGATAGGGGTGTTGACTCGATTCCCGGGATGCGGGCGGAAATGGGCGCGAATGATCACTGAGAAACATGGAACGGGCCACGCTACCGAGAGTCGCCGACATGAGCAGGGCATACCCTCCGACTTGCCGCAGACGTTGCAGCACTTCCCGAAGGATGGTGGTCATGAAGGGGTCGGAGGCGTGAACTTCATCCACCACCAGCAGCAGGCGACTCAAGGCGGCGGCACGCATGTGGGCATGCGAGGTACTCAGAGCCGATAACAAGACCTGATCGATGGTCCCTACGGCAATGGGAGCGGCCAGATAACGCTTGGGATGCTCCGCTGCCCATCCTCGGTATTGCAACGGACTGGTTTCGTCGTTCCACAGGGTTGTAAATGGGGCCAGAGGAATTCCTTCCTCCTGATCGACCCGAAGGTAGCCGGGAACCGCCAGGATTACGGCAGGATGATCGGGTCCGAAGGCTTGGCGCATGGCTTCCAGAGTCCGTCCATGGATCTGTACGGCGGCGGCTCGTGTGGGAAGCGCGAAATAGAGACCATCCACATGTCCGTGTTCAAACAATTTTAAAAAATGCCATAATGCGGCTTCTGTTTTCCCTGAGCCTGTTTCTGCCTCAAGGATAACGACCTGTTCGATATGTGGATCGGGTAATTGCGCTACGGCATGTTGCATGGCGTTGGGTGCGGCAAGGCCAAACACGCGGGCAAAATCGGTGGCGCGCGTGCGCAAATCCTGTCGGGCCTGGTGCGGATCCAATCCCAGTTTTTGCACGGCAGTCCGTGCCTTTTGGGTCAGTATTTCCAGGGAGGGGAGGTTTGCATCGCTGGAAAAAGGAAAAAATCGCTTTGCATCGGATGCGATCCAGTCCGCCAGGGTCACCAGTCCGTTGAACAGGTGTTGTGCCGCCGGGGTGATGGGTAAGGGGTCACACTCTGCGGTAAAGGCCCCTGCAAAGATGCGACGAATGGCGTGGACAAGTTCTGACAATCCTTGGACGGGATCGCGCTCTGGTCCCGCATCCCACACCCGCTTGGAAATTTTGTGCAACTCCCCTGGTCGGCCCGGGGAATTGGGATCCCCTGGCAAAGGGCGGCCATGGTGGCAGAAAACTGTCCACAACCAGCCGATAAGAGGGTCCGGGGAATCCTGTATTGCAGTGCCGGTGGCTTCGGTAAACCATGAAGTTATTTCAGCCAAGGCCAAAGCGGAAAAACCCTCTTCCGACCGTGGTGAATCGAAGAGCAACTTGAAAATCTCCCGGACGTGGCCATGTGTTTGCCACTGACGGGACTCGCGACCATCCTGGAAACCATGGTTGCACTTGCCGACATCGTGCAACGCCGCAAGGACGGCGAGTCGCTGCCGTTGGTGCGGGGAAAGATCCGGCAAACCCAGGGCCTGAGACAATCGACGACGAAAAATGTCCAGATTGAGAAGTTCGAGGGTGACGATAGCCACTTCCAAAACATGGTGGCTCAATGGATGCGTCTCTGAATGGTCGGGCAAATCCTGCCGTTTTCCCCAATAGCTCACGCGATTTTCCCCCTCTCTTTGCAGAAAAGTTTTTTTTATTCAATGCAAAAGGGATCAGCCACGGCATAAATACAAAAATTGACAATCAGTCTAGCATCAAAGCATTTAAAAGAAAATTGTTTTTTTTAATTCTGACAAAAAGACAGAAGATGGCCATTTTTTTGACAGCTTACAGAATTCATAATTCTGGTATATCATTTTATTTCAAGCACGGCGGGATCGGTCTTAGGAGAGAAAATCTGACCACACGAATTGGAAGGGAACATCATGCACTGCGGGCAAAAAACAAAGCCTTGGGGGCTCTCGCCCCCAGATCCCCACCGGGGGGGATGATCCCCCCCGGGCCCCACAATAATTTTGCCAAACATTGGTTTCCTGCACTTAAATCATTTTTTCGCCGGAACTGCTGGAGCCGCAGCGGGTGCTGCCGCAGCGGGTGCTGCCGCCGCCGGAGCTGCCGCCGCCGGAGCTGCCACCGCCGGAGCTGCCGCCGCCGGAGCTGCCGCCGCCGGAGCTGCCGCCGTGGCAGGGGCTTTGGCCGCAGGTGCACCAGCCGCAGCAGGTGCTCCGGTCACCGGTGCGCCACCCATAGGAGGAGCATTGTCCGGTATGGCGTCTTGCCCGCCATATTGGTCCACAGTCCCCGCCAATTCGGCCATGCACTTGCTGATGTACCCTTCCATTTTGTCTGCCGCAATGCCATCTTCTTGCGCCCACTTTTGGCAGGTGCGCTTGTCAATCTCTTGATCTTCCGGCGGTGCTGCGGCAATCGCCAATGAAGTCATGAAAAAACTCGATATGATCATCAGTCCCATTTTCTTGTGCAACATGCTACAATCTCCTGTCAGTGCCATGATGGCGTGTTTCCATCCCAATGAGTTTAATGTCCCATGCCTTGTGGCATGGATGGGTGCCGAAGGATGGATGGGCGGCTACGCAAGTTCATCCAATTTCCGTTAACGTTTCCCTGAGTAACGCATTTTGTTTTCCACAGTGTTGCTGAATTGTTTCTGCCATGTTTCAAACACCCTTTTCCTTGGCCGCAGTCATCAGGATCAACCTTGACCGGTGTACCCTTGAATATCCTCGTCGTTGAAGACGACATTGCCCTGCTGGAAGTGATGGCCGCCTATCTGGAAGAGTCGGGATTTCGCGTCATCAAAGCGCAAAACGCACGGGAGTTTCACCAATGTATCGGGCGATATTCGGTGGATCTCATCCTGCTGGATCTGGAACTGCCCGATGAAGACGGATTGGTCGTGGCTCGCCAAATTCAATCCAGATCCCAAACACCCTTCATGATCGTTTCTGCCAGAACCGGAAGAGATGACCGCATCGCCGCTCTGGAAATGGGGGCGGATGACTATGTCACCAAACCTTTCGATCCCAGAGAACTGACCCTGCGTATCCGCAATATCCTTGAACGGCACGGCAAAAATACTTACACATACACACCGTGGAATTCCCAGGAGGATTGCCAATCCATCGGCCCTTGGCGGCTCAACATGGGACACCGCTCCCTGATCCATGAGGATGGCCGATCCGCAGGATTAACCCGTGCCGAATTCGACCTGCTGGCCTCCCTGGTCCTGGCCAAAGGTCGGGTCAAATCGCGCGATGCCCTTATTGATGCCGTCTCCTATGGCAATGAACCCCCATCCGACCGTGCTATCGATGTCCTTGTCAGCCGTATCCGTAAAAAAATTGAAACAGATCCCAAAAAACCACTTTTTGTGCTTACAATCCCCGGTCACGGTTACCGTTTAGTGATCAAAACCTGAACCATTCCTGGAATGACGCTATGAAGCACCATACCGCAACAGTAAAAATTATTTCGGGGCCTGGCGAAGGCTATCCCCCCCAGCATAGGTTTGAAGTGAGATCTTTAAATATTTTATACATAGTTTTAATTATAATATTGGCCGCTCTGGCGTTAACATTGTTTTTTACAGCGGTGATTGTCTTGATCTTCATTGTTGTTTTAATTTTATCCTTGAGCGCGATTTTGATTTTGATTCAACGCTCCCGTTCGCCCCACCGGGAGGTAACCATTCAGTCTCCCCCTGACACATGACGCCCTTCGGGCAAAAAACAAAACTTTGGTGGGCTGCCACCTCCAAGCCGCAGCCCGGGGAGGATGATCCCCTCCTTAACCCCTGCAATATTTTTTTAAATAATTCAGTTTTTCAGATCCCTCCGCCAACCATGAATCCTTGCATGGAGACAGCAGATGCGACGGTAAATCACCCAGTGCCGCAATAGCCGCTCGGCCTTGTTGTTGGTCATTGGCAAGAACGGATCCGACAAAAAGACGGCCCAGATAGCCTCCCAATCGTAGAGAGAGCTTCACGCGCCAACGCGCGAGTCTTTTCATGTGAAGAGTCCGCGTGTTCCTGGCAAGCCAGCATGAGGATACCCAAAAGATCCCCATGAACCTGTCTCAGGTTGCTGGTCCCCGGAGGAGTCTCACGGGCTTGGTACACAGCTCTCCTCAATATTTCAAAAATCGCCAACACTTGGCCCCCAAATTGTCTTGCTTCGCCGTCCAAACTCTCCGAAAGGCCTTTGGCTTTGCGATCCAAATGGGCCCAACAGCGCAAACGTTTGAGGTACCGCCGGTAAACTTTTAGCCCATCACTCATCAGCCAACCGGGGAACTCATTTCCCAAGATTGAGCCTGTCACGGGCGACCTTGAGATCGGCCAAAAGTTTGAGCGATAACACCATCAACTGGTCATGCGCCAGCGATCCCATGTAGGACTCATCCAGTTGGCGCAAATCGTGGTCACTCAGGGTCATGGCGTTGGCTCAGTAAATCCAAAGTTCCTCCAAAATATCACGCTCAAACTCTCATTAACATGCCAACTTTGTCAAGGGGGGTGAACGGTTACGCTGACATTGTGCGCCAACGAACCGAGCCATTGCAATCGTCGGAGTCATCCAGGAATGTTTGCCGAATCAGCATCAGTTCGATGCCGTCAAGGTGGTTATTGGAGTGGGAAGGGAGGAGATAGAGGCGTGTCAGCGATTCGTTGACCAGTTCGAGTCAGGCTTCACAACCACATCTTAACCAACATCCAGTTCCATATTTCTCAACAGTTTCATCCTCTCCTTCACTTTCATCTTGCCGATTCGTTTGATAATTTCTGCCATCACATCGTCATCACAAAAGAAGTATGCGGGTGGCACGCCCAAAACGTCACCAAGCCTCTTGATCAGTCCATAGTCTGGTGGGACATGATGCCCAAGTTCGTACCTGTTCATCCGGGGACTGGACTGTTGTGGTCGCAGGCCCACCATCATCCCCAACTTGCGTTGGGAAACGTCCGCTGCCAACCGCGCCTCCTTAAGGCGTCTCGCGAAGGGTGAAAGCTGCTCCATCAATTCCGTTCCGTGCCATGTTTTAGATCCAGACCGGCGATGGTAGCATCTCTAAACTTTATCTATACTCTGCGTAAAACGCAGATATGGCATTGCAATTGCTATAAGCCTATCGTTGTGTGTTTGTGTATTTACTATCTTCAAAATTTCCATCTTGAAGTCTGCGTTTTTCGCAGATATTACCGAATTCTTGGGTGTGGGTTGTTTGACAACAGGAAGAACCAGAAGTCGCCTGGAATGGGGAGGGCAAAACGCACGATAGTACTTCTAATCTGCGACCCTTTCACCTCGCGCTTGCGCCAGATGAAATGTTTCGCAGTTGGGTTGTAGGCTGCAATAAACGCCTCGATGGCAGTTCGCAGTTCCTTAGTGTTCTTGAACGATGCGCTGCGCAATATTTGTTTTTATGAGAGTTACTGTGTTGGAATTTTTGCGAAACGGCAAAATGTTCCAGCTGACTATTAACGGCGGGAGAGGTTTTTTAAACCCATGGTGGAATCAAGATGAAAGAGATTCGCAGTACCAACACAATCCTACCCGGTATTTCAATAATGGTTCTGGTCGCCTTGCTGACTGCCACGGCGAAACCAGCTAAATCCGAGGTTGTATTTACCGTCTCGTCCGTCCTCGCTATCGCTGGAGCATCGTCAGCATTGGGTTTTTTGAGCGGACGCGCCCTCACTCCAGTTCCCATGCCCGCTCAAGCCCCACCACCAGGAACACTGGCCTACGGTTCCGCAGTGGATTACCAAGGCTATCTTCTTGCGCAGCAAATGGGGTCAGGGAGCGGTGGTGCTGTCATCTATCGCGGCAGCGAACAACCTTTGACCAACTACCAGATAGTTCCATACGGCACACCAGCGGTCACCGGTCCGGTACTAGGTATGGTTGTGCAGGAAGGAGTGCCCGAAACGCAAAATTATCAAGGTGGTTATACACTCTATCGCTAGGAATAACATGTCAGATCAATCTCCAACCAGGAGAACAGAAATGTCGGATGGTTTTTGTAAACTTTTAAAACTCACCCTGCTCCTTCACGCCATGCTTGTTTTTGCCTGGGGACAGGCATATGCCGCAACAGCAGTCATTAAACCTTCTGTAACCACAGTAGTAAGTGGCAGCGATATTGTTGTCAGATTGGACGGTAGTGGTTCCGTGACAACACCTGCTACGGAACTATTAGAATACCGGTGGAGATTTCTTGGCACCAGTATGGATGTAACGGCCCATCCTTTGTATTTTGAGATTGAAAGCAAGGAATCCTTAGGCGGCGCACCTGTGGGAAAGGTTCCTGTACTCTCCTTTGCGGCTAGTGCGAGTCTTGTGATTGACTGGGGAGACAGCACTTTTTCTTTCAAGGTGCCTGCAACGGGTATAACGGAAAGTATTGTCCTTTACGTTGGCCTGGAAGTCTATGATGCAGCAACGGGAATCACATCAACCATGGCGGTCCAGAATATCAATATACTCCCTGCCAATTTTCTAGAAACAGACCCGAGCAAGCTGAGTTTTACCGATATAAACTCACGCACAATACGAGTAATGGAACGTGACCCAGTGATTCTGAATGCCCTTTCACTGATCAGTCTTTTAGGTATACCAACTGATGGTTTGACCGATTTTCGCTGGGAATACATCAAAACTATAAATTTTGATGGAAAAGAAGGACAAACCCTGAACCTCCTAAGCAGCGAATCTATAACTGGAGGCGTTAACGGAAGTGCAGCACAGTTAAGTCCGGGTTCGATGACCGAGTTCGGCGATCAATATCTCTCTTTTACCGCCCCTACACTTTCCCCCAATGAAGGAATGGTCCTGATCTTTGGCCTGACGGCACGAAACGGCATTAACTACAGCTTAACTAAACAGCTAATCTCTATAGTCGTACAGTCCCAAATCAGTACCACCTATGGCAATCTCCCTACCAATACAGCTACTCCCATTCCCAATACCCCAGTATCCACCCCTACCACAGGTACCTATACAGTAACAGCCGGTCAGGGAATTACTTTGGATGGTTCTGGTGCCAGAGACTCCAAAGGCACTAATCTTTTATCCTATCAGTGGCAATATGTGGCAGCAGTAAACGTCGATTCAAGTTCCGACAATACAGTCATGGTTTCAAGTTCGGAAATTAGTCTGAGCGGTAAGAACATAACAAAAATGGGCCCCAGTAACACTCCCCTGAAGGCAGTGGTCTCCCCACCCCCTTTTGAAACAATAACAGAGTGGGGCGACCAATATATCTCCTTCTATGCTCCAACGCTTCTCCAGAGCAATAAAAGCTTGATCATGGTTTTCGGGCTTTCCGTAAAAGATGCCTACGGTCAGGTGTCTACCCAGGCTCCGGTAATTGTCAATGTAATAAGCAGCACTACGGATAGTGCCATAAAAACACCTATTGCCGCAATCGATGTCATTAACGGCAAGACCACCTTCAACCCCTGGGATACAATCAATCTTGATGGTTCCCGGTCCAGTGCGCCAGCTGGTGTTGCTCCCGGTACAGAAACTCTCAAATATTCATGGAGCGTATCGCCGACAGATTTATTCGCACTTTCCAATGCAACTGATCCAAAGCCCACAGTGTTCGTTCCACCGCTAGCAACTGGAACGACGCTTACTGTCTATCTTACAGTTATCGACAGTATCGGAACACCATCCATGACAGTTATGAAACAGTTGATCGTCAATCCATCTTCCACACCACTCTCTGGCAATTGCCTGGGAGGCGGATATCAATATGTAATCCCGTTGATGGATGCCGCAAAATCTCCCCTCGCCATAAAGATTAGCGGCGGTTCTCTGTTAAATGTCAATGTCTATCACCAGTCACAAACAAATGTTTCCAATATAAAAACTGCCTTGAGCACTCAGGGCAAACCAGACTCACTCCCCTACGGTCTGCTTGACTTTGAGATCAAAATGGGTCAGGCACAAAATATGGCTCTGGTCGATTTGTGCTTCTCCTCCGCCGTGTCGGCAGGGAGTACCTGGTGGAAATATTTCAATGGTCAGTGGATCGATATGCCTGGTTATGATAATGGCCGCTACTTCAAATTTAACCCAACTCGCACCGGAGCAACACTAATACTTATCGATGGTGGTTTTGGTGATAGCAACAGTTCCACTCCTGGAATCATCAAAGATCCGGGTGGATTGGGTCCATCTCCAACTTCTCCGCCGTCACCGTCACCGTCACCGCCGGCCACCGCTGCCGCCACCGCCACCGCCGCCGCCGCCACCGCCGCCGCCACCGCACTGCCGCCACCGGGTCCAAATGATGGGTCAAGTGGTGACACCAAGGTGGGCTGCACCATGAATCCCAATGCCAGATTTGATCCGACGTTTGCGCTGATGCTGGCCTTTTCCCTGATCCATCTGTCTCGGCGCAGAAATCGGGCATGATGCGTCGGGCCGACACCCAGAACAAGGGACACCGCAACCTTGCGGTTGCGGTGTCCCCGTGGATACTCCTGATTTTTGCCGTCAGTTTTGGTCTTTTTTCAGATGGATTACCTGAGGCAATACGCCTGTTTTTGGGTTATGCCGTAGTCTATCCGGTTTTGGAGGAGTTGACTTTTCGCGGCTGGTGTCAAACCCTGCTTCTAAAAAAGCCGCTTTTCGCCATCCGCCGTTTAGGCATTTCCCCAGCAAATCTTTTTACTTCCATTCTGTTTGCACTGGCTCATTGGCTCGTGCGGGAACAGAGTATTATTCTTCTGGTATTTTTCCCTTCACTCCTGTTAGGATGGGTACGAGAAAAAGCCGGGTCGGTGGGTTATGGCATTCTTCTCCATGGTTTGATGAATATTTTTTATTTTAATGTTTCCATGGCCGGTTTCTAGTGGTCGAAAGCGGAGATCTGTAACCTGGGCCATTGTAACCATTCAGTCCCCCCCCTTTTTTTTAAAGGTTGAAATTATTGCGGGGGTCTGGGGGGAGGTTCTCCCCCCAGCGGAGGTTTGGAGGCGGAGCCTC
>JACSDG010000135.1 GCA_015660855.1 Magnetococcales bacterium
GCTCCGCCTCCAAACCGCAGCACGGGGGGAGAACCTCCCCCCAGACCCCCGCAATAATTTCAACCTTTAAAAAAAAGGGGGGGGACTGAATGGTTACGCGCAGGGTTGCTCAATGTAGAGTCCATCATGCGTATAAAGGCTATGGAAACTCTTTCTATGGGGCTGGATTTAAAGAAACATTCCTATTCTATAGACC
Organism: Magnetococcales bacterium; assembly: GCA_015660855.1. Classification (GTDB taxonomy): domain Bacteria; phylum Pseudomonadota; class Magnetococcia; order Magnetococcales; family UBA8363; genus UBA8363. The sequence goes on from JACSDG010000135.1 coordinate 197, forward strand.
AGGGCGGTGATACGAACTTCAGAGATCACCGTCAAGATGAGAAACATCAAGCCACCCGGACCAGCCTGGCGGCAAAAAATCCGTCCATGTCACAAAGCCCAGGCCAGGTTTGAAATTGACCATTGTTGTTGATCCAGGTGGAAGGCAACCCCTCGGTTTCCGGGATTATGGGATCCAGGTGCCATTGGGGATGGGACGCCAAAAAAAGACTCACAACCCCCTGATTTTCTTCCGGCTCCATGGAACAGGTGGCGTAGAGCAAAACTCCTCCCGAATCTACACGTTTTGCAGTTCCAGTCAAGATAGCCAACTGTTCAAGCTGCATCCGCTCCGGATCCCCTGGTTGACGCAACCATTTGATTTCCGGATGACGCCGAATGATCCCGGTCCCGGTACACGGAGCATCTACCAAAGCGCGGCTGAAAGAACGCCCCTCCAACAGACGGTCATCCGCAGCATCACCGACGACAGTCTCAACCTCTTCGATTCGCAAGCGGCGCAAATTTTCCCGCAACCGTTGCAATCGGGAAGAACTTTTGTCTACCGTCGTCAATTTCACTTTGCCACCCGCCAGTTGCATCAAATGGGCTGTCTTGCCCCCTGGAGCCGCGCAGGCGTCGAGGATCCGTTCGCCCGGTTGCGGGTTGAGCAATCGTGCAATCCATTGCGCCCCCTGATCGGCTACCGCAAACTTTCCTTCGGCATAACCGGGCAGGTTTTCGACTATTCCCCCCGAATCCAACAAGACCGCTCCCGGGGTCTCAGGGCATATTTTCGCTCCCAGAGAAAGCAAACGCTCCAGTATTACATGTTGGCCTCCGGAATCGCCGTGCAGTCGCAAAGTCAATGGAGGCTGCTGATTTCCCGCTTCCAGGCGTTGCCGACAAAGCACCTCTCCCAATTCATCCCACCAGCGTCTGACCAGCCATGGTGGATGAGAAGTTTCCAGGGCCAACCTGGCCATGGGATCGGCGATTTCATGCAGCAGGGCATCCCAATCCATCGACACCGCTTTGCGCAGCACGGCGTTGCAAAAGGGTGCCATGGCCTTTTCTTTGGAATTTTTCACCAGTGCCACCGCTTCATGGACCGCCGCCCGTGCCGGCACCCGAAGAAAATGGGCTTGATAAAGTGCCGTCACCAATACCGCCTTGACGAAATGATGCTTGGCGGGCAAAGGACGTTGCATACATTGACCCAGTTGGGCCGCCAGCCTGGAATAGTGGCGTAACGATCCCATGGTAATCTGAAAGGCCAAACCTTTGTCACGCTGCGACAAATTGTCTAGCCAACGGGATCCACGCAAAGGCAGGCCATCGCGCATGACGGTAAGTACGGCGGCTACGGCGCATCCGCGAGGACCAGAGCATGGAAGGTCAAGTTCCATCAGCGGATCGACAAATCGAAATCAAGAAAAACCTGCCTTTCTTTTTGCCGCATGGTCTGATCATGGTCTGTCATTTTAATATTTCCCGCAACCGTTGCCACAACAAGTCCATCCCCTCGTCGGTATGCGACGAGACGGGAATGACGGGGGGCAGACCGTAACCGGGAACCCGCAACACGGCTTCCTGAAGATTCTTGATCGCCTGCCTGCGTGGATTGGACTTGAGTTTGTCAATTTTGGTTGCCACCGGCAACCAGGGGTGTCCCTTTTCAGCCAACAACGCCATCAACGCCAAATCCAGATCGGTAATACCACGCCGCAAATCCAACAGGATGATCACCGCACGCAACCCGGAACGTCTGCCAAGATAATTGTCCATGACCCGATCCCAAATCTGCCGCTGATCACGGGCCACCTTGGCATAGCCATACCCCGGCAGATCTACAAACATCCAAATTTCCCCTACGGAAAAAAAATTGATCTCCCGCGTCCGGCCTGGCGTTCGACTGACTCGGGCCAAATTTTTTCGATTCAACAAACGGTTCAGCAGGGAAGATTTGCCCACATTGGAACGACCAGCAAAGGCGATTTCCGGGAACGAAGCCGCAGGAAATCCTTTGGCGTCCACGGCACCAGTGACGAATTGGGATTGCAGATCGGAGGGGAGGTGTTGGTTCATGGGTTCTTGAAAAAAACTGATAAAAGGTGATAAACTTGCCCAATAATTAAGCTACACTATTTTTCCCGGCCCGGCCATGGATGCGATTGCAGAACTTTTCTCCCGAAAAACGCAGGAGGCCCCCCCCGTTCCCCTGATCCTTGCCCCCATGGCCGGAGTCACCGATGCCCCGTTTCGCAGTCTTGCCCTGCGCTACGGTGCCCGCTTGGCGTTTTCTGAAATGGTGGCTTCTCAGGCGATGGTTCGGCACACCCCCCAAAGTTTAAAAATTGTGAGCACATTGGAGCCAGAATCCATTTTTGCGGTGCAGATTGCCGGTTCCGACCCCGCCGTCATGGCAGAGGCGGCCCGGATGAACGAAGGACTGGGCGCCAGGGTTATTGACATCAACATGGGTTGTCCGGTCAAAAAAATTTGTAACAATGGCGCGGGGGCCGCCCTCCTGAGAAACGAATCCCTTGCGGGGGCCATCGTCGCTCAAGTTTCACGAGCCGTCCAGGTGCCTGTCACGGTAAAGATTCGCCTGGGCTGGGATCATGATCATAAAAATGGCCTGACCATTGCCCGGATTGCCGAACAAAACGGTGCCCGCCTGGTCACGGTACATGGGCGAACCCGGGCGGACATGTATCATGGAAAAGCGGATTGGGCTGCCATTGCCACGATCAAAAAGGCACTGTCCATCCCAGTTATCGGCAACGGTGATGTCGTTGATCCCGAAAGTGCCCGGGAAATGCTGGAGGTGACCGGGGTGGATGGAATCATGATCGGGAGAGGTGCCCTGGGAAGGCCCTGGATTTTTACCCAGATTGCCCATTTTTTGGCCAACGGGACCACGCCCTCGCCACCCGATTTAAAAACCCGCCTTGATCTGGTGGCGAACCATTTTCAAGCCATGATTCAACACCTGGGGCCGGTGGTGGGCAACCGCCTTGCACGCAAACATCTGGCTTGGCACACCCGGGGTCTTGTCGGGGGAGGTCGTTTTCGTAACGCCGTTAACCATTCCCCCGATCCGCAAACCACCGCCGGCATGATTGAAACTTTTTTCCGTGAACAACCCGATTTTTAAAGTGCCCTGATGCCCACCGTTAAACCTGAAGAAAAATCCCGGGGACATGGCCCTTTCCCCCTCAACACCCTGTGGGACCATGTCGATATGGCCCTTTTGGCACTGGACAACACGTTTATCGTCCAGAATGTCAATACCGCCTGCGAACGCATGTTCGGCAAGACCCACCGCTGGCTGTTGGGTCAGTCCATCGAGACGCTTTTGCCTGGTTATCCGGTGGCGTTGGATCTTGTCTATCGCGCCCAAAACTTGAACATGCCCTTTCGCAGTCGCTATTCGCAGATAACCCCGGCTCCCGACCGGTTGCTGTCGGTATCTCTCACCGTCGTCCCCTTGCGCGATGCCGACGGCACCCCCATGGGAACCTTGCTGCAATTGGAGGAAATGAGCGATTCTGAACGTCTGGAGGCGGGAGAGCGATTGAATGAAACTTTGGATTCCCTCGGTTTTTTGGCCATGTCGGTAGCCCACGAAGTTAAAAATCCCCTGGCAGGGATCCGTGGTGCCGCCCAACTCATTGAAATGCAATCCCCCAGCCCATCCGCCATCACCTGTACCCAGTTGATACGTTCGGAAGTGGATCGGATCAGCCGATTGTTGGATTCACTCCTGGGTCTGGCCGACAATCAGCCGGTCATGGAAAAAGAAACCAATATCCATGAAATACTCAACCATGTCCAAAAAATCATCGGCCCCATGGTACCGCAACCCGATTGCGATTTTGATCCCTCGCTCCCCTTCATTCGCGGTGATCGGGATCAACTGGTACAGTTGTTTTTAAACTTGTTGCAAAATGCGTTGGAGGCCTTGCGTGATACCCCCAACCCCAGTCTTCAACTGATCACCCGCATTTCCGATCGCATCCGTTTTGAACAGGGACGCCGCCGCCGCCAGATTGTCATTGAAATACAGAATAACGGCCCGACCATCCCCGATGATATGAGGAAGAAAATATTTTTGCCGTTCGTTACCACCAAAATCAAGGGAACCGGTTTGGGATTGACCATTTGCCAAAAGATTGTCCACGAGCACGGTGGTCAAATGGAAGTGGACAGCCATCCCGGACGCACCATTTTTCGTATCTTTTTGCCCATACCATCGATATGAGTTCCAACCCCAAAACCATTCTGGTCGCCGACGATGATGCCTCCATCCGCTTTGTCCTGGAAACCGCCCTGGGGCAGGCGGGCTTCAACGTCGAGAGTTTCAATAATGGTAAAGATCTTCTCAACCGCGCCACTCATGGCCAGGGAGACCTGGTCATCACCGATATCGTCATGCCAGGCGGGTCGGGACTGGATCTGTTAAAAACCATTAAAACACTCAGGCCGGAATTGCCGGTTATCGTTATTACCGCCCAAAGCACCCTGAGAAATGCTGTCGGTGCCTTTGAGCGTGGGGCTTTTGAATATTTATCCAAACCCTTTGATATCGTCAAGATTGTCGAACTGGTTGGTCTGGCCCTGGAGGGAAATTCCTCCCCTTCTCCGAAAAGGGGGGTGGATATTGATCGTTTTGGCGGTATCATCGGCTCATCCCGCGCGATGCAGGAACTGTTTCGCACCATCGGTCGCCTGGCCAATTCCGAAATGACCGTTTTGATTCATGGCGAATCGGGGACCGGCAAAGAGCTGGTGGCTCGGGCGGTCCATGCCCACAGTCCCAGGCGTCAAGGCCCCTTTACCGCCATCAACATGGCCGCCATTCCCAAAAATCTGGTGGAAAGCGAACTTTTCGGTCATGAAAAGGGGGCTTTCACCGGAGCCATTTCCCGACGGACCGGCCACTTTGAACGCACACGCGAAGGGACATTGTTTCTCGATGAGATTGGCGACATGCCCATGGAGGCCCAGACCCGACTCCTCAGGGTATTGCAAAACGGCACCTTTACCCGCATCGGCGGTACCGAAACCATCAGTGCCAACGTTCGCATCATCGCCGCCACCCACCAGGATCTCCTCTTGGCCATCTCTCACGGACGTTTTCGCGAGGATCTGTTTTACCGCCTGAATGTCATTCCCTTGAGTGTACCCTCCCTGCGCTCCCGCCCTGATGATATCCCGTTGTTATGCGACTATTTTTTTGCCCAGGTAGCAAAAAAAATCAACATCCCGCCAAAATGTTTTACCCCCGAAGCCCTTGTTGCGTTACAGTCCTATGGTTGGCCAGGCAATGTTCGTGAACTGGAAAATCTTGTTCAACGACTTATGATCCTGGCTCCGCACGACACCATTGGTCCCGATCGATTGGATTTTATCGGGTCAGATGGCGGCGACGATCTGGCCTCATCTGCCCATCCTCCAATCGTCGCCCCTCTTGCGGCGACCTGCGCAACTTCGGGACCTTCTCTGGAGGATGGCGTTATCGCCCTGGTTGATCGCCACTTTGCCACCACCGGCTCCATGAATATCACCAATCTCCATGATCTCATTCTGCGTAAAGTAGAAATGGCACTGTTTGAAAGGGTATTGCGTGAAACCCGGGGCAATCGAATCAAGGCGGCACGCATTCTTGGCATCAATCGCAATACCTTGCGGAAAAAATGCACCGACCTGGGGCTGGATTGAAAGTATCAATGACCAACCTCTCTCCCTTGAAAAAAGTTAAAATATTCGCATCCCGTCGGGACGTAGAGTTGACAGAGGGGCAAAGGTTTTTTAGGATGTAGGGCGGGCGTGATCGAATGTCGGTGGCTTTGTGACAAAACTGCCGCAGGAAGACGCCTTTGGTGGGCCCCTTGATGGGCAGGCTTGTCCGCAAACCTGGGGATTAAAATCCAAGATGCCAGAAGGTGACGATTCCGCAAAAAATGTCGCCAACCCGGCTGGCCTTTCGCCTGAGCAGACTGAAAAGTCTGCGGGCATCCCTGGGGTAGGGCTGGCCATGCGACTCGGAACCGAGTTGGTCGTAGCCACCATGATCGGTACCGGAATGGGTTATGCCCTCGACCACTGGCTGCACTCAGGCCCCTGGTTTACGGTGGTGTTTTTGTTTTTCGGTGCGGCTGCCGGTGTTCGCAACGCCTACCGTCTCGTCCATTCCGATTTGGCTTCAACCTGAAGGGAACCAAAGGAATCATGAGCTCAACCGCCACTTCCGCCATCTCTGCCACCGCGCCCAAAATGGATCCCCTGCACCATTTCCAGGTGGCCAAACACCTGGATCTTTCCTTTATGGGTTTGGATATTTCCACATCCAATTCGGTCTACTGGATGTGGATTGCCATTGCCCTGGTCATGTTGTTTTTTCACTTGGCCTTCAAAAATCCCCGGACCGTCCCTGGACGGATGCAAAGTCTTGGTGAAGTCGGTTATCTTTTCATCCATGGCATCGTCACCGACATCGTTGGCGAAAAGGGTCGCCCCTTTTTCCCTTACATTTTTACGCTGTTTTTTTTCATACTCTTCTGTAATCTGGCCGGGTTGATCCCCGGATCCTTCACGGTGACTTCGCAGCTTATCGTCACCGCCACCTTCTCTTTAACCATCGTCGGCTTTACGTTTGGCTACGGTTTTTATCGGCATGGTTCGCATTACTTTAAATTTTTTGTCCCCAGCGGTGTCCCTGTTCCGCTGATGCCGCTGATGATCCCCATTGAAATCATCTCTTTTCTGGCTAGGCCCATTTCTCTGGCCGTGCGTTTGTTCGCCAACATGACCGCTGGTCACACCATGCTTGCCGTTATGTTTGGGTACGTCATCACCCTGCCATGGTGGGGTGCCTGGGTTCCTTTCGGATTTACCGTTATTTTTACCGGAGTTGAGATTTTTATCGGTTTCATTCAGGCCTACATTTTCACCATCTTGACCTGTGTTTACATCAACGACGCCATGCACATGCATTGACAGCAGCGTGGGAACGTGGCACACATAGATCCCTGTTCATATTCAAGTTTGCCTTAGGTAAGGAGAGATTTAATGGATGCAACAGCCGCTGCTTTGATCGGAATGGGATTGGCCGCATTGGGATTTGCCGGATCTGGTGTTGGTCTCGGGATTCTTTTCGGCAAAGCCATTGAGGCCATCGCCCGCCAACCTGCCGCCGAGGCGCAACTTGCCAAGTACATTTGGATTGGCATGGCTTTCGTGGAGGCGGTTGCCCTTTATGGTTTGGTTGTTGCGTTCATCATTATGGGTAAGGCTTGAAGCTACCATGATCGCCACTGCCTACGCCGCCACTGGAGAACAAGCCGCCGCCGGCTCGGGGATGCCGCAGTTTGAGCCTTCGGTATTCCAGCATCAGATATTCTGGTCTATTGCTTCCTTTGTTATTCTTCTGTACCTGCTGAGGAAGCATGTCTTGCCGGCCATTGAGAAGGTACTGGACACCCGCAGCAACAAAATCAGTTCTGATCTGGATGCGGCATTAAAGAGCCGTCAAGAAGCGGAGAAAGCCAGCGTCGATACCCAAAAGGTGCTCGTGGCTGCCCGTCGCCAGGCGGAGCAGACTGTGGAAGAGGCTCGATTGGAAGCTGCGAGGTATCGGGAAATGGCCAAGGAGTCTTTGGGCCAGGAACTGTCCAAAAAGAAAAGCCTTGCCTTGGCGGAGATTGAGACCGCCAAACGGGCCGCTCTGGCTGAGCTGCATGAGACGGTTGTTGATATTGCCATATTGGCTACTGAAAAGCTCATCGCCAAAAACATGACCAAGGCGGACACCAATAAAATGGTTCAAGAGGCCATTACCGCCGTTCAGGAACACAAAGGGCAGGTCCATTAGGCATTTTGTTGCCGTGGGGTGGCCTCGGTTCTTCAAGTTAAAAAACAAATTTTGGCAAAAATTATTGTTGGGGTTAAGGGGGGGATCATCCCCCCCCCCCCGGCTTAAGTTTAGGGCAGTGCCCCAAGGTTCTTCTTTGATGATTTGGACAAAAAGCTTCATTTTCTGTGGGGGTTTGGGGGCGAGAGTACCCAAGGTTTTGGTTTTTGCCCGAAGTGCATCATGTGCCAGAGGGGGGGACTGAGTGGTTACCGCTGATGCGTTTTTATGAGCAAGATTGCCCACCCGCATGATCGTTTCCTAAAGACCCTTCTCTCGGATCCAGAAAGGGCGGCGTGCCTGCTTCGTGAGCGGCTTCCGGTTGAGATATCGGAACTGCTGTCCAATGAACTTCCGGAGTTAGTTGCTGGCTCTTTCGTTGATCAGGAACTCCAAGAGTACCTGACAGACCGGCTTTTTCGGGTGAAGACCGTTTATGGACATGAAGCCTTTTTGTATGCCCTGATTGACCATAAGAGCTACCCGGATCGGTTTGTAGCGTGGCAATTATTGAGGTATATGGTCAGGGCACTTGAGCAATGGGAACGAGAGAATCCCGAATGGAAACGGCTACCAGCCATTGTTCCATTTGTCGTGTACCATGGAGCAGGCACATGGCGCATTCCGAGTAACTTTCTGGCACTGGTGGATGCACCAACAGGGTGGCGGTCGTACCTTCTGGATTTCAAGTTTTCCCTTTTCGATTTGGGCCATGTTGAAGACCAGCAGCTTTCTAAACAGCCTTACCTGAGGGCATGGTTATTGGCCGCCAAGTACGCAACGAGAGATGGGAAACAACTTGAGATCAAAGATTTTCTCGTTGAGGTTTTGACAGAGGTTCCCGCCGATGACTTCATGCTCATCATGCGGTATGTGGTAGAAACGTACATGCGTTACGATGAAAAGGATGTCCGGGAGATTATTCGGCGGGTGCGTCCAGAGGAGGAAGATAAAATGATGTCACAATTTGCGCAAAGCGTTATTGAGAATACAAATCCGAAATGGGCTCAGATGGTCCTGCAGAAAGGACGACAGGAAGGACGGCAGGAAGGACGACAGGAAGGTGAGCAGATTGGCGAGCAAAAAGGCGAGCAGAAAGGCGAAGCTAAAATTCTGACCCGCCAGTTACAGCGACGCTTTGGCATCGTGCCCGAATGGGCCAACGAAAAAATTGCCAAGGCCGAACCACCTTCCTTGGAGGAATGGAGCCTTCGTATTTTCGATGCCCAGTCCCTGAATGATGTTTTCTCGGACAAGGCATGATGCGGACGTAACCATTCAATCCCCCCCCCCCTTTCTTTTTAAGGTTGAAATTATTGCGGGGGTTAAGGGTGGGATCATCCCCCATATGCGCTAACGTTGTTATTGGCAAAAATTATTGCGGGGGTCCGGGGGGTGTGTCCGAGAGGTTCCAATATTCAAATTGACTGAAAGGTGTCA
>JACSDG010000136.1 GCA_015660855.1 Magnetococcales bacterium
TGGAATTTGGAACGTAAGACACTCCATTCTATATCGGAACTGATTGTTTCGTCACCCGTTTTTAACTTACGATAAAAAACCTACACTTGTAAGGATGATCCCCCCCGGACCCCCGCAAAAATTTTTGCCAAACTTTGTTTTTCCGATACGTGGACAGTCGCATGGCAACAGTCGGATTCGTCCATGGCCCGACGGACTGGGGGTCCATAACGCGAAGCCCAGATATAACATATTGGTTTTCAGAATAAAATGAACATAAATAAAATTACCGAGTCGCATGGTTCGCTCTCCCTTGCCTTGGCCATGGGCTTATGGGAAGTTACTCCGATTCTTCCGGGGGTTGGTTGAACCCTTAGGATTGTAGCGGATGGGTTGTTTTAAGAGAGGCCCCGTGAGGGGGGTCTGTTGGTGTCACTTGGGAGTTCAAGGTCATGCACGCAATACGGATAAAACCGACCGGGTCGGCGCACATGCTCAGTTTCGGATGGTTTCTGGCGTTTGTTTTCGCCGTGGCCGTTTTTTTTGTGTCGCCTTCGACCATCCTGGCCGAGGGGTTACCCGAGTTGACCGGACTGGTCAAACGTTTGAAACCTTCGGTCGTCAACATTCACGCCACCCGCAAAATGGATGCGGATGGCGGCATGGGGCGCAATCCGTTCGAGGGAACCCCCTTTGAGCACTTTTTCAAACAGTTCAACGAACAACAAATGCCCCGTGATCGCTTTGAGTCGCAAAATCTGGGATCGGGGTTTGTCATCGATCCCGAAGGGTTTATCCTCACCAACCATCACGTCGTAGATGGAGCCGACAAAATTACGGTTCGTTTTCCCGATGAACGAGAGTTCACAGCCAAGGTCATCGGGGGTGATTCCAAAACCGATCTGGCGTTGATTCGCATCGAAACCGGTGAAAAACTCCCGGTGGTCGATCTTGGCGATTCAGAAACAGCCGAGGTCGGAGAGTGGGTCATGGCCATAGGAAATCCTTTCGGTCTTGACGCCACCGTGACCGTTGGCATCATCTCCGCCAAGGGACGAATCATTGGCAGCGGCCCCTATGACGATTTTATTCAAACCGACGCCGCCATCAATCCTGGCAACTCCGGCGGTCCCCTTTTTGACATGAAGGGAAAGGTTGTGGGTATCAATACGGCCATTTTTTCCCGTTCCGGTGGCAGTATGGGCATTGGTTTCGCCATTCCCATCAACCTGGCCAAGTCGGTGGTGACACAACTCAAGAATACGGGTCATGTGACACGGGGATGGCTCGGAATCGGCATCCAGACGGTCACTGCTGAACTGGCACAAGCTCTGGGTTTAAAGGATCCGCGTGGGGCACTAATCACCCACGTCATGCAGGGGGGACCAGGAGAAAAGGCGGGGTTGAAAACCGGTGACGTTATCTTGAAGTTTGATGGTCACGAAATCAACCGGATGCGTGAACTTCCCACCATGGTGGCGGCTACCGATGTGGGCAAAAAAGTCACCATGGATGTCCTGCGCGACAGCAAACAGTTAAAAATGTCGGCCACCACTGGAGAAATGCCGCCGGACGAAGAAAGTGATCAGGCCAAGGCAACCAGCAACAAACCCAGCAATGATCGTTTCGGCATGCAGGTAGAGCCGCTGAATGAGCGCAGTCGCCAACGCCTGGGGCTGGAACCCGATCAAACCGGTGTCGTGGTTGTCTCTCTGGTACCCAATGGTGCCGCTGCGGAGGCAGGGGTTCTGCGCAACGATGTGTTGGTTGAATTGTACCGCATGAAGGTGGAAAGCATCGCAAGCTACGAGAAAGCCCTGGAAGCCTCTCGTGACAAAGAAACCGTGTTGGTGCGGCTGATTCGCAATGGCGATCCATTGTTCATTGCCATCAATATGCGTCGTTAATCTTCAACGGGTGCTATTAGAAGATGATGGTCATCCCCCGGTGCTTCTGCGGGATGACATTCGGGAAAAGTGAGTTTATTCGTGGAAGTTACTCTGAATCAGTCCCGAAAAAATGACCGGGATCCCAAGGACAATGAAAGCCTGCGCATGTCCAACCGGGCCATCATTGTGGGTCTGGTCATCAACGTTGTGCTGTCGGTAGTCAAGATTGTCGTTGGCATCGTCGCAACCAGCCCCGCCCTTGTGGCGGACGGCGTCCATTCCATTTCCGACCTTTTCAGCGATGGTGCGATCTGGGTCGCCAATCACATGTCGCGTGCCGTTGCTGATGAAGGGCATCCCTACGGGCACGGACGCTATGAAACCCTGGCCATTCTCTTCAGTGGCATTCTGCTCTTTGCCTTGGCTGTGGGAATCGTCATTGATGCCGTTGGCCGGGTAGAGCAGCATCCGGTGGTTGTTCCGGGGATGGCCGCTCTGGCGGCAATCATCTTTGCCATCCTGGCCAAGGAATGGCTGTACCACTACACCCGACGGATAGGGGAAAAATATCACCTGCGTGCCCTGGTAGCCAACGCCTGGAACCATCGCTCTGATGCCATTTCATCTGTGGCCGCCCTGCTTGGCATCGCCGGAGCCATGGTGGGCTGGCCGGTAGCGGATCCCATTGCCGCCATCGTTGTCTCGGTCATCCTGCTCAAAATGGGATATGGTTTTGTCAGGGATGCCTTTCTTGAGTTCACCGATGCCTCGGCGGCCATCGACAAAGCCATCCAGGAAAAAATCGTCCGGATGGTCGAGGAATACCCGGATGTCTATTCGGCCCACCTGTTCAAAGTGCGTCGCTCGGGTCCGAACATTCATGTGGATATCCACGTCGTGGTCAACCCGTACCTGTCGGTTTCCGAAGGGCACCAGATTGCCGAACGCATGCGCTTGGCCATCATTGATGGTGTTTTTGAAGTTACCGAAGTTTTGGTCCATGTGGATCCCGAAGATGATCAAAACCATCCCATGCCCATCGACTATCCGAACCGTCAGGAAATGCTAGACGCCATGTCCAAACTCCTGGATACCGAGGAAGGTTTATTGGCTATTGCCGATTTGGTGCTGCACTATACCCGTGACGGTATGGTGGCCGATCTGGTTCTTACCGTGGATCCACAACGCAACCTGGACGATTTACGCCTGGCATCATTAAGATTATGTAATAAAATCATTAAAACCCAAAATCGTGTTACCAATGTGCGCCTGAAAACTGTATTGCATGGCTGTGATCGGGGTTGGGCATAGCTTTTGTTTGACTTTTGGCCGCTGTTTGCACAGGAAAAAAAGTTTTTTGCAGTTATTAAACCGCAACCATTTTGGGATATGCAGTTTCAAATTATTGCGGGTCCAGGGGGGTGCCCCCCCTGGTAGGGATCGGGGCGAAGCCCCGAACAAATAACTTCGTATCCCAAGATGGGTGCGGTTTAAAAGAAAAAAGGGGCATGGGGGATTTCCCTCAGAGTTTTGATTCTGTTTTTACATTCCCCAGTAGGGAGATCGGGGGATGCAATCCCCTAAGTTTTTCTGGTATTGTGCCCAAAGGGCATCACATTCAACAAGTTGTTGACGAGTGCGCCCCGCCGCCGTGTGTGGCGGACGATGCACGGAGGGTGTTCCATGCAGGTCCAGCGACAGTTTGTTGAAGTTACCAGCCGGCAGGTGGTTATCGAACTTCCTGAATCCTTTGTCAATCACCGCGTCGAACTGATCGCGCTCACGATAGATGATGAAATCACTTTGGAACCAAAAAGACGCCGACCACATCCAGAGATCGCCGGAAAAGGTCGAACGTTGGGTGATTTGATTGCTCCCCTCGTCGAGGAGGGCGATTGGGATTGCCTCAAATGATTGTGTTGGATAGTCACGTCTGGTACTGGTGGATCAACCTTGAACACGACCGGCTGCCATCCGACATGGTTCGAGTGATTGAAAGTGCGCCGCGTGTTGGGGTCTCGCCAGTCTCTTGTTTTGAACTGGCTTTAGCCTATCGTCGTGGTCGTCTGGAATTGCCGATGTCTCAACGGGATTGGTTTGCCCTCGCTCTGGAAGGGTCGGATGTGGTGCTGTTGCCGCTAACGGCGGGGATCGCGTTGCGGGCCGTAGATCTTGTGGACATTCACCGCGATCCTTTTGATCGAATCATCATCGCCACAGCGATGGAACTGGACGCTAAACTTGCGAGCGCGGACAGCCGTTTTCCCACCTACCCGGAACTGGTAGACAGGTTGATTGGTGGTACGAGATAGTTTACTGGCTTTCCGGATCATTCCACGGCTTTCATTAGTTCAGGGACCGATCTTGAAAAAATCGCGCAGGGCACCCAACCCCTCTGTGCTGGTTTGGACAAAAGCATCGGCATGCCTGCCCCGGATGGGCCATAACTGTTTTGGAAATGGGGCATTTGCAAACAGATGTTCGCTATGGTGAAAAGGGATAATTTCATCTTCGGTACTGTGGGTAATAAAAAGGGGAGCCTGAATGTTTTTCATGTTGGCCAGATTGTTAAAATCAATACGGGCTAGTTTGCGTACCGGGAGCCAGGGATAATAATCGGTGGCAAGGTCGGGAATGGAAGTGAACGTTCCCTCCAGGATGACCCCCCCGCACCGATGCCGCGCCGCCAGCCACGTCGCCACCCCACCTCCCAAGGAATGCCCGTAAATCAGGATGTTCTCTCCCTTTATCCCCCGTTGGGTTACCAAATATTGCCAAACCAATGCCGCATCGGCACAACTGTTAGCCTCGCCAGCCTTGCCCTCGCTATCACCATACCCCTGATAATCAAACAAAAAAATTCCAATACCCAACGGGCGCAAAAACAGGACGTGCTTGGACAAATGGTGCATGGTGACCCCGTTGCCGTGACAAAACAATACAACAGGGCGATCCTTCAATCCGGGAATCCACCAGGCCTGGAGTGGCTTACCGTGATTGTCTATCGTCACAGGCTCGTAGGCCAGCCCCCAATCTACGGGGGTTTCCTTTCCCGTTTTGGGGACCAGAAAAACTTTCCGGTGTTGGGTGAGATAAAGGTACAGGCACGCCGCCCCATAGACGAAGCCCCCCCCAACAACAACGATGGCCAACCAATACTTTTCAGACATGGTGCTTCGCCAGAAATCCTTCCAAACGCTCCAAAACCTTCCTCAATCCGGTCTCTTCAACATTTTTAATCGCCTTATCCAGCTCAAACCAACGCCTGACCCGGGTGGATTCAAGCCATTTATCCAATTCCCGGTCCACAAACATGACAAACACCTCGACAGTACACACACCGCCCCATTTTTTGTATCGATATTTGCCAACGGGATGGGGAAGGGGTTTCCCCAGGATGCCGGCTTCCTCCAGGGCTTCCTTGGCGGCAGAATTGGCGGGGGTGTAATTTTTTTCCACAATTCCTTTCGGGACGATCCAGCGTTTTTTCTTACGCGAGGTGATCAACAGCACTTCAAAGCCATGACCACTGCGCATGACCGGGATGACGGCAGACTGTTTATAAAAATGATCCGGTTTTTCTCTGGCCATGGCAATGCTTCAATGTCGCGAAAGTGAGTTGCCATGAGGGATGGCATTCGCCGGGCGGGCATCCCGGATCAGTAGCTGCACCCGCTCACGACCTTGGTAACGATTGATACTCAAAGACCCCGCAACATCCAGCCTTTGTCCACCGGAGGCGATTCCTTCACCCAATGGCCCAGGAAACACATTGAAAGCAATCGCTTCCATGGCGTGATCCTCCAGGTCAACCAAATGGCATTTTAAGTGTTTATCTTTCAATATTTTATGCTCGACGACACGTACATTTTCAAACACAAATACCGGTTCCGGATTGCCACGGCCAAAGGGTTGCAACCGCTCCAGTCGGGAGACCGTCTCGAAGGAAAAATCGGATAATTTCGTCCACCCATCGACCAACAGAGCCATTTGAAAGACCTCTTCCGGGGTATTCTCCAGCAGGAAGCGATTGAATGCCTCGGCAAAGGGTTGCAATTGCCCCTGCTCAATAGTTAAGCCGGCGGCGGCATGATGACCACCAAAGCCCAGGAGGAAACCCTGGCAGGCGTCAATGGCTTGCAGAAGGTTGATTCCCGCGATGGAACGGGCGGAACCTTTACCTATCCCATGTTCATCCAGGGCGATGACGATGGCGGGGCGATGGGTTTTTTCGGCAATACGGGAGGCGACAATGCCGACGACTCCGGAATGCCAATTTTTATCCGCCAGGACGTGACCGTAGATTTTTTTCTCACTGGAGAGCCGCATGATCTGCTGGAAAGCCTGCTTTTGAATTTTTTCTTCGATGGCCTGACGTTCACGATTGGCCTGTTCCAAAAGGCGGGCGATTTCTCCCGCCTGCTCCGGATCATCTGTAGCCAACAATTCCGCCCCCAATCGCCCCAAACTCAACCGTCCACCCGCATTGATGCGTGGACCGATTTGAAATCCCACCTGGCCAGCACTGAGTCGTCCCGACAAACGGGCCGTTTCTCGCAATGTCGCCAGACCCACATGCCCGGTATTTTCCGTGACCATCAGACCAACCTTGACCAGGATTCTATTCAACCCCGTCAAGGGGGCGACATCGGCAATGGTCCCCACGGCGACAAGATCCAACAAAGTTTTCAGATCGGGTTCGGTACGATCACCATTGAAAAAACGGTTTGCCCGTAATTCACGATTCAACGCCATAAGGAGGTAGAAAGCCACACCAACCCCTGCCAATTCCTTATGGGCAAAGGATTCATCCAGGCGGTTGGGATTGATGATCGCCAGTGCCTTCGGCAGCGTTTCCCGAGCCTGATGGTGATCGGTGATGATGACATCCATCCCGACGTGAGAAGCGGCATCCATGGCCGCATAGGAGGTGATACCACAATCCACGGTAATGACCAGGTTGACGCCCTCAGAGGCAAGGGTGTGCATGGCTTGCTCACTGGGACCATAGCCTTCCGTCAAACGGTCCGGGACATACAGGCGAAGGTTTGTCCCCAGACAGCGGAAATAGCGAACCAACAGTGCCGATGAAGTGGCACCATCGACATCATAATCGCCAAAGACAGCCATTTTTTCCTGACGTTCCAAGGCCAGGATGATCCTGGCCACCGCCTTGTCCATGTCTTTGAGTCCCAGGGGATCGGCGAGCATGGCCAGCCTGGGGTCGAAGAAACAACGCACCGCCTCACGATCCTGCAAATCCCGGTCGGCCAGGATGCCGGCAAAAAAAGGTTCCAATCCTGCCTCACGCGCGATTTCCCCATGCCGATCACAAGGCTCTGCCCTGAGTTTCCAGACTTTTTGGGAAAAAGACAGAGTGGGGATCATGAGAGCCAAAGTTTCCGAGACTTGTCCATGGTCAAGCTTTCTCCCATTCCCCAGGTTTGGCGTCGCCAAAAACGCGGTTTGGCCAACAATTTTCGACCACGACCAAAACCCCAGTGGATCCCCGTCACTGTTTCCGGGCTGTGGCGACCCATCGCTTCCCTGGCCCAAACCAGAAGGCCTTGATTGGCAGCAGCCAAAAATTCGACCAGTGGACGAACGAATTCACGACCGATCTGTTCAAGTCGCAAGGGCGTCGTAATGGAAAACTGAACCAATACCGGCCCCCTTAGGGCAGCCTGGGCGACCCGATTGGCCAAACTTTCCAGCTCATCGCAGCCACCCGCAAATCGGGCATCCGTTTTGGCTTCCGGTTCCAGTTTTGTCCATCCGGCCTGTCGGGCCAGACCGGAACTTGTGGAATCTTCGCACCAATAAGCTCCCCGAACCTTGTTCTGGAGATCGTGACAGAAAAAATCGTTTCCTCGTCCCACACCATGGATCCACGGCGTATTCATCGGCATCAATCCTTGATCCACTCGGCGACGATTGGCCTCGGTACGGGCCAATACCAATTGTCCAGTCGTCAGCAGCTCCAACAGTCGTCCGGCCCCCTCCCCTCGTGGTAATACATTTTGCATGGACTGGCCATGGATATTTTCCAGCGGAGCCACATCCACCCGACAATCCAAAGGGGAGGAAAGCAGTACCTGTCCATCAACGGGACCGTGAACCCGCCATTTCAGTTCGGCGAGGGGGGATCGCAACACCTCGATCAGTTCCGTAACGTGGACACTTGCGGCCCAGGGTTCCCGCTCATTGATGAAAACAAGCTGGTCGCGATTTTGCCGCAAATGGGTCAGGGCCAAAGAGGCCCACGTCAGGGAAGGGTCGGGATCAAGCCCCCCTCCCAAGGCTGCAAGGTACCCTTGAGGCCATCCCCGGTCCCAACAGGGGCCAGAGTGCTCCCCGGAAAAGAGCATGGAGGCGAGCATTCCCATCATGGTCGGAGTGGTTTCAGGCATCCCAACGGGAATCTGCACCTGCGGCCCTGTTTCCGCCGCCAGATGATAGATCCCGGGCAAAGTTTGGCTGAAACTGAAGCCTTCCTCCCTGCCCCCCATATCCTGAAACACGATCAACACCGACATACCGACGGCCTGGGTTGCATTTTCCCTCGAAAAAGGTGGCAAAAAAGAACAACGTCAGGCCAAACTCGATTCCATACGGATAAACACGGGTTTTCCCTGTACCGTTTCCAGACGTTCCAAAACTGCCAGACTGTTCTGCATGTCTTTCTCCAAACATTGATGCGTAACGATGACCAAAGGCACCGCTTCCTGGGAAGTCGTCCGGCCTTTTTGATGGATGGCATCGATGGAAATCCCTTGTCTGGCAAGGATGGAGGTGATATCCGCCAACACCCCAGGGCGATCAAGAACGGCCAAGCGTAAATAATATTCACATTTCAGATTGGCAATGTCATGGACGGGGAGATGCCGCAAATGTTGCGGTTGGATCGACAGAGGAGCAACTCTTGATGCCGCAGTCAAAGACAGGTTACGCGCCAGATCGATCAAATCGGATACCACCGCGCTGGCCGTGGGTTCTGCTCCCGCTCCCCGGCCATGATACATCGTCGTTCCGGCAAAATCGCTTTTGACGAAGACGGCGTTGAATACCCCTTCGACCTGGGACACCATAGACGACTTGGTTACCAGGGTGGGTTGCACCCGCAACTCCAAACCTTCGTCACGGCGTTTGGCGATGGCCAGAAGTTTGATTCGGTATCCCATCTCGGTGGCCCAGGCAATATCGCCATCGGTTATAGGGCGTATCCCTTCAATATGAATCGATTTAAAATCGGGCGGTGTCCCCCAGGCGATGGCGGCAAGGATAGCCAGTTTGTGCGCGGTGTCGATGCCATCCACATCGAAGGAGGGATCGGCTTCGGCATAGCCTTTTTCCTGGGCCTGGGCCAGAGTATCGGCGAAGGGGAGTCCTTTTTCCCGCATTTCGGTCAGGATGTAGTTGCAGGTGCCATTGAGAATACCGTGAATAGACTCGATCTGATTACCAGCCAGACTTTCACGAATGGCTTTTACGATGGGCACCGCTCCCGCGACCGATGCTTCAAACATAAGATCCCTGTTATTTTCCAGTGCCGCCTGAAACAATCCCACGCCACGCACGGCGATCAAGGCTTTATTGGCGGTGACCACATGTTTGCCATGTTTCAGTGCCGCCAAAACCAACCTTTCCGCTGGATCCATGTCCAGGTTCAGCCCCACGGTCTTGATCGGGGGACGGGAGGCGATACGCACCACCCGCAACGTGACGCCGATACGCCGGGCGATCAGCTCGCCATTGCGCTGCAACAACGATACGACCCCATGCGCCACAGTACCCAAACCCAGCATGCCAATTCGGAGTTCTTTCAAGGATTCGCCTCCTGATCAAAAGGGATTTCACTCGGTCAACCTAGTTACGGTCAACCCAATCATTTCAAAGGCCCTAGACTTCATACACTATTTCTTTCGCAACGTCATGGGCAGCCAACCATGTCGCGACGATATTTCCCCTTTTGCTTAGGAAGTGGAAATTAATAAGTCATCAGTTTTGCTGTTTTCCTGGCATCGTTTTTTTTGCTACGATATTGGCATGGTCAAGCAAAAAATTGTGGATGCAATCAGGCGCAAATTTGAAGTCCTAGAACCTGAATTTGATGAGCGGAGCCGTCGGATATGGGCGGCTTCAGAAGCCGACTCCGTTGGATATGGTGGTATTGTAGCTGTTTCCAAGGCTACTGGG
>JACSDG010000137.1 GCA_015660855.1 Magnetococcales bacterium
ATGTCGGTGCGACGGGTCAGGTCGCCGTGGGTGGCGACGTTGGCGATATGGGCATTCAGGTTGGTCAGGGGGCGAATGATGATTCGATGCAGGGTTACCAGTAAAACCCCCAACACGACCATGCCCTGAACCAAGTTGGACAGAAGAGTCCCCCAAAAGGCGGAGTTTCCCTCTTTGGTGATGTCCTTTGGGGTTGCGGAGCGCAGCAACAGGCCGGGACGCTGGCGGTAGTCGTGTACCAGGGTAAAACCCACCCGGTAACCCGCTTCTTTTTTGTCGGTTCTTGCCCGATGACCTTCTCCTTCATCGAGCCACAGGACTGGCGGGCCTGCAACCAGTTTCTCGGCGATGGCGCGGTATTCCTGGGAAAACTTTCCATCGGCCTCGGCGGTAAATATTTCAAAGGCCACATGGGTTTGGTCCACCAGCTCCTTGAGCAGTTTCTGGTCCAGGAGACGTCCCATCATGAGGGTGCCCCGGATGGGGCCTTTGAAGCCTACATGGACGATGGGGCGTGCTGCCAGCAGCATGGGCCCGGTGGAAGTCAGGATCAATTCGCTGTGAAAATCATTCTCATCCTTGTGGGTGATCAGAGAACGCATGGAATCGTCGATGCGGGTTGGCAGATCGTTCCAGGCGACAAAACTTTTTTTTTCGGTATCGTAGTATTTACCCCAGACCAAGTTTCCCTGCAGGTCGTAGAAATAGAGCAGGTTGACACGAATGCCCTCTAGGGCCTCCGGGCTTAAGTTTGAGGCGATAAATCCCGGCGTGGGTTTGTGAACGAATTCGTAGGCATCCTCCCAGGCGGACCAATCGGAGGCCAGCAGGGCGACATGTTTGCGTTCCCGTTGTATTGATTCCAGGGCACGGTCAAGGTCTTTGGCGGCTTCTTTTTTTTCCAGGGCGATAAAACGGGGGGTGACGATGGTTCCTTGGACGATCAGGGCCAGAATGACCTGCAAGGTCATGATAATGGCTAAAATGATGGATATGCGTGATCGAAGCGACATGGGGATTATCTTCTAGGATTGAAATGGGTGCCAATCTTTCCGCATCCCAAGGGGAAGGGCCTGATGCTGGATGGACATAATCTACCTTATTGGCAAGAAATTGGAAGGATTTTCTGGATAAACCCTGGCCCTGCCGTATCTACACTGGCCGCTGTGAGGCGAGCCTTGTCTGGAAATAGTGAAACAATTCTTCCAATGTGGCCCCGGGAAAGCCGATGATCATTTGTTTGAGCAATGGCCAAGTGGGTCGGGGTCCCTGGGGGAATGACAGGCTCAGGAGCAGGTGTCGGATCAGTTGCTGACGGATTTGATGGATGGTTTTTTGGTCAGGGCGATTTTGGCTGGCGAAGGCGGTAAACAGTTTGAGTACACGTTCCCAGGCTCTGGAAGTTTCATGGGGGGTTGGCCAGTCGGATTGGGTGATCTGGCGCATTTCATGGATGATTTCCTCATTCCATTGAATGTTTTGCAGATGGCTTGCAAGCCTTTTCTTCATGATATTCAATCCCAGTCTGAATTGATCCCGGGTGTGCAGAATGCTGACGCGGTTGGGATGCCGGCCCAATTGAACCAGGGGTTCTGCCAGATTGGCCCCCTGGGTGACTTCGAGGAATCGGCCCCAAAGTTCAAAATCCTGGCCGTAGGGGATCGATTCATCGTAAGGGTTCACGAGGGCAAGTTGGCGATCCAACATGACGGAGGAATGAAAAAAAGGGTTGGCCAGGATGACCCGCCAACAGATTTCGGTATGGGTTGTGGGGTTGCGGTGGAAGGTGTCTTCAACGATGCCTTCGGCATTCATGATCCACGCGGCACTTCCCAACAGGCCGACCTGAGGATTGTTTATTAAGAAACCGACCTGTTTGTCCAGGCGTTCGGGGAGGGAAAAATCGTCGGCATCCATGCGGGCGATCCAACGCCCACGGGCTAGGCGAATGCCCTTGTTTAGGGAACGGGTCAGTCCCAGATTGTGATCGTTGGTGACGGGCAGGATACGGCTGTCTCGCTTGGCCCAGTCGTGGATGATGGCAGGGGAGGCGTCGGTCGAGGCGTCGTCGATGAGGATGAATTCAAAGTCGGTCCAGGTTTGCTGGTGGATGCTGAGTATGGCTTGTTGCAGAAAGCGTTCGCCGTTGTAGACGCTCATCACCACACTGACGGTTGGGGCATTCACGGAGTTGCTCTGTTTTAAAGTTGTTGAAGAAGTTCTCGATACACATCAAGTTCACTTTCGACGATACGGTCCAGACTCAGATGTTGCAGGGCGTAGGCACGGGCACTGCGACCCAGTTGTTCCTGCAAGGAGGGTTGTTGGAAAAGTTCAATGATGGCCTGGCGGATGGATGGGGGGTCCAACCCGCACAGCAGGCCGTTGTCGCGGTGGCGGATGACGCCGCGAATGGAGGGGATGTCGCTGCCGATGCAGGGGAGGCCGCAGGAAAGGGCCTCAAGCAATGTTTTTGGATGTCCTTCCCAGAAGGAGGGCAGGACATAGGCGGTGGCTTCGTTGAGGAGTCTGGGTAGTTCATGGTGGGGACGGATTCCAAAAAAACGGGTCTGAACCCCCTGATCACGGGTCGCTGTTTCCAAAGCTTGACGTTCGGCCCCGTCGCCGACAATCCAAAGTTCCACATTCAACCCTTGCAGGGCATCCACCAGGGAGAAAATATTTTTGGCCTGTTCCAGGCGACCGATGAAAATGAGGCGGCGTTGGTTTCGTTGTCGGGCAGGGTCGGGGGCGAAAAGGGTGGTGTCCACATAATTGGGGATGACACGGATTTTTTCGCCTTGGACGCTGTAATTATTTTCCAGCACGGCTTTCATGTGGGGCGCGGTGACGACGCAACGGTGGGCATGATTGAACAGACGTTTTTCGTCGGCCATGGCTTTTTGGGTCGCGGGAGCCTGTTCACCCTCGCGCCATTGGATGCTGTCGGATACCAGATAACCACAGCGGGCAATGAACGGTTTGCCGAAACGTCGGGCCAGATAGAGCGGAATTTCGCCACCCCGGATTTGGTTGCTTTTGAAAATGGCGGGTCCCTGCCGGCAGGAGCGGAGTGACAGGGGGAGTGTTCTGCGGTACCACTGCCGCCCCAATCCCCAACGGTTACAGACGATGCGGATTCCCTCAAGGCGGCTGGAGAATTCCAGGTCGCGCCCGTCGCCGTAGGTGACGAAGGTGATTTTCCCCAGATGGGGACGCAGGGCCTGGTAGAGGGCGACTTCGCGGTTGAACAATCCCCCCCGCTCCCAGGTGACCAGGGAGACCCCTTCGGTAAAGAACAGCACCAAGTGGAGTTGACGCAGATCAATCATGGCCGGATGATTTTCCATTCGGGCAGGTTTAATTCCAGGATATGGGCGATCATGGTCAAGGCCCAGATCAAAAGGCAACTGCCGTGGATATCCCCTTCGTCCAATCCTTGGGAGATGGTGGCGTTGTAATAACCCGATTGGGCTTTGTGGGGCTGGTAGGAAAAGCCCAGGTCAGGGTTTTGGTGGGTTTTGATAAGGTCGATGATTTCGCGGCAGCGTTGTTGGATTTCTTTTTTGCGATGATCGGTTTGCAATCCGCAACGGTGGACCACATAAACCCAATCGACCACATGGCACCCGGCGGGGGGCGGACCTTGCTCAAGGGTGGTATCGATCAATTTTTCCGGATAGTGGATGGGGTGTTGCAGCCAGTCCAGGGCGTTGAGGACCTTCATGGCACCGTTGATCATCTGTCCGCGGACGGGTGTTTTTTTTCCTCGGTAGTAGGTTCCGGTTTGGGGGTTGACCATTTTTTCCAGGAACCGGCCCATGGTTTGGACAAGGTTTTTGGGGTTGGCTTGTTGGAGTTGGGGAGCCTGGGTTTGGATGAACACGGCCAGCAAGGCGGTTTGTGCCCCAGCCGACCAGGGTTCGAACCAGTTGAAATGGTGCAATTCGTAGAGAAGATTTTTGTCACTGGTCGGGAAATGCGGAAACACCCTGTGGGGTTTGGCTCCGACCTGGGCGAGGGTGGCGATGGCCTGTTTGGTTTCGGCGCGGATGGCGTCATCCTGGGGCCTGGGTGGTTTGATTCCGGCAAGGAAACGCTGTAACGTCAGCCGGATTCCCAAAGGCGGGGGTTTTCGGATTCCCGCCAACAAATGGGGGTCGATGAAGGCGTCGGCCCACCGGCCCTGGGGGGGCAGGCCGTCGTGGTTTTGGAAGGAGCGGATAAAATCAAGCCAGGCGGTTTGGTCTTGAGGGGAGAGGGTTTCCCAGAGGCCGAGGGAATAATATATTTTGTGGGCAAAGCAACTGAACCCGAGGGCGGCTTGTTCTCCGGCACCGCAGACCCCCAGGCGGCAGGGTTTGAAACGCCCTGTTTGACCGGGAATCTTGAGTGTTTCCATGAAGGTGAGCGTGTTGTCACGAAGGCCTGACAACCACGCTTTCTGGGCAGCGGCGATGGCCATGAGTACAGTGCATCGGGTGTGGAAGTGATGAGCAGCTCCGGTTTAGCACGGTGCATGGGGGATACTATCGCAATCAACCCACTTTGCTGCAAGGGGTATTTGGTGTTATGTTTTGACATTTTGTCGAAACCCTACAAGGATGTCGCTCCATGTTTGGCAAGATTGCCCGAAAGATTTTTGGATCACGTAATGATCGTTACCTGCGCAGCCTGCGCCCGTTGACCGATCGCATCAACGCGCTTGAAGCGGAATTGGAAAAGCTCGATCCTGACGAATTGCGAGCAAAAACAATCGCATTCAAGGAACGGCTGGCGGCGGGTGAAACTTTGGACGACCTATTGCCCGAGGCTTTTGCGGTGGTCAGGGAGGCCAGCAAGCGTACCACGGGGATGCGTCATTTCGATGTGCAGTTGATCGGTGGCATTGTGTTGCACCAGGGCAAGATCGCCGAGATGAAAACCGGGGAAGGAAAAACCCTGGTGGCTACGTTGCCTTTGTATCTCAACGCCCTGGGGGGACGGGGTTCCCATTTGATCACGGTCAACGATTATTTGGCGCGCAGGGACTCCGAATGGATGGGACAGATTTTCCGCTATCTGGGAATGGAGGTGGGCGTCATTGTCCATGGTTTGGATGACGAAGCCCGGCGCAAGGCTTATGGTGCCGACATTACCTATGGTACCAATAACGAGTTTGGCTTTGACTTTTTGCGCGACAACATGAAGTTCAGTCTGGGCGACATGGTGCAGCGTGAATTGCAGTTTGCCATCGTGGATGAGGTCGATTCCATTCTGGTGGACGAAGCGCGAACGCCTCTGATCATTTCCGGTCCTACCGAGGATAACACCGACAAATATTACAAGGTGGATCGTTTGATCCCCAAACTGACGCGGGAAGTTCATTTCAACGTCGATGAAAAGGCACGCACGGTGGTGTTTTCGGAGGAGGGCAACGAGCAGATTGAAAACCTGCTGCGGGAAAATGGTTTGCTCAAGGAGGGTGGATTGTATGACATGGGCAACGTGGAGGTGGTGCATCATGTCAACCAGGCATTGCGTGCCCATGCCTTGTTTGAACTGGACAAGGATTACATCGTCAAGGATGGCGAGGTTGTCATCATCGACGAGTTTACCGGTCGGATGATGCCGGGGCGGCGTTACTCCGATGGCCTGCATCAAGCTTTGGAGGCCAAGGAAAAGGTGGTCATCCAGAACGAATCGCAGACTTTGGCGTCCATTACCTTTCAAAATTTGTTCCGCATGTACGCCAAATTGGCGGGGATGACCGGCACGGCCGACACGGAGGCGGCGGAGTTTCAATCCATTTACAACCTTGAGGTGGTGCTCATTCCCACCAACCAGTCCATGATTCGCGAGGATCACGATGATGTGGTGTTTCGCACCTACGAAGAGAAAATCAAGGCGATCATCGAGGAGATCATCGATTGTCATGGGCGGGGGCAGCCGGCATTGGTGGGGACCATATCTATTGAAAAATCCGAAGATTTATCGACGCGACTGAAAAAGGCCAAGGTGACGCACAATGTGTTGAACGCCAAATATCATGAGCGGGAGGCGTTGATTGTAGCCCAGGCGGGTCGGAAAAATGCGGTGACCATTGCCACCAACATGGCGGGGCGGGGCACCGATATTCAACTGGGTGGCAATCCGGATATGCGGATCAAGACGGAGATTCCCGCAGGTCTTTCCGAAGAGGAGGTCAGGGTGCGGGCCGAGGCCATTCGGCGGGAGTGTCAGGTGGAAAAAGAGGAGGTTCTGAAGGCGGGCGGGTTGCATATTCTGGCTACCGAAAGGCATGAAGCTCGGCGCATCGACAACCAGTTGCGGGGACGGGCGGGACGGCAGGGGGATCCGGGGTCGAGTCGGTTTTATCTGTCGCTCCAGGATGACCTGATGCGAATTTTCGGTTCTGAGCGTATGGACAGCATGTTGGTCAAGCTGGGTTTGGCGGAGGGGGAGGCCATTGTTCATCCCTGGATCAACAAGGCCATTGAATCCGCGCAAAAGAAGGTTGAGGGGCGCAACTTTGACATTCGCAAGAATCTCCTCAAGTTTGACGATGTCATGAATGAGCAGAGAAAGGTCATTTATGAGCAGCGGCGCGAATTGATGGAGACGGAGGATCTTTCCGGGTTTGTCAACGATGTCCGCCAGGATTTGTTGGAAGATATGGTGGCCAGCTACATTCCCGAGGAAGCCTATGCCGATCAGTGGCAGGCCAAAAAGTTTGCCGAGAATGTTTTGCGTCAGTTTGGTGTTACTGTCGATGCCGAGGCCTGGAAGGAAGAGGATGGGGTTACTCCCCAGGTGGTGTTGGAGCGGACGGCCAAGCGGGTTGAGGAGCATCACCAGGAGCGTGAGGTGCGCATGGGGTCGGGACTGATGCGCTATCTGGAGAAAACCATTCTTTTGCAAATCCTTGATTTTTTGTGGAAAGAGCATTTGCTCAACATGGATCATCTCAAGGAGGGGATCCATTTGCGCGGTTATGCCCAGAAGGATCCTTTGAACGAGTACAAGCGTGAGGCGTTTGGTTTGTTTGACAGTTTGTTGTCGCGGATCAAGTCGGAGGCGGTGGAAGTTTTGTCTCGTGTCGAGGTGCGTCAGCCCGATGAAGTGCAGCGCATGGAAATGGAGCGTGCCCAGGCCAGGGATCGGGCCATGACCTTAAATCATCCCAGTTCCGGTTCCTTGGGGGATGGGAACGCGGGTGGGGAAGAAAAAAGCACCCCTGCCACTTTTCGTCGTGATGGGGACAAGGTTGGCCGCAACCAGGTGTGTCCTTGTGGCAGTGGGAAAAAATACAAACATTGTCATGGCAGCCTGGCGGGGTAACGGAGAAATTCCTGTCCCACGAAAACCTTTGAGTTTGCCATCCGTGGCGTAAACGAAACCGAGCGTATGCTGGGTGGATGGATGAAACAACAGGAGGAAAAGCAATGACCATGGGCCCTGCTGAAAAAGTTCAACATGAATTGCGCCGCTTGCCGGAACCGTTGATCCAGGAGGTGCTGGACTTCATCGTTGATTTGGAATGTCGCCATGGATTGAAGGATCCTGATGTCCTCAGCAATCGGCGGAGTGTGGAATCCATGGCCGAGCAGGCAATTGCCGCATTTCGTGGTAGCGGCAAGGGAGGTGGAACGGAACGCCTGTTGGCGGAGCACCAGAACGATTTGGGACGAGAAGCATGTCAAGACCCGGAAGATTGTATACCGATTTCACAAAAAAATCCGGTCTTTTTTCCTGCCACTTTTTCAACGCCTGAACGGGCGAAACATGTCCCAAACTTCTTTTGGGAATATGCTGGTTGTAGACCCGTTCATAGTTCTGGAGAGCAATTTCGTTAATAGCTCCCCTGGCAAGGAACAGAGGGTAGCTCCTCCTTGGCAATCGGGTCCGAACAATTATGATTGAAAGCTCCCCGATTTTTTTATTTTTCCGAAACGTATAGCCATTCGCGATGATAATACAGCAATTTGTCACACCAATCCGCAGGATAGTTCAATACTGTATCGCGGCGTTCGTTTGAAAAATCTTCAAGTTTTTTCAGGTCAACTAGATCATTTTTGAAGCAATAATCTCCAAGGATTGTACCGTGATACGGGTAAAAAATATTCACGCCGGTTGATGTTGGGCGAATTTTGCGATTAAGATTTATTGTATCCAAAAACATTTCTTCTGTTTCACCCGGCACACCAATAATATTTATTGCATTTGTCTCAATAGCATATTTCCTGCACAAATCGAATGCGTTAATAATGGCATCTGTCCCCATTTTTCTTTTCATGATTTCATTGCGAACATATTCGTTACCAGACTCAATACCGAAAGAAATTCTGTAGCACCCTGCATTTTTAAGATCTTTGATAAATTTTTCGTTAACAATGTCTGCACGAAGCAGACACATGAAAGGTATTTTAATTTTTTTCTTATAGAGATCAAGAAAATTATCTCGCCAACGTTTATTTAATCCAAAAATATCGTCAACGATAGCTATGGTTCGTATCATTTTAAAGTTGTTAATAGTCTCCTCAATCTCACGTATACAATATTCTGGACTTGGAAAGCGGCTGCTACTTTTTTCCCTGCCATTTGCTTTGGCGATGGCATGATTACTACAATAGGTACAAGGAAACGGACACCCTCTGGAAAAGTGGAACGGGGCGTAGACAGTCTTTTCGAGTGTTTCCATATATGGATACACTTCTCTATCTGGGAATGGCAGAACATCCAAATTATCAATTAAACCTTTGCATTTGTTACGAAACAGTAGCCCTTGTTTAACGTAGGCAACATTATCACAGAGTTGATACGGCTCCTTGCGCGCAACTTTTTCAAGGAATTCAACAAAAGCCAATTCTGATTCGCCAATGAACACGGCATCCAAAGCATCCGTTTCCAGGATACATTCAGGCCAGATAGTTGGGTGGACACCTCCACAAACGACAATAATTTCAGGGCGCATGGTCTTCAGCTCTTTTGCAAAATCTTTTACAAAAGAAAATTGCGAGGAGACAGAAGAGAAACCAATAACGTTCGGGTTAAATGAAAACAACGCATCCTTAATTTTTTGGAAGCACTGGACAGTATTGACGATAATTACTTTTACCTCATGACCAGCTTTCCTTGCTGATGAAGCGATGGAAGCCAACCCGAATGAATAATTGTCATCGTGGAAACCATTAATATTTGTGTAAACAAGAAGCACCTTCAAAGTTGGGACTCCTCAACCTCAACAGCCAAGCATTGTGGGAAATAGGGGTAGGGAAGATTTCGTCTCCCCTCCCTCCGAACCGTGCTGGCGGTTCTCCCGCACACGGCTCTCCAGTCGGTGGTTTCCACATCGGGAATCCACTACCGTACACTTTTCAAGATAACTTAAAATGAAAATAATACTATAACTTTCATGCCTTCATTTATTAAGTGCTCCAAAAAACGCAGCCCGAGT
>JACSDG010000138.1 GCA_015660855.1 Magnetococcales bacterium
AGGCAAAAGAATCAAAATCAAAACCCTGGGGCTGCGCCCCTAGACCCCCCTTGGGGGGCAGTAAAATCAAAATCAAAGTCAAAATCAAAGTCAAAAGAAAAACCTTGGTGGGCTGCCGCCTCCAAACCGCAGCACGGGGGGAGAACCTCCCCCCAGACCCCCGCAATAGTTTCAACCTGTTAAAGAAAGAGGGGGGGGGGACTGAACGGTTACCCGCAGCCAGCCTTTTGTTTACGGTGCCGCCCAAAAAAAAATCCTTTCGCTGTTTCATGTGTTGGAACAAATAAAATGCTGTATGGATCAAAATGGCAAATTGACTTCCAGAGGACTAGAAATTCATAATACCCACTTTACCGGCATAGAGGCTTAGTTTTCAGACTCGTCCGACACCGAAAAAAAATTAAAACGGATATGACATTTCCCGATCCCGAAGATGCGAGAAAAACTTTATTTTTCCCTTGGCACGGCAAGGTAAAATCACCGCAGTCCGCGTCTACTTTCCCTGGCCGCCAACCTTTCAAAAAATCACAAAACGGTAAGACGTAACCGTTCAGTTCCACATTTTTTTTCAATGGTTTTTTTAATCACCCCAATAATGACATGGAAACTGTGAGTGCCTGAATATCGCTATGTCGGGCGTAATGCCGATGGCAGCCAGATCAACGGAGTTTTGCGAACGCAAAGCGAGGGAGAATGCGTCTCCCAATTGCGACATCGAAAAATTATCCCCCTGAAAATTTCCCTGGCGCAAAACAATCAGGGGAAAGATGCGATCAAAATTGATTTTTCGCGCAAGACCCCCCCGAAAATTCAAGATCTTATCCAATTTTCCCGGCAAATGAACGCGCTGGTGGGGGCCGGGGTTCCCATCGTCAAATCGTTGCAGGGCATCTGCGATATCACCCACAATATTGTTTTTGCCGAAGCTTTGGCTCTCATCATTACCCAATTGCAGGCAGGAAAAAGTTTTTCCGCAACCTTGCGCGACCACCCAAAAATATTTCCGGTATTGTTTGTCAACATGATTCACATTGGCGAGGAAACCGGACGCCTGGCCGATGCCTTCAACCAGCTTTACCGCTATTATGAAGTGGAAGAAAAAACCCGCAAGCAAATCAAAAGTGCGCTGCGTTATCCAAAAATAGTTTTTTCCGCCATTTTCTCTGCCATGTTTGCCCTCAATTATTTTGTCATTCCCGTATTTGCAAAAATGTTCAGCAAAATGGGATCCGAGTTACCCATGGCCACCAAAATATTGATTGCCACCTCCACCTTTACCAAAAACTATTGGTATATCGTCATTGGGGGGTGGGCAGCGATCATTTTTGGCTTCATGCATTTCATCAAGACCCCGAACGGTCGCTTGTGGTGGGACCGTCAAATCATGACCCTGCCCTTAATCGGACCAGTCATACACCAGGCCGTATTGGCCCGTTTTGCCCGAACTTTCGCCATGGCCAGTGGTGCCGGCGTGCCCATCCTCGAAACCCTGATTGCCATCAGCAAGGCCGTTGACAATGCCTATGTCGCCAAAGTCATCCTGGAAATGCGCAGCAACATTGAGCGTGGGGAAAGCCTGACCCAGGTGGCCCAGGCAAGCAACCTGTTCACGCCCCTGGTGCTACAAATGATCGCGGTGGGGGAAGAAACCGGGTCTTTGGACGCCATGATGTTAAACGTGGCCGATTTCTATGAAAAAGAGGTCGAATTCGCCGTTGAAGCTTTGAGTGCAGGGATCGAACCCATCATGCTGGTTTTTATCGGCATAATCATTACCGTCATGGCCCTGGGAATTTTCCTACCGTTGGCCACCATGGGAACCTCCATGATGCACAAATAAAAGACATAGCCAAGCCCTCCATTTGTGCTGGCGTTGCAACGGCTCATGACCGACGGATTCTGCCAACAAAACGCCGACTGTAGGGAGGAAGCAGTTTTTGAATAGTAACGAGATGCCCACGAATCCGTTCCCGCCCTTCCGGGTCGTCAACATCGTTGAGCACAATGGCATTCAGGGCGGTGCGTATTTCCATGGATCGCTGCCGCTCTCCCCGATACCAAGTCTGGATCATGTCGATGGATTCATGCTGAGTTTCAAGTTCGGGATGATCGACGCGAAAATCAAGATCGGCAATCCGATCAGCCTGGGAACCAAAAGCACCGACAATGGAACGAACATATCGGATCCAAACACGATCCGCGATCAACAGTGCCGCTAAATTGATGAGAACAGAGACAGAGAGCACCCAGGTTGTCTCCTGAAGCATAACAGAAAACACGTCGGTAGAAGCCTGTTTATGGATGCGGTAAATATTTGCGTCGATAATGCTGGCAAAACGGTAGTAGAGATAGGCCAGTCCGACACTGATGATGGTCAATTCCATGGCGACCAGGGCAATCAGCATGCGCATCTGCACCTTGTAGTCCACATAACGGACCCCCATTCGGCCAAAAGGGAAAGACAAAATAGGCCGTTTGGCAGGCAACGCTTTCGCGAGGGAGTCTTTCATCCGGGTCAGATCCTCATAAATCGTGGCAGATCAGGCAGAGTTCCGTTTGTCCTTTGCCGACAACCAAACCACCGTGCTCCTTGCTGTAACCCACATGACAGGAAACACACCCAACCTTGCCATCGGGCAGGACAACAGATTTGGGAAGCTGGTCCATGGGACGATAGCCACCATAGGTGGAAGCCGCTTGGTAGGATCTGCCAATGGGATGGTTGATCGAACTGGACATGTGACGCATCAACCCTTGGGGACTAATGCCAACCTGGTTGCTGTCGGCCTTTTCGTCATGACAACTCATACATTGAAGCGAAAACGCATCAAGATCGATAGCCAGGTTGGCTTCCCTGGCTTCGAGGTGTCCAGAACCGCTGAGAGACGCACCACGGTCGGGCATTTTTTCAAAAAAATCCTTGTCATGGCAAGCCATGCAGAAAGCAGCTCCCGTAGGGGATGTACGCATAAGCCCAACCTGGGTACCATGGACGTTGTGGCAGGAACTGCACGTCAAATCACCCTTCCAGTCGAGGGGATATTCCTGCGGCAGGGGGCGTTTGGGGGCAAAACCACTGGGATGGCTCATGACGACGGCCTGGGCATGGCAGGAACCACACAATTTTTCCTGGCTGGCGTTGAGCACCTTGGCGTTGGCTGGAGTGACCTCGGTAGCCACATGACACTGGGCGCAGGGAGTGGCAGCCATATGCGTCCCGGTAGTACCAGCCAACCCCCACAGGAGAAGAACGACCAATGCAGGAAATAAAATAAAAGATAATTTATTGTAGTTTGACAAGGTTTTCCAATTCCTTGAGTTTGTGTAAATTATGCTTCAATCCATCACCCAGATTGGGTTCTTCTAAAATCAACTGTACACAAGCCAAATCCACCAGCTCACTGATGCCATCATAGTGGTATTGCAGACGGTTCGCCGCCCCGGCCAATCGCAACCGTTCGCTTTCAAGATCGCCCGTCCCACGCAAATGACCAACGGAACAAGGACCGTCTTCGATCTGGCGTTTCAAGGTTTGGGTAAACTGGTGCAGCGGTCCGGCCACACGGTAAGTGCTGTAAATCGCAATCATCCAGGTAACCACCCCCGTTGAGGCCAACAACAAGGCACCCGATATCAGGAGTACCGGCTTGAGATGGTGTCGCGTCATGACCAGGGAATGGAACAGGCTCGCGTAATCGTTCCCCTGACCAATATCGAGATAAAACAAAACCGCAGCGAAAACAATTCCGGAAGAAAGACCAGTCCACAAAGACAGCTTGGCCACCAGATGCAGGTGAGCAATCATGGTGGGGGAAGAACGGGTCTGAGGATCATCGGTTGGAGTGGCATCAGCCATCGAGAATTTCCTTTGGTCAATCTTCGATATGGAAGCTATCCGTATTACTTGCCGGTCCCTGATCCGACCAATCTACATTAATCCCGAAGACGCCGACATCGTTTTTTTTCACCACCTTAAAAAAAATGTGGCCGTTGCTTGACAGATCGGCAGGATGGTTTATCGTCGGCCAGAAAAAAATTTCCGGACGGATGATCTCCGGTTTATGTTTGAAAGCCCTTTTCATACGGCATCGGGGGACGTAAAATGGTCCCGCCTGATGATCGCAACTGGGGGAGGTCGTCGTGAGCCTGCCGGAATCAAAAAAAACATCACCGAAACGGTGGAACTGTCGCTGGACAGTGCCCGTACGGTTGTTGCGGCCATGGTGGATACCGTCGCCGCCTCCCTATGAGGGAAGCGACAACATGCCCTGCGGGCAAAAGCCAAAACCTTGGGGCTTTGCCCTCGAACCTCCGGAGTAATTTTCGCCAAACTTTGTTTTCCGATATACCAAGAAAAATGTCTTTAGTTAATTTCATTCGGGGTTTATAATGAGCACACTCACCAAGGCCGCTATTGTAGACAAGCTGTACAAAACGCTGGAAATCACCCATGCCGACGCCCAGGATCTCGTTGAGGAGCTACTGGAAACCATCAAGACCACCCTGGAACAAGGGGAAGTGGTCAAACTTCCGGGGTTCGGCAACTTTGATGTCCGCAACAAGAGGTCTCGTCGAGGGCGAAATCCGAAAACAGGCGAAGAAGTGGAAATTTCCGCTCGCAGTGTGATGACTTTCCACCCCAGCAACATTCTGCGCCAGCGCGTCAGCGACAAATCGGCCAATTCACGCCGCCCCCGCAATCATGGATGACATAACGACTCTCTATAAAAACAAAATCATCTCTCAATAGAACGGAAGTCTCCGGGTTCCGAAGCGTGTTCATTATAAAGAAAAGGGGGGGACTGGATGGTTACACCTGACATCGGACCCGCAGGAGAATGCCGCCGCAATGAAATTCATTCACGCCGCCGATTTACATCTTGATGCCCCATTCAGAGGATTATCCCGGTACGAAGGAGCACCCCTGGAACGTATCCGTCAGGCGGGTCGGATAGCGTTTGAACGGCTGGTGCGGGCCTGCCTGGAACACCAAGTGGATTTTTTGTTGCTGGCCGGGGATCTTTTCGATGGATCGGGCAAGGATTTCAATACCGTCCTGTATATGGCCTCCCATATGCGCCGTTTGATGGAGGCAAAAATCGAAGTGTTTGCCGTTTTGGGCAATCATGACGCCGAACATGACCTCCTCAAGACCAACCCCTTTACGAGCAACGTCCATTTGTTTGCTGCGGAATATGCTCAAACCATCCATCGGCAACATCTGGGGGTCGCAGTGCATGGCCAATCGCATGCCAGCCGGAGTGAAAAACGCAACCTTGCCGCCGGTTATCCCCCTGCCGTACCCGAAGCCTTCAACATTGGCTTGCTGCATACCTCCCTGACCGGACGCGATGGCCACGAACCCTATGCGCCATGCAACGAAGACGACCTTGTGGCCCATGGCTATGACTATTGGGCCTTGGGCCATGTCCATCAACGGGAATGGGTTCGCCGCCAGGATCCCATGATCCACTACCCCGGCACCCTCCAGGGACGCCATATCCACGAATCGGGAGAAAAAGGGGCAACCCTGATAGAAATGGATGCGTCCGGAAAACTGCATGAGCATCCCCTGGCGTTCAATCCGGTACGCTGGCAAATTCTTGAGATCAAACTGGACGAAATCGAATCCTTCAACGATTTTCTGGACCGGACGGTCGAACAGATGGGACGGTTGGTCAACCCGAAAGTGTTGACGGTGGTGCGATTGCTTTTGACAGGCCCGTGCCAATGGCATGGCCTGTTGATCGCCAAGGGAATGGATTTGGAACAGGAATTACGGATTCAAACCCTGAAAGCTGGAGGTGATGCCCTGTGGCTGGAACGTGTGGAAAACAAAAGCCATCCCAAACACGCCGATCAGCCAAAACCCACCGCAGGCAACCTGGACCCCCTCACTTTGATCGAACAGTTGGCGCAGGAATTGAGGAGCAGTGAAAATGGTTTGCAAAGCCTAGCCGAAGAGCTTAAACCTTTGCGTAGTTTTCTTGCGGGTGCCACCCTCCGTGGTGATAAAACCCTTCACCTGCAAGATACCCAATGGTTGGGCCAGGCGTTAACACAGGCAGAATTCCTGGTTCGGCAACGGTTGCTGGACCGGGGAGACCGTTAGAATGCACTTCACCTCGTTGCATCTGCGCGCCTACGGCCACTTTACCGACAAAACGCTGGATTTTTGCGACCCATCGTCGCGCCTGTGGATACTCACGGGTGCCAACGAGGCAGGTAAGAGCACAGCCCTGGCCGCCATCACCGATTTTCTTTTCGGTTTTAACCAAAGAACCCCTTACGATTTCAAGCATGAAAGTGCCAAACTGCTCGTTATCGCCACCCTGGCCAACGACCGGGGCGAGCTTTTGACCGCCTCCCGACGCAAAGGTAACAAAGACACCCTCAAGGATCTGCAAAACCAACCCATCGATCAAAGCCGGCTTTTTTCGTTTTTGGAAGGTTTGGACCGCGACCGCTTTGAACTGCTTTATGGGCTGGACCATGAACGGTTGCGCAGTGGTGGCGAATCGGTATTGCAGGGGAAAGGGGAAGTGGGGACATTGCTGTTCGAGGCCGGTTCTGGTCTCTCCGGGATACGTTCGGTATTGGATCGGGTGCGCATGGATGCCGAGTCCATCTTCAAACCCAGAGGGCATACCAAGCTTCTCAACACCATTCGCGACCAATTGCTGGAGACCCGTCAACGTCTGCAACAACAATCGCTGTCCCAGGAGCAATGGCTGGGCCATATTCAGCAACAAGAAAAACTACGGAGTCAACTTGAAACCAACGCCAAAACACTCAGGGAAAAACAGCAGCAAGAAAACCATTGGCGCCGAATCGAAACCATCGGACCCATTGTCGCGCGTCTGGAACATTATCGCCGGCAACAATTGGAGCTTAAGGATACACCCTCCCTGACGGTGGAACTGATACGAGAACGGGCAGAATTGATCAAAAACATGGGATTAACGAGCCAAAACCTGGAACTTTACCAAAAAGAATCGCTCTCTCTGGAAGCCAGAATCAATGCGTTGTGTCCTGAAGAAAAGCTCATCCCGCAAGCAAGCCGGATCAACGCCTTGTATCGGGAGGCGCAAGTGGTGCGGGACCGTGGCAAACAGTTGCCGGGACTGGAATTCAAATTAACCGGGGTGAACCAAAAGCAGACCGATTTATGGCGTGAGGTGGGGGGGACATCCGCAGAGATAGACGAGGAAAAGTTGCCCGACTCTCCCCGTCTGGCCACCTTGCGAAAATTGATGGAGGACCGACCTCAATTGCAAAGTCTTGGGAACGAATTGGCCCTGGGAATAAAAGATTTGCAGGAGGAAGCCCGAGAAAAACAAGAGGAAATGCAGGTATTGGGAGAGGGGGTGGATATCGGTGCCTCCCGGGGACGTTTGCCGGGGTTGAAAGAGTTGATGCAACGAGAAATGGAAGCCACCCGGGCCTTTGACAACAGCGAAAACGCCAGAAAGTCCGCAGAGGAAAAACGACGCAATCTACCCCTGTGGCGCGGCAGCATGGCGGAACTTGAGGGATGCCATCCACCCTCCGAAGATATGATGCAAAGATTTATTCGCGATTTTCAACGTGGTCAAGAGGCTCAACTCAAGATTGAGGACGCATTGGAAAGGATTGGTCAAGAGTTGCGTCAACAACACGCGCAACGTGATAAATTGCGCCGCGACATGGGGGGGGAACCGCCGACCGACGCCGCCGTAGGCGAGGCTCGCTCGAAGCGGGATCGGTTTTGGCGTTTGATCTGCCGGCATGGTCTTTCGGGTGCACCGACGGAATGGGGAGACATCGATGGAAAATGGTTAAATCCCGGGCAGTCCCCTGCCGCAACCTTTGAAATGCTCGTTGCCCATGCCGATCAACTGGCCGACGGCAGAGTCCGTGAAGCCGAACGGCTGGCGCAATGGCAGCAGCGGGAAGACAGGATTCAATCTTTGACACTCCAGGAGCGGCAAGACAAAGAACGTGCCAACGCCATCACCGCTAAACAGGAGGAATTATTAAAATCGTGGCGAGAGCTATGGTTGTCTCTGGGGGTCGTTCAGCCCGGAACCCCCGTAGAAATGCAGGGGTGGCCAGGGCTGCGCTCCGAAATATTACGGCTCAAGTCTGAAGCCGACTCCTGGCATGAAAAGGGGGTGGCGGTGCGGCGCGAACTGTCGATCATCCTGGAGGAGGCGCAAAGATTCGTTTCATCCCTGGGGGGGCCGGAGGCGGTAGCAGGAGAGGGATTGGCGGCCACGCATGATCGTTGGGAAAAATTTTTCACCCTTCTGGCCACGCAAGCCGAACGGCGGGCAACCACGAAAAAAAGGTTAGCAGACATTGAGCGCAGAATCAGGACGGACCGGGAAAAAATAGAAAAAAACCGGCAACTGTTGTTGGACAACGATGCACGCTGGAAAACCTTGTTGGGACAATTTGGCCATGCAGCGGGCATGGATGTGGAAGCCAACGCTGAATTTCTCGATTTGTTCAAGGAATTGAAAAATGTATTCCATCAAAGGGAGGATTTGTTGGCCCGTATTCGGGAAATTACGGAGCAACGGGACACATTCATAACAGAGTTGCAAAATTTGGCAGTCGTTCTGGGTGAAGAATGGAATTCAGAGGATCCCGGCCAGCCCCTCGCTTGGTTGGAAAAACTCAAGGTGCGCCTAGACAGGACGTTGGAAGAGTTCAAGCGGCGTCGCGACCATAGGGAGCAATGGGAAACGTTGCAACGATCGCAAAGCCAGTGTCAGGTCACACTACAAACCGACCGGATGCGACTGAAAGAAATTCAGGCCAGATATGGTACCCAGGATCCCAGAGAAATGGATGGCGTGGAAGAAAGATCTCGGCTCAAGGAAAACCTGGAAAGAAAAATAATCGAATGCGAAGGGGAGATATTAAACAGCGGCGAAGGGCTGACACTGGCGCAACTTTTAGCCCAAACCCAGGGACAAAACCTGGAACTGGCCAAGGAAGAATTGCACAAACTTAAAAAAGAGATTGCTGAACGGGTGGAAGAACAACGGGCACTGGACCAGGCATTAGGCGGAGAAAAACGGGAACTTGCCCGTTTGACCGGAGCCGGGGCCGATGCCGCCGCCCTGACCCGACAGGAATACGAAGATACCAGCAATGAATTGTTAAAACATGCCGAGCACCATGTTCATTTGCATGTGGCAGCAACCTTGCTCCAACGCATCATCGTCCGTTTTCAGGAACAAAACCAAGGTCCAATATTAGGTCAGGCAGCCCGATTTTTCCGGGAATTGACTTATGGATCCTTTGACGACCTGAAAATTGATGTTGATGGTGGAAAAGCTTGGCTTTACGGTGTACGTCCCGGAGGTCAAGAAGTTCGGGTGGAGGGGATGAGTGCCGGCACACGCGACCAATTATTTTTGGCCCTGCGTTTGGGGGCACT
>JACSDG010000139.1 GCA_015660855.1 Magnetococcales bacterium
AGGCTACCGGACGAACGGACAATTCCCCGGATTGACACCTTTCAGTCAATTTGAATATTGGAACCTCTCGGACACACCCCCCGGACCCCCGCAACAATTTTTACTAAACTTTGTTTTTCCGATACCTTAAAATTCATCCACCCTGCGTCCGGTCATCACCTTGCGCACGCTACGATCCATCCGCCGTTCGGCAAAAAAAACCGTCTCCTGGTCCAACGTTTCCCTGGCGCGGTTGATCGCCTCATAATCCTCCTTCTGGCTCGCCTCCCACAAAGCCAGCATAACCCCTTTGATTCGCTTAAGCTCGCCCGCATCCAACAAATCACCATCCTCACGCAAAGCAGCACCCGCCGCACCCAATACCCGCTCCGCTTCCACCCTGGCCTCGTTCAATAACCGCCTGCGCCAATCCGCCTCACCATGCACCATGGCCTCACGCAACAAACGCTCAATCTCCGCATCCCCCAGCCCGTAAGAAGGCTTGACCGCGACCGACTGGTTCACACCCGTGGTCTGTTCCTGCGCCGATACCGTCAACAACCCATCGGCATCCACCTGAAACGTCACCCGGATTCGCGCCGCCCCTGCGGTCAGCGGCGGAATGCCCCTGAGTTCAAACCGGGCCAAAGATCTGCAATCGCCCACCAACTCCCGTTCCCCCTGCACCACATGAATGGCCATGGCGGTCTGGCCGTCCTTGAAGGTGGTAAAATCCTGGGAACGCGCCGTGGGAATCGGTGAATTGCAGGCGATAATCTTCTCCACCAACTCCCCCATGGTCTCAATCCCCAAAGACAGAGGAGTCACGTCCAGCAACAACATATCGCCACGGGCGTTGCCCGCCAATTGCTCCGCCTGAAGTGCCGCTCCCAAAGCCACCACCTGGTCGGGATCCAGATCGGACAACGGTTCACAACCAAAAATATCTTTGACAAATTGCCGGACCATGGGAACCCGCGTCGAGCCTCCCACCAACACCACCCCCTGCAACTCATGCGCCCGTATTCCCGCATCCTTCAAAGCACGGCGACAAGGGGCACCCGTAGCCTGTACCAAGTCGGCAATCAACGCCTCAAACTGCCCCCGCGTCACCCGACGCGTAAACTTTTCCCCCTGGGGCCTGTCCATGCTGACCTCCCAGACCTCCTCCCGACTCAGCATTTCCTTCACCTGCCGCGCCGTTCTTTTACAGTTTTGCAACAATTCCGGGGTAACATCCACCGCCCCCATTTCTTTTAAAAAAAATTCACTCAAACGATGATCGAAATCATCCCCCCCCAAGGCCGAATCCCCCCCGGTGGCCATGACCTGAAACACCCCTTGCGTCAGCCGAAGAATCGAAATGTCAAACGTTCCGCCGCCCAGGTCATAAATGGCAAACAACCCCTCACGCCTCTGGTCCAAACCATAAGCCAAGGCCGCCGCCGTGGGTTCGTTGACCAAGCGCAACACCTCCAGCCCCGCCAAACGGCCCGCATCCTTGGTGGCCTGGCGTTGGGCATCGTCAAAGTAGGCCGGAACGGTAATCACCGCCCCATGCAGGGCACCCCCCAAAGCCTCTTCCGCACGCCCGGCCAATGATTTAAGGATGGTTGCCGACACCTCCACCGGGGAAACCCGATGATGGCTGGTAACAATCCGCACCATTCCCCCGTCACCCGCTTCCAGACCAAAACCGGTTCGATGCTCCGAAGCCGAAACATCCGCCAAGCTTCGCCCCATGGTCCGTTTGACCGAGGCGATGGTATCGGTGGGAAATTTTTGTCCAACCACCACCGCCGCCTCCCCCACCAACACCCCGCCATCCGGCGGATAACACACCACCGACGGCAACGCCACCCTGCCCCCGTCATCGGGAATGCAGGCGGGTTTTCCCGCAACATCCACCGCCGCCACCAAAGAGAATGTGGTTCCCAAATCAATGCCCACGACCCGCTTGCGATCTTTAGGCCTGACCTCATGCGGGCGCAACGATTGTCCCGGTTCGGCTATATCCAGCAATAATGACATGGAAATCAATTCCTATCCCGTAAAAGCGATCTCTTCCCTACGATCCAATTCATCCAAGAACCGGGTAAAATAACGCAACCGATCAACCCGGCGGGCCGCCACTTGCAAATGTTTTTGGTCCCCGGCAGAAAACCAGGCCGAAAAACTTTCCGTCATGGCCTCAATCTCAGTGGCACATTCCGCCGCAACAAGGCTGCGTAATTTTCCCAACCGCGCCACCGCATCGCCCCGTTTTAAATCCACCTCCTCCAAAGATTCACGCAGTTCCATCACTTCCAGCAAAAAAGCCGGATCCGACGGGGTGGCGTTTTCGGGTGTTTGCGCACGAAATCCAGTCACCGACAACACATATTCCCCCCGGCGCAACGGATCCTTGAGGATGCGATAACCTTCATTCAGGCGTGTTACATGCTCCATGGAATACCGCCGTTCCGCCGCACTGCGGGAAACAAACAGATCGGGATGAAAACGCTGCTGCCGCTCCCGATAACCCACCTCCAAAGCGGCCAGATCGATGATAAAACCGGGAACAAGACCAAAATATTGAAAATGATCCATACGGGTATCGGGGGGTTGAATAACCCGGCAGGTGGGACAAAACCCCGCCCCCACCGGTACCCCCCCCCGACAAGACCAACACAAACCCATCGCGTTCATCCATGCCAACCCTTCATATTTTGAAAGATTCGCCACACCCGCAACGTTCTTTTTCCTTGGGGTTGGCAAACCGGAAACCCGATTTAAACTGTTCGATGACAAAATCCATCTGTACTCCATCCATCACCAGGAGCGATTTACCATCCACCACCACCCGAATACCGTGCTCTTCGAACACGCGATCCCCTTCGCCCACAGTATCGGCATATTCCAGCTTGTAGGACATGCCCGAACAACCCGCCGTGGTCACCCCGATACGTACCGCCGCCTCCGGAGTCCCCCGTTTGGCCAGCATATCCTTGACCTTTTCCGCTGCCTTTTCGGTAATGCTTACCCCTTTAGTTTCCGTTTGCATCCGCCCCTCCCTTCTGCTTCTTGCGATAGTCCTCCACTGCCGAACGGATGGCATCCTCGGCCAGGACGGAACAATGAATCTTGACCGGTGGCAAAGCCAACTCTTCGGCAATATCCTTGTTTTTGATGGACAGGGCCTGATCGATGGTCTTGCCCTTGATCCATTCGGTCACCAGCGAAGATGAAGCGATGGCCGAACCACAACCAAAAGTTTTAAACTTGGCATCGTCGATGACACCCGCATCGTTGACGCGGATTTGCAGTTTCATCACATCGCCACAGGCGGGAGCACCAACCATGCCGGTCCCCACATGGACATCATTCTTGTCCATGCTGCCCACATTCCTCGGTTTTTCGTAATGTTCCAAAACTTTTTCATTGTATGCCATGTTGGCTCCTTTGATTCATGGATTTTTCCAACTTGATTCTATAGTTTCCTGAACATGATACCTTTAATGTTCGG
Source organism: Magnetococcales bacterium (assembly GCA_015660855.1). Lineage (GTDB taxonomy): Bacteria > Pseudomonadota > Magnetococcia > Magnetococcales > UBA8363 > UBA8363. The sequence goes on from JACSDG010000139.1 coordinate 3,485, forward strand.
CCCAGCGGACAGCATTGAGGTCCACGCCCTCCTGAACCATTTCCCATAACGGTGACATTTCCCTGAGTCGGTTCACCGCATCCACGACAATCCTGACGGCATAATCCACCTCCGCTTCGGTGGTAAAACGGCCCAGACCGAAACGAATGGAAGTATGGGCCAGTTCTTCGTTGACTCCCAGGGCACGGAGCACATAGGAAGGTTCCAAAGAAGCCGAAGTACAGGCGGAACCAGAAGAAACGGCAATATCCTTGATGGCCATCATCATGGATTCCCCCTCCACATAGGCAAAGGAAATGTTTAAATTGCCCGCCAGTCGGTGAAGAGTGTCGCCATTGATGGAGACGTGGGTCAGTTGCTGCATGATTCCCTGTTCCATACGCTGCCGCAAAGCCAGAATACGGGCATTTTCCGCCACCATTTCCCGGGTACACAAGGCACTCGCCTCCCCCAGTCCGACGATCAGGGGGGTGGGGAGAGTCCCGGAGCGCATCCCCCGTTCATGACCGCCACCAAACATCACCGCCTGCAATCGCACCCGTGGACGACGGCGCACATACAACGCGCCAATCCCCTTGGGACCATAAATCTTGTGCCCGGAAATCGAGACCAGATCCACATTCAACGCATTGACATCCATGGCCAGTTTTCCGGCCCCTTGGGCCGCGTCACAATGAAAATGGACCCCCCTTTTCCGACAAATGGCACCGATTCCCTCCAAGGGTTGAATCACCCCGATCTCGTTGTTGGCCGCCATCACCGATACCAGGATGGTCCGGTCGTTGATGGTATCGGCCAGTAACTGGAGATCAAGACGACCGTTTTGGCCCACGGGCAGATAGGTGACTTCAAACCCTTCCGATTCCAAATGCCGACAGGCGTCCAACACCGCCTTGTGTTCGATCACAGTGGTAATGATATGATTGCCACGAGCCTTGTGAAACCGGGCGATCCCCAGAATGGCAATGTTGTTGGATTCGGTGGCCCCCGAGGTAAAAACAATCTCCCTGGGATCGGCGCCGATCATCGTTGCGACCTGGACACGGGCGTGCTCTACCGCGTTTTCCGCTTCCCAGCCAAACGGGTGCGAACGAGAGGCCGGATTGCCAAATTTTTCAGTAAACCATGGGATCATGACCTCCAGAACCCGTGGATCCACCGGGGTGGTGGCCTGATAATCCATGTAGATGGGCAGTTTCATAAATTTTACCTTGCACTTTCCTGGTGGCCTGTAGAAGGTTTGGAGACCGACCTTGGTTTAATATTTTAAATTTAAAAAAATAATATTTTTTGCCAAAGCTACGCTTGACGCAACCCGGCCACAATGTGTGTGAATTGTTGAATAAATCGTTCCAGCTCCAACAATCGGGTATTCCACCCCATGCTGATTCGCACGGCACTCATTGCCAACCCGCCCGCAACCCCCATGGCCGCAAGGACGTGCGATCCCATTCATGACGAGGGTTTCACCATGAACTCCCTCGATTCCCAACAGGGAAGTATTGGGAATGCGCGCCGCATTTTTGGAAAAAATCACCAATCCCGGCACCGTGGCTGAAAGTTCATCCTCCATGTGATCACGCAATCTTTTCATGGCCTTGATTTCTTCCATCTGATGATCGGCAATCCACTGCGTCACCGCCCCCAAACCGACGATCCCCGGTAAATTTTGCGTCCCCGCCCGTCGCCCCCGCTCCTGGCCCCCACCGACAAGCATCGGTTTTAATGGCAAAGATCGCTCCATGATCAAGGCACCGACCCCTTTGGGACCGCCCATTTTGTGGGCCGAAATGGAAACCATATCGACAGGAAACGTCGCGTGATCCCAAGGAATGCGCCCCATACTTTGGACCGCATCGGTATGAAAAAGTGCCCCATGTTCCCGGCAGATCCGCCCCAGTTCGGCGATAGGCTGAATGACACCGGTTTCATTATTGGCGTGCATGATGGAAACAAAGAAAGTTTCCTTTTTTAATATTTTTCTCAAAGTCTCCGGATGGACGCGCCCGGCAGCATCGACATCCAGGAAGGAAACCTCGTGTCCCTGTTGTTCCAGGCTGCGAAAAGCCTCCAATACCGACGGATGTTCAATGGCAGAGGTGATGACATGCCCAGGTTGATTCCGCATTCCGGCACAGCCAAAAATGGCCAGATTATTGGCCTCTGTGGCACCGCTGGTAAAGCAGACCAGACTTTCGTGGACGGCAAAAAAATCGGCCACCTGGCGCCTGGCATAATCCAAACCTTGCCGGGCCGCCCGGCCAAAACTGTGTACCGAAGCGGGATTGCCCATTTGTTCCTCCATGCAGGGCATCATCGCTGCAAGCACCGCAGGTCGCACGGATGTTGTGGCGTTATGGTCCAGGTAGATCACGGCGAAACCTTTTCTCCATCCGAAAATAAAGCTCCGAGATTTTGGTCATAGGTTTCCTGCAACAACAATGCAAGACTTACCGATTCCAGATACCCATTGAGATGCTCTCCGAGGCGTTGCCAAAAATGGTGCGTGATGCAGCGACTGGTCGGACGACAACCTTCCTGGGTACTGCATGAAGTGGCTTGAATGGGTTCATCGACCGCACGTATGATGTCAGCGATGCTGATGGTCGTGGGTGGGACCGCCAGCATGTAACCACCGCCAGGTCCGCGAATACTGCGCACCAACCCTTTGCGTCGAAGTTTAGAAAAAAGCTGCTCCAGATAGGAGAGAGAAATTTCCTGGCGCAGGGAAATATCCGCCAATGCCGTAGGGCGCGTCTGGCCATGCACCGATATATCCAGCATGGCAGTCACCGCATAACGACCGCGCGTCGTCAGTTTCATGGCCTTTTCTCCTGGAGTGGATTTCCATTAGCGGCCCCATTTTTTTCCATAGTTTTGACGCGATGCTCCAAATGGTGTACCTGCTCCAACATGCACACAACCGCCTTGGCCACGGGGTCGGGCATGGATTCGATCTGGCCATAGGCAGAAAACAAAGGTGAATCCTGAAGTGGCGATGGATTCATCCCCATAATGACACGACCGGGAATTCCCACCACCGTGGAATTTTCCGGGACATCATCGACGACGACGGCATTGGAACCGATCCGGGCATTGGCGTTGACGGTCAAGGGGCCGAGCACCTTGGCACCTGCCCCGATGATGACACCATCCTTGATGGTTGGGTGTCGTTTGCCTTTTTGCCAACTGGTCCCCCCCAGGGTGACACCATGATAGAGGGTGACATTGTCGCCGATTTCGGTGGTTTCGCCAATGACGACGCCCATGCCATGGTCGATGAAAAAACCTTGGCCGATTTGGGCTGCGGGATGAATTTCGATGCCGGTAAAAAAGCGGGCCACATGGGAGATGACGCGGGCCAGCAAAAACCAGCCCCGCTGCCACAATCCGTGCGCCAAGCGATAGCCAAAGACCGCATGCAGTCCGGGATAGCACAAGAGGACATCCCATAAACCGCGCGCCGCCGGATCGCGCTTGTGGATGACGCGAATATCGTTTTTGATGCGATCAAACATGGAGCCTCTTGGAAAAAATAATTTCGGCCTTGAGGTGCCATTGTGCTAATTCTGATCGATTTTGTCAAGTATTCCCCAACCCGTCCAGGGTATGTAATGGTAAGTAATTGATATTATTTACAAATATCCTATTTTTTCTTTTCCCACGAATTCCGAAATTGATTTTGTAGAGGCAATTCAGTCGAGTGTTCCCGGAATTCCCCCCCGTCACGGAATTCCCGTCATCCGCCAATCGTTACCAGGATCGTGGTTGGAAATCCGAGTCGTTGGCCATGCGCATGGTCTCTCCCGACTGCACCATGACGAAGATCCCATTGTTCATGGCAAAACGATCGGCGTTTTCGCTGATGACGATTCCAGCCACGGCCCCGATAACCCGTCTGTCGGCATAAACCGGGAAAAAATCCTTGAACTGGGCCAAGCGGGCAAGATGTTCCCGGACATCCTCCACCGTCAGGGTGCTTTTGACCTCTACCAACGCCACGGCATCGGTATTCACCACCAACACGTCGATTTCCATGTGGCGGCCACCGGGAAGTTTCGACTTGACCTGGCGGCTGACCGTATGAATCGGAATACCCCTCTCGGCAAAAAGGGTCTCACAGGCCGGAGCCACCAAGCCTTCCACAAAATCTCCCCATCGCCCCCCAAGATCGCCCACCTTTCGGGAGACCTCCCGGACGACCCGTTCGGTCAGTGCATGTTGCTCACGCATTTGCGCGGCGGTTTCCCGCACCTCGGCGGCGGTTTCCTGAATCTTGCGATCCGTTTCCGCGCTTTGCTCGCGAAACCGCCTCTCCGTCTCTGCGCTTTGCTCACGAAACTGGCGGTTGGTCTCCTCAAACATCTTCCAGATATCTTCAACGGTCATCGTGACGGGCATGGCTGCGTTCCATCTTCAAAAAAATTTCAGTCTGATACGGGCAGTCTACACATCTTTTGGGTGACTGAAAAACAAAAACAGGTGGTTTACCTGCTGTAATTAATTTGCTGCCGACACTTTCCATTTTTTCTCTCACACTTTTCGCTCTGTTCTGCTATCATGACCAACAGAATGGATTTATCAACATTAGTTAACTTAGGGGAACTGTAATGAGACACATGCACTGGCTGTTGGTTGTTTCTATGGTGTGGATCGTGGGTATGCCCATACTGGGGATCGCAGAGGAACCTACAGAACCACCAACCCAACTGGAGGCGTTGACCCAGAGGGTGAGCACCTTGGAACAAATCTGGAATCGGGAAAAAAAATTTTTAGATGATGGAAATTCGCTCCAACAGGAACGGTTGCAGTTGCAAATCTCCAAACAATTCAACACCCTCGAACGAGAGATCCAGAAAACAAAAGATGATCTTTCCTTAGAAGAGAGAGTATTATTTATTATTAATTTTATTGCTGTGGGGTTTATCGCTGGCGTCCTTGTATGGATAAAGAACCGTCTCTATGCCACCATGGCCAAACGCATGAAGACCGATACAGCAACCCTGAAGGATGTTGCGAAAAAGCATAATATTGAAAGAGATTGGATAAAAAATGGCCGTATCACATTGTTAAGCCTGGGCCAGTCAAAGGCGGATGAATTGGAAAAGTTGATCAAAGATTGGGGTTTCAAAAATATTTTCTCCAAGGTTTTGACCGATTTTGGACCCATGGATAATGATCCGCAGATTGTTCTTTTCAACGACGACATCTGCAAAGATCAGGAGGGATGGGTCTGGAAGTATATCCAGGAGTGTTCCGACGATACCGTTTTTGTGGCCTATACAAAATGCAACTTGCCGAGAGACGGCCACGACCAAGAATGGAAAAAACTGATCACCGCCAACATGCCCGCCACCCTGTTCGGGCAATTGATGACGGCGTTCCGGTATCAGGATGCGTTAAAACGGGCGCGATCATGATTCACGCATCAAACCCGGCCTGGTAAATGCACCTGGCCTGTTTCAATGCCTTGCCGGGCTGGGTCCAAAGTTCCTCATTATCCCAGCGGCGTTTAATCTCCAGGAAGGCGGTTTTTTTCTGCTCTGGATCTTCCATCTCCTGCCAACGCTGGGCCAGTGCCTTGCCGCGCAAAACTTCGACAGGTCTGGTTTTAAGTTTCTCCACCAACTCTTGAATGGTCTGGTCCACCCAGGGAGAAAGGCTTTCCGGATCCTGCCCCTGGGTGGTCTTGCCTTTGGCAACACCGGGTAAAAGCGGCATGGTTGCGGGGGTGTCCACATAGGCGGGCAACACCATTCCATGTTGCTTGACGGTGACAAAATCGTTGCGGTTTTGCATCCCCATGACCATGTGTTTCAGCACCCGCCCTTTGGCTTGTTCGGGATCGGCCATGGCGAGCAGGTTTTTCAGTTGCGGACTTTCCGCCCACCGTTGCCCCCGGTGAACCTTACCATAGGCCGTCTCCATCCACTGGACAAAAAGATCCCGATAAAACCCCTTGTCTCCCGGCTTCACATCGGGACGGTTAGGGCGCAGGTTTTTCTCAAAATCGCCGACAATTTTCAACGAAACTTGGCCAAACCCGAAGGGACGTCCCATGCCCAGGGCATGGCGCAGATGCGCCTGGTCTCCCCATTCCAAGGCCCAGATCAACGCCCCCAACTCTTCCGGACGCAGATTGTGAAAACGTAGATGGCCCCGAAACCGGGTTCCCTCCGGCAAAGTCTCCAGGGTGGTCTGCACCTTGAGGTTCTTTTTTTGATCCTCCAGCAAGGGTTGGACCTCCACCATCTCCCTGGGACGGGCCGGATAACGTTTCCATCCGCGAATGCGGGCCTTTTCATCCATAAAGGTGCTGTACTGGCTGTTTTTGCCCGCCAGTTGCCCATTGGCGACGTTCTGTTCCAGATAGTTGGGAAAATAGGTGGGCTTGGGGCCGTTCAAGATGGTGTTTTGGGTCCATGTGAGGAGTTCGTTGGATCCCGTCACCCTGGTAAAATGCCCAAACCCTGCCCGTCCCTTCCAACTGTCGTGGGCTGCGTTTTCCTCCCCGATCCGGCCAAAAAGAAGTTCCACCAGATCCACCTTTTCCGCAGAGCGGTGATCCGTGCCGGCCTCCCGTCCCTGTTCACCCCCCACCAAAAGGGGTGAATGTGCGGTCAACTCCAGTTCCAACACACCACGGATCCCCTCACCCAGGGGATAATCCCTGGAGACCTGACCGGAATATGGCGGCTCAAAAATCCATTCCGACAGGGGAACGAAATTGTAGGGGGCATGAACAACCGTGGGTGGTGGATATTTTTTGCTCATAACGCCGCTCCCTCACGATCAGCCTTCCGGGGCACCAGTCCGCAAAAACGTGCCACCCGGCGCACCATTCCGGCTTCCCCATCCTGCTGCCAGAACACCTCATAGCGCAGCTTGCCCACATCGTGTGCAACGCTTAAAAATTCCATGGTTTCGCACCAGTATTCCCCGCCGTTAAGAAGCTTCTCTAGGTGATGCACCCCCCAACCACCCAGGGAATGCGGGCGGATATGAAGGCTGGTGGGGGTATCTGCCCGGCATAACTCCGCTGAGAGAATCACCCCCTGGGGTGGTCGTTGTCCAGCGTCGAAAAAATGGGCCACATCGGATTGAAAACAGATCCATCCCTGGTCGGGGGCAAACGCCTTCACGGCCTCCCACACACGATGGGGATCTTCCATGTGTTCCTGACTGTGGCCCAGACCTCGGGGGGTGAGTTCTGGCAGGTCTTCGCCAAGTTTTTTTCTCCGGAGCAACCCCGACAATGCCCTGTAGGCTTCCAATACCTTCTCGTCGTTCATAATTGGCCCCCGTTGATCCATTGGCCGCCATCCGACCAAGTCACCTTATCGCTGGTAAAGATGCCGTGGCCCTTGCTCTCCCCCGCCCCCAGAGATAATTGCCCTGTGGCCAGATCGTCCAGAACGTCGGCCAGGGCTTTTTTCAGGTTGGGATCCTGCATCGGCTCGCTATGGGGGTCGATGATGGTGAGGATAAACGGCCAGGAAAGGTCAAAGAGCATCTCCTCGGTAAATAGTGCCCCATCGCGAACGCCACCGGAAAAACGGTCGATGCTGTTGTGGGTCAACCGTCCCACCCAGTAACGAGGCTCCCTTGCGGGAAGATCCAGAGTGAGGTCATCCATGAGCAACCGACCGACGCCTCCGTGGGAGCCATCGCCATCCGTGTCGTTGGCCCAACCGAACAGGGACTGGACCGCCTTCAGGCTTCGCGGATCAAAGTTATCCGGGGTATCCGGGGTTTCCATCTCCTCCAAAAACCGTCCTTCATACCGCAACAGATGAAAAACAAAACGGTGCGCCAGGGCACCTTTGATGGCACTGGCAGGAATCAGGATGGCAAGGTCCACCACACGGGCCTGGCCGTCATCAGACCATGTGATTTTGGGAATACCGAGGGGCAATTGATCGGGGGGTTTCCGGCCTGTCTCTGGGTTAAAAGAGACCCCTCCCTGGCCAAAACGCCAGAAATCCTCCCCCTTCAGGTTCATGGTCACACACAAGGGGACGACCCTTGGATCCGTAAGGTGCTGGGAAAGGGGATCCCTGGGGAGCCGGGCCAACCCTTCCGCTGAACTCAGGGAACGATGCAGACCGGTGAACCGGTTGAACTGCCCGGGATCTTTCAGATTGAAACGATTTTCATGAATACTGACCACATTGAAGGCCCCCAATCCCCGTCGCACCGCACCGCCCAGGCGAAACAAGGGAGAATAAAGCATGGAGAGTACCCGCTCCCAGCAGGGATCGTTTGCACTCTCGCTCCACAACAGCAACTCCAGGGTAAAACGGCATCCTGGCGGGAGGGTTCCCCGGTCAAATTTGCCCGAGCCGTCGGCGGTACCACGATGGTTGATGCGCACATGATCGCGCAATACCGGCTGAGGCTCGGCCAGCAACCGCAACAAGGAATCCGTTTCCAGTTTTTCGGCCTCCGCACCCAGCAACAACCCTTCGATGGGTTGGTTATGGCTGTCGTGAACGGCACCCCAGGAAAAATGAATGCGGGAGGGTGATTCATTGCCCTTGGTTTCGGTGCCAAAAAGCGTTTCTGTTTCGCCATCGGGAAAAGTTCTCTGGTAGAGATGGCGCAACACACCGGCGATGGCGGTTCCGGGGATGGTGGGCAATCCATTGGCATCCCGTACCAGGAGCACGTCATATCCCCCTTCGCTGAGGCCACTGGCGATGGAAAGGCCGGTGCGACTCTCCAGGCAGACCCGCGCCAAGTGCAGATGAAAATAGTGAGCGGGCATCATCGGTTTTGCTCCTTGGCTACATCCACGGCCCTGCGGGCCAATTCGACAACGAAGCCGCGCTTGGCCTGCCCATCCGCACAGATTTTCTTGAAGGCATCCCGAAAGGTGGTGACCTTTCCATCCAGGGAGGTTTCATCCATCCATCCCTGGCCACCGGCACGTTCCGAACAAAGACCATCGGTCTCCCGCCCTTTGCCCATGCCAGTCCCACCAAAAAGCCCCTCCAAGAGGGTGGTGTCGTCCTTGGCCATGCGGGCAAGGGTCATCACCCCGCTCCACTGGCTGGCCCCCGGCCCCACAGGGGTTGTGTCGGGAATACCATTGAGCTTGCGGGCATTTTGGTAGAGGCTCACAAGCCATGGGCGCTTGGTTTCGGCCAAACGGGCACCTTCAGCCCTTTGTTCGGTGCCACCCACCCGTTTTTGCAACCAATGAATCAGGGGGTGATCCTCCGTGGTTTCCACAACCTTGACAGAGGGAAAGGGGGGGGAAGCTCGGTTGAAAACAACGGGTTGTTGCAACAGCAGGGGGGAATTGGCGATGACGCGGCCCAATCCCGCCTCCAGGTGGACCCCCAACCCCCGATCCAGTAATTCCCAATGTCTGTCCTCCAAAGGATGATCCAGTTCAAAGTGGATTATCCCACCCGCTTTGATGCAGGAGCGTTCCGGATCCTCATGACGCCGAGTGCCGTTGAAGGGGGCGTAGACATGATGACGTAAAAAACTTTTTTCCGGAACCATGCGTCCCTCGGGTAAGCCCAACCATTGGGGACGCGGTGCCAGAGTCGGCATGCCGAAGGGATCCAGGGCCATGAGATCGGCCACCAGCCATAAGGTCAATTCCCGACATCCCACCACCTTGCCGGAGGGAAACAGGGGGGTTTGCAGATCAGACGCTCGGATCACATGAATGCCGCCAAACTCGGCGTTGCGGGAGTTTCCCAAACGCAATCGACCTTCCAGGCCCGCCGCCACCCGTTCAAATAACGCCGCATCAATGGTGTCGTCGGCCTCCAGGCTGGTCCAAAACCGCTGCCCTGCGTTAAGTCCGTGATAACCAAAAAGGCGGCCTTCAAACGCCCGACCGGTCTCGGAATTGATAGCGGTTTTCATGGTGACCGATTGTTGCGGGTGCAACCAATCTCCCTCCAAGGTTAAAAAACCCCGCCGCAACGGCTGCCATGGCTCACTCTCGTCGACCTCGGCCCAGGCGTTGTGCAGTTGACTACCGACCAGGCGGTCTTGTTTTGGGGAATGTTTTTTTCCATGCAGGCACAAAGGCATGGGCAAGGAGGGATGCCCACCAAGAGTCAATGGCAGACCATCACCAAAGCGCACCCGCCCAGAGTGAAAAACCTCAAAGGCCTTCTCCTGCAACCCGGAGTAGAGTTTTTTGGCGACGGCCCCCAGAAACATGTTGCCGGGGATGTAATCCAGGCCTGGGGGGAGTCCCACGGAGGCGTTGCTGCCCTGGCAGATGAGATTGTCCAACAATTCCATGTAAAAAAAGGCTCTGCGCATGATCATCCCTCCTCCAGGGTCAACACCGCTCGGCCCAGGCCTCGATTACGGTGACCACCCACGGTACGGATCAGGGGTAGGATTGTGGTGATCGCCTGCCGCCACCCGCAGGGTGGTCCCCGATAGAGAAGCGGTGCCGTCAGTGTGAGGGGAATAACCGCCTGTAAACCCCGCAATGAACCATCTCGAGCCGTGCCGCTGTCAGGGTCCACGGCGGTGCTGAAGAGTGGTTGAAACAATGCCTGACGGTACCCCTCTTTTTCCGGCCCCGTAAGCAACCATCGCCCAACGGTTTCTGGAAGATGCTATACCCGTCAGGCAAAAGAATCAAAATCAAAACCCTGGGGCTGCGCCCCTAGACCCCCCTTGGGGGGAAGTAAAATCAAAATCAAAATCAAAGTCAAAGTCAAAAGAAAAACCTTGGTGGGCTGCCGCCTCCAAACCTCCGCCGGGGGGGATGATCCGTAGAGTAGAGCACA
>JACSDG010000140.1 GCA_015660855.1 Magnetococcales bacterium
CACATTGCAATTGCAGCCTCCTGAACACAAAAATCAGGCTTCTTGGAGACGTTGATCCAAAAACCGGTCAACGTAAAAGGGCGTTTTTGGACACCCCACTTGTAGCGTTTAAATGTCCAAGACCAATATTGGACAGTATTTTTATTTTTTTGTGTCGAAAAATAAGGGTTTTTGACACAGTCCAGCGTGCACATCACAAACAATGGAGGAACAGTATGATTAATATGTATCGTATTTCATCAAAAAAGTCGGTATCACATTCGGCCTTGCATGAGGTTCCCCCCCATCCATCAGTTATAGCCCAATTGAGGGTCAAGTTTAATGAGTTAAAGAAGGATAAACTTCTGCCGCAGTCATTTACTTTCGAACAATATTATTCATATTGGAGGGCGGAAAGGCGAGGGCCAAACGTTCCTGGTCTGGATGATGGGGTCGTTGTCACAGAAGATACCGATATGGATGGTCCGCAACGCATTACCCCACCAGCGAAGAAGTTAGATAATGGTATTGTTGTCAGGACGATGACGCTCCTTGTCGATTTTCCAGATCAGATGGCCTCCTCCAGGTGGAATTCCAACCATTACCGCCAAATGCTGTTTGGTGAGGAAAAGGCGTATCCGTCTGGTAGTATGCGAGAATATTATCGGACAGTTAGCGGGTATGATGCTACTGGAGCACAATCACGAGGTATTGATGTTGATGGGGAAGTTTATGGATGGTTTCGGATGCCTCATCCACTTTCCTATTATGCCAATGGTACATCGGGATTCTCGAAAACCTTTCCAAACAATGGTCAGGGTTTGGCCCGTGACGCAGTGCAGGCAGCCTTGAACGCGGGAGTAAAGTTTGAAGGTTTCGATGTTTTGGGAGAGGGGTTTGTGACGGCTCTATTCATCGTGCATGCAGGTCAAGGGGCTGAAGTAACCAAATCGAAGGGTGACATTTGGAGTCACAAGTGGGGCATTCCAGGTGGAATTGAGGTTGACAAAAGAACCTCGCTCAAAGTCATGACTTACTTGACGGTTCCTGAGGATTGCCAGGTGGGCGTTTGTGCCCATGAATGGGGACATTTGGCAGCCCGTTGGGCAGATTTTTATGATACAACGTTAGATGATACAAAAAGATCAAACGGATTAGGTGATTATTGTCTCATGGCTTCAGGTTCCTGGGGTGGCAATGGATCGACGCCTACCCTGCCTAATGGAATGCTTCGAATGTTTCATAACTGGGTTAACGTGGTTGATATCACTCAATCGAGCAGCAACGTTCAACTCAAGCCTGCAGCGGAGAGCGGTGGAGGGCTTCTTCGGATCAAAAACAACCGTGTCATGAATAGCAATCAATATATTCTTGTTGAATATAGACGCCGAAGAGGACTTGACCACGCTTTGCCTGACGAAGGAATTGCCGTGTATGTGGTAGATGAGTCGATTGAAGATGTGAATGATGAAAATCATCTGGCTATTGAATTGATGCAAGCAGATAACAAGAACCACCTTGCGAAAGTCAGAGGCGGCAATCAGGGGGATGCGAACGATCTCTATCCCTTTTTAGAAAACAACACCATCGGGAAGGATACCAAGCCCAGCTTGGATTTACCCACCAAGCCCGGCTCGAAACAATCAAAAAAATGGTCAGGTGTGACTATTACGGTTAATGGTGTTCCCGGGGCAGATTCGATGTCTGTGGACATTAAGATAGAGTAGTCATCGAATTCCAGGGTTACGCCCGCTGGCAACCATTCGGTCTCCCCCGCAATAGTTTCAACCTTAAAAAAAGGGGGGGACTGAGTGGTTGCCCTTTAGGATGGCTACCAGTTTTCATAGGACCGGGTCGCCTCCTGCTCCAACCGGGTCATGGTATGAAAGAGGATTTCTCCTAATTTTTCCCGCTGCTCTCTATATTCAACGGCCTTGAGACGACGAAAAACACGGCGGGCATAGCCGGTATGCGATAATGCTCGGCAAGAATTTTCCATACTTTCAAAAACCCCCATGATTTCATTGAGGCACTCCCTTGCCTGATGCAACTCTTCCAAGGAATGGGTAGCCCCCATATTGGCAACCGAACACTTGTTTTGCTGCATCGCATACCATCTAAAAAGAAAATTGGCTGCGGAAATTTTTTTTTCAATCCTTGCTATTGTAACTTGAGGATCGGTCAGTTCATCCAATTTTTTCAAGGCCGTGCTCCAACATTCCCACCCCTCCTTGGCGTGGTCCTGAAGAGGATTACGACCATACTTGAATGCGTAGGTAGCCGCGACGCTATTGGGGACAAGACCCGCTTTGGTGGCGGCCATGACCATCATGATCACTTGATAGGCGCGACCAAGCATATAATGCCAATAAAATATCTGCGTAGGTCTGGACTTGTTGTCGTCTATCTTTCCGTCGTCGTCCATGATCCTTTGCGATAATTTTGCAATGATGTCGAGACAATCCCTCACCAACTGTTCTGGTTCTTTGAGGTGACAAAAAGATGGATATTGTTGACGAATTTGTTCGTCATCCAATTTCGTTTCGCCTGCTTCCACTAATGTGGAGAGTGTTTCCAGATTCCAGCTAATCCTGGTCAACTGGTAACGAACATCCAAGCTAATCTCCTCGGTCATATGGTAAAGAAATTCTCCCGCATCATTCAGTAGTTTCAAGGCCACCATTTTTTTTTGCGTGATGGCTTTCGCTGCGGCACCACGCAAGGCGAACTGGCGTAAATGATACCCTTCGTAGAGCAAAAACTGGTCCTGTTCCATAAGACCCTGCTTTTCAGCAGTATTGCCATTATTTTCCGTCGGCTCGGATGGAATAGTTTTTAAAAATTGTTCTACCAATTCCCAATTACCGATGACCAAGGCACAGAGTGCCCGGGCAAAACCAAAGAGACGGGGCTCTTTTATGCGAATGGCTTTCACTACTTCTGTAATATCAACTTCATTGAATGCCATCCCCTGCTGTGCCTTACCCGCAAGCAGAGTCTTAAGTTCCGCATCATCAAAAAAAGCGGTTGGTATTTTGATAATATAATGCATGCGGCTGGCCAGAGGGACAACCATGACATGTTCTCTCTCAAGTTTTTCAAAGGCAGGAAGATAAGCAATAAATACCTTCTGCCCCTTGGCCCAGAGAGCAAGACGATCCAGAGCGACAATATCCAAGATGAATTGCTCCAGTTCCTCTTTCAAACGCAATAAATCAAGATATGTTCGGGCTGACTTAGTATTACCAGCCAAAAGCATGGCTTTAGCCAATCGATAGCGAAGCATGGACTCGTCGGAAAAATGGTGCTCAGCACTTTTAGAGTCGGTCGAAACAATCTGTGATGAATTCATGAGCGTCCCCCTTGCGCCGTATCAAGAAGTTTTCCTGCGACGTTTTCATGCAGGGACTGTTCTATATCATGTTTTCCGCTGGCTTTTGATTTTTGCAATTCACCGTCGAGAACACATGGAATCATAACCTCGGCATTAATATCAATAAATTCTTGAAAGCGAATCTGTTTCTTGAAAAATTTTACGACAGTATCACATTGAATCAATAATTTATTATTTGCATTCGGCGAGGCACTACCATTTTTCCGAGCGTCGTTCAGTTCCTTTTATATTTCTTCCAGCTTATTGATAATTTGTTTCATGGTTGAATAATATCTGAATTCCTCAAAAAAAGGGGAAACGGAACCAAGGATAGCACTGTAGGCGTCCAAAGTGCGCCCATGAGTCAGGTCAGGATTACACTCAGCAAAGGCCATGACAAGTCCCTTTCGCATTTCAGCAATTTTTATCTCCAATTTGTCGTTTGGTTTGCCAGTAAAAAATTGATCCATCCATGCGATCATACGGATGATGTCACCAAATTCATCATCGCCAGAGACAATATTCCACTTTTTCATGGCTTCAATGATTCCATCCAACAGCCAAAGCAATGTACCACCATTTTCCTCCTCCGACGCCGGATAGAAAGTTTTGGTGGCAACACACAATAATTCGCACAAGGAAAGAATGTCCTGGTCCCAACTGGGGACCGAGGGGAAGGGTTCGCCTCCCGACCAGTGGATGCTGATAAAACGGACAATCTCACTCTGAGGCAATGATTTCTCCGATTTGTTCATCTTTTCTTCAGAAAGCGCAAACCATTTTTTCATGGTTGTGATCGCCCACTCTGCGGCATCACGGGCATGTTCACTGTCAATGCGCTTGTATCGGACGGCCATGGATCCATTCCCTTGATAACAAATAGGTATCTATAATTGCGTTCCTCTTCTAAGTGGAAGGTACGCCCGACATTATAAAAACGCCATAGCGGTTGCTACTTACGACTGGAACAAAATCAGCATGTTCTCGCATGCACTGCAAAAATTTGACATCGGGCGGGAGAAGGACGCCAATAAATTGTAGTTCATTGACCATGGTCGTCACCAAAAAAGTCGGAACGACAGCCTCTTCAAGGCCTATGTCCCGAGTGGATAAGTTAACGGTGCGACCAAATCCTTGGACTGGGTCCTTGGGATTGATGCTTTGGTCTCTATAGGTTGCGTAAACTCTTTCGTCACCATTGCTTAACATGGTTGGTTTTCTTACCAAATTCAGATGCTCCTGTCCCACAGAAAAATGGAGCAGAAAACGGCATTCTTGTGTTTCTGCCCACTTGGCCCTACAAGGACGTGTACATGACTGCGGACAATGTTGTTCGATTGTTTTTGACGGCGGAAAAAATTGCCTCAGGGAGCGCAGATAAGGCCTCCAGGTTGGATTTTCCGGCACGTTTTGGTCACGGTGGAAGGATCCACAAAAAAAAGCGGTTGCCGTCTGAACGGAACCGCTTGATTTTTTTATGCAAAAATGGTCGGGGCGAGAAGATTCGAACTTCCGACCCCTAGCACCCCATGCTAGTGCGCTACCAGGCTGCGCCACGCCCCGACAAGAGTGGGAGAGATTAACTGTAAACTTGGGCATTGTCCAGATTTGCAGGTCCAATAGACAAAGATTTGTGGCATGTGCATTGCATGGATAACCTTCAAGCGTCGAGAGAGTCAGGATCAAGTCGCGACGCAGGATTCCCAGATCGAGGGTGAAACCTTTGGTCAGAGCCGAGAAGGAACGAACCATGGATGTCGCCAGTGCTGCCAGCTATCTTATCGACCGTGCCGTAAAAATGGCTGCGGGTCTTCAGCAGCAACCCCGTGAAAATACGGCCAAACCGGCGGGTCACCGTTCACCGCGAGAGAAGGTTGCGGAGCGTCTCGGCGAAAAATCGCCTTCTTTCCGATCTTCCTCGGCCTATCGGGTATCGATTTCCAACGCCGGGTTGCAGAAAATGCAATTGAACAATACGGTCATGTGATTGTGATGTCCGTTGCGGGACCATGATGGGTCGCCCAGGCAAATTTTTCCCATCGACCTGCGTGGTCTCTCCTGCTGCCCCGGCATCATCCTGTCCCGGTATCGCCCGCGACAGGGTGGTGCAGCGAGATCGTTTGGATCCCCCCCCGCCGTACCCAATAAGACCCCAGGCTTTGAACAAAAAAAATTCCAATTATCCAAAGCCAATCCGTTACTTCGTCACAAATAAAGACGCCAAAGTTTGCGTGGAAAGGGGCCCGTCCGATCATGTATGACGAACCGGATACCGATAGCAAGATTCCCATGTTACTCCTGGGAACCCATCCGCGCTTCAACAGGCGATTGGCACCGTATTGGCCACAATGGGGCTATCAGGCAATGCTGATTGACGAAGGGGAAAAGGCCCGGTCGCTATTAAAGACATTGTCTTTGGATTTGGTGCTGGTCGATCTTTCCTGGTCCCGGCACGATGGGCATTTGACCCTTGGGATGCTCAAGGAGTTTACCGGTTCGGTGACAACCTCGGTTCTGGGTCTGATTAACCACCGGGAGACCCAGGAAGAGATCCGTCAGGCGGTTGTCGCTGGGGTGGATGATTTTTTCGTCATGGCCGGAAATTTGGCCCTTTTGGAAAACAGAATTCGTAACCTGTTGGAAGCCGCCCGCAGCAAGCGGATGATGGTGGCCCAGGAAGATCGCCTCAATGCCGTCCTTCAACGCGCCGCCGATGGCATCGTTACCACCGATGGCGAGGGGGGCATTCTGGGCATCAACCAGGGTGCTGCCCGTATTTTTGGTTGTGTGGAGCGGGAAGTCGTCGGCGAAAAAGCGGAGCGGTTAATTCCTGGAATAGGCAAATATTTGCTCCCGGCGGACCGTGCGGTCACGGAGGATGCCGCGATGGGATTCGGTTTTGAAGTGTTGGGGAACCGCAAAGATGGTTCCCGACGGCCTTTGCATATTTCGGTCGCCCGTGTGCGTGTGGACCGGGCGGTACGGCACTCCATCATCATACGCGATCTTTCAGCCCTCAAGGAGGTGGAAAACGAATACCGCAAACTGGCTAATGTCCTGGAATACAACCCCAGCATGGTGATGATTACCAATCCCCAGGGAATCATTGAATACGTCAACCTGAAATTGACCGAGGTTACCGGGTATCCCATGGAAGATCTGGTAGGCCGGGATCAAAAAATTTTAAAGTCGGGATTGCAGGATCGGGAATTCAACGAAACTTTGTGGAACACGATACACCAAGGGCAAGTTTGGCGCGGGGAGATTCAAAATCGCAAGCGTGATGGCAGTCTCTATTGGACCTGGGTCAATATATCCCCCATTCGTGGTCCGGACGGCTCCATTCAGCAGTTTGTAGCCACATCGCGGGATATTTCCGCCGAAAAAGCGATGGCGGAACAGATGGTCAGGGCACAGAGAGAGCGCCAGGAAACCCAGGCGCAGATGGAAGCGATTTTGAACAATATGTCCAGCATCGTTTTCCTCAAGGATGCCCATGGATGTTATTTGTTTATCAACCGATCCTTTGAAACTTTTCTTGGACTTCAGGCTTCTGCGGTATTGGGTCAGCGGGCTGTGGATTTGTTTGGGGCTGATTTGGCCGTGCCTATGGTGGAAGCCGATCAGGATGTTCTTGAGCGAAAATGTTTGGTTGAGACTGAGATTATCATGGTTGGCGCGGATGGGGAGCGGGTTTTTTTCATGACCAAGTTTCCCTTGGCTATCGGTGACAATCCGACGACCGTTTTATGCGGTATCGCCACCGACATCACCAAACGCAAGCGTATGGAGCGCGAACTTCAGGTCGCCAAGGAACAGGCTGAGGCGGCCAGCCGTGCCAAAAGTGATTTTCTGGCCAATATGAGCCATGAAGTACGTACCCCCATGAATGGGGTGGTGGGTATGTTGGAGCTTTTGGATCGAACCGAGCTGAATGCCGACCAAAGGCACTATCTGACGACAGCCATCAAGTCGGCGGAATTGCAACTGGCCGTTATCAATGACATCCTCGATTTTTCCAAGATTGAGGCGGGGCGGTTGGAACTGGAAGAATCACCGTTTGTCTTGACCGAGATGGTTGAAGATACGGCGGCTATGCTGGCCGACCGTGCCCACGGCAAAGGTTTGGAACTGGCCGTTTATATTCAACCGGAGCTTCCCACCCGGCTGGTGGGGGATTCATTGCGTTTGCGTCAGGTGTTGATCAACCTGATTGCCAATGCCATCAAGTTTACCGAAAAAGGCGAGGTGGTGGTGGGGGTGACGCTGGAATCTTCGCCGCAGAGTGATGCCATGGTGGTTGGCTTTAGGATCAGTGATACCGGCATCGGCATGGATCCCTCGGTACGGGAGAAAATTTTTCAACCGTTTACTCAAGCCGATGGTTCCACCACGCGCAAATATGGCGGCACCGGTTTGGGGTTGGTGATTTCGCGGCAATTGGTGGAGGCCATGGGGGGGCATATTGAGGTGGACAGCACGCCAGGGGTGGGATCTTCCTTCAAGTTTTCTATTCCCTTTGCCAACAGCGATTATGACCGGCAGGGGGTCATTGAAAGTTTACGCTGGGCCTATGTGCTCATTGTCGATGACAACGAAACCAACCGTGGAATTTTGGAGCATTATTTTAAATCGTGGGGGATTCCTCACCGGAGTGTTCATTCGGGTTCCGAGGCCCTGGCGGTGTTGCGACGGCAGAAGGATCCGCATAATCGTCGCGCGGCATTTCGGGTTGCGATCCTTGATTTTCACATGCCGGAAATGGATGGTCTGGAATTGGCGCGAGCCATTCGCCGCGATCATGACATCCCTCCCGTCAACCTGATGTTATTCAGTTCCGGCATGCAGCCGGATCGGGAAGTGTTGCGTGCGGCAGGAATCGATTTATGTCTCATGAAACCGGCGGGGAAGGCCAAAATTCTTGATGGATTGGCGAGTTTGATCAAGTCCAGGACTCCGGTGATGGGGACAAAAAAAATTGGCAAAGAGGGGTCGGAAAGGACGCAAGCGAGGTTTCGTGGTCGTGTACTGTTGGTGGAAGATACCGTCATCAACCAGCAGGTGGCCATGGGGATGTTGCGGCGACTGGGTTTGGAGGTCACGTTGGCCACCAACGGGGCGGAGGCGTTGGAGAGGGTGCAGCGGGATGATTATGACCTGGTGTTGATGGATGTTCAGATGCCGGTCATGGATGGTTTGGATGCCACGCGGGCGATACGCAGGATGGAAATGGCCCAGGGGCGTGGAACGCTTCCTGTCATTGCCATGACGGCGCATGCCCTGGAGGAGGATCGTCGCCAGTGTCTGCAAGCGGGAATGGATGACTATTTGCCCAAGCCGGTGCGTTGGGAAATGTTGGAACGCATGTTGGTGCGTTGGTTGGGTGAAGAGATGGGGAATGGAGAAGCGGTGGAAAATGTGAAGGATGTCGCAATCCCCGGGTTTGCCCCCAAGGGTGCGAAAGAGGGGGTTTTGGACGAAAAAGCTTTGGCATCCATGGTGATGATCTTCAAGGATGATCCTGGCCAGATGCGGGGGCTGATTCATGAATATTTGGCAGCGATTCCACGGCATCTGGAGGCAATGGCGGCCGGTTTGGGGGGCGAAGGGTTTGACAAGGCGGCGCGGGCGGCACACAGTCTGAAATCCCAATCGGGTTATGTCGGGGCTTCGAGGATGGCGGAGTTGGGGCGGCGGCTGGAATCTTTGGCGGATGGACCGGGGCGGGAAGAACAAGGCAGAGAGATTCTGGAGCGGATGAAATCGGAATGGTTGGAGGTCAACCAAGGTTTGCAAGCCTGGTTGCAGGCGTTCCAGGGGGGCGTCGGATAATAAATTATTGCGGGGGTCCGGGGGGGTGTGTCCGAGAGGTTCCAATATTCAAATTGACTGAAAGGTGTCAATCCGGGGAATTGTCCGTTCGTCCGGTAGCCTGATCTCCTTTCCGAGG
>JACSDG010000141.1 GCA_015660855.1 Magnetococcales bacterium
CTTGCGGTCGGTATCCTGGAATCTACGGTCGAGTTCCGCTCTCCGCTCACGGTCTTCTCTGACCATTTCCTGGAATTTATGGTCGGTTTCCCTCATTTGAGCGGAAACTTCCTGGAACATTTTCCAGACGTCATCAAAGGTCACAGCCTGCGACATAACGATGTCTCCTGTTCACGGCACCATCAGCTGACAGGGTACCCGGTTTGTCCGGCATAGGGAACTCATTTTCTAATTCATTCCGAACAAATAATCACGGAATAATCTAAAAAAAGGAGGGGGGACTGGGTGGCTGCGTCGGGGCTATTCTTTTTCCAGTTTGCGTTGTAGTTTGCCCCGCCAGATGCCCCCCATGGAAAAACATTCCCAGCCCCACTTGGCCCAGGCCATGATTGCCGCCGCCAACCATAAGGCCCAGGCCAGCATGATCAGGCGATAGACTGCCAAAGGCAATGAAATCACCCATGCGTCAGGCAAAATGGGACCACTGCGATCCAGATACCAGTTGAGCTGAAACAGAGTGGAACCGTTGCCCATGACCTGCATTTCCGGCAAACCCAACAACCCCGAGTGAATGTGACCCAACAAACTGACAAAAGCCACCAGGGTCCAGAATCCCAGCAACAACTGCATAAAATTAAACCAACGATACCCCTCCAGGTTGATGCGTGAACGTTTACGCATGAGGAAAAACCAGGCCACTATGGCCAATGCCGAAAAATCAAGTACCGTGGCCAAGCCTGTCCCAAGCAGGAACCATTGTCGGAAACGCAAAGGCAGTCCAGAGACACGGCTCAGACCCAGGGATGCCAGAACGATCACCGCCAACACGCCCCAGACAAGAACGGCCGGACCGAGCTGTGGTCCCCCGGCCAGAAGCAGCCAACGGTCTCTGGGCAACCGGATGGTGGTTCGCATGTTGACGGACGGCAGCCCGAGATTCACCGTGGAAGTGGAAAAGCGGGTTTCCATTCCTCGATCCTCCTGCCAGGCCAAACGGTAAGTGGAAAGGCCGGGGGTCACGGGAAGAAGGACATTTTCTCCCTGCTGATTGATCGGTTGTGCCCGGTTGTTGATAACCAAAGAATTCAACCGCGCACTTGCTGGCAATTGGATGGCGTGCTGGCCGCCCTGGCTACTGAGCAAGGTCAGATCCAATTGGGCATCGACAGCCCGCTGTCCGGGGGTGATGTTGAGGGTGGCCTTTTGGATGGTCAGGGTGGGACCGGATGTGCCCTGGGGGCGTTGAATGTTTAAAGTCAAGGTTTCTCCCGGCCAGGGATTCCATGTTTGCGCCATTTCCTGGCCCGTCAGCCTTTGGATCGGCGGGATTCCGACGCTTTCCATATGCCAGATGGGACTGACCTGCACCGACCAGGTTTCGCTCCACGCGGTTTGATCTGGGGCGGTTAGGGTCAAGGATGTTGTGGTGGTCAGGCGGCTCGACCAGGAAAGAGACGTTGCGTGGGCCGGAAGATTGAGCAGAATTTCTCCACCTTCGACCTGCAAACCGGGTGTGGTGACCGATTCTCCCGCCAGCAAGGGCAGGCGCAGGACGACGGCATTGTTGCCGGGAGTCAGGCGGGTCACCGTGGTATCGACACTCCAATCCTGATGCAGGTGTAATCGGCGCACAACATTGAGGAAGGCCGGCAAAGGATCGCCATGGAGTGTTTCGGTTTCCTGAGTTTTGTCTGTTTCCTTGCGCGATTCCCGAATCAACAGCAGGCTGGCCTGAACCCGGCCGTCGGCAAGAATTCCCTCGACACTCCATCCCTGGGCTTGCAAGTCGGCCCTGTGAGGGGGCACGGGCAGGGAAATTTGCACCCTCTCCTTGTAGGGCAGAGGTCCTTCCATGACAATCTGATGGGTTCCTTTTTCCAAAGCCAAGCCAAGATGTCCGCCAGGGATGCGTGCCAAGGCCGAAGCGGGGAGGTTATTCAGAAGAATGGTTTTGGGTGACCAATTGTTGAAATCGCCGGGGAGGGGGAGGACAGAGGTTTCCTGGGCGTGGGCTTCGACAAGCAGACGGAGTGCTTCGGAGGTAATCTCTATTTTCATGCGGGAAATGTCGGTGCAGTTGGGCAGGCAGTCGGGCGGTGCAAGCAGGCGGTTTTGCAACTCCTGGAGCATCTCCGGGTTGGGAAAATCAGCGGCTTTGGCGGGTGTGGGTGCGCCAAGGAAGAAAAAAACCAGCGCGATCGGCACCATTTTTTTCCAGGACCAGGGCAGAGATCCGGGACCGGGAAAGGCGACGCGCCAGAGCAATAATGTAAAAAAAAGGACGCGGGCAAAGGACAGAAAACGGTTGGCGGCGGGGGGCAGAAAATGGAATGTAATTTCCTGGTTGCGGGTGACCGGGCCGTGCCAATTCAGAGAAATTTTTCGCCAATTCCAGTCTGGCAGACCGGGGCCGGTTTGAATGCGGGCATTGGGGTCTATTTTTTCCAGGAGGCGTTCTTTCTTGCTTTCGATGGGTTGAGGTGCGCCGGAAAGGATGGAATAACGGGCGGTCTTGCTGGAACGATTGGTCAATGCGGCTCCTTCTTCCATTTCATCGCCCGTTGCGGCGGCTTCCTGGCTGACCTTTTGTATTTCCATCGGGGGGGCACTGCCATAGGTCATCATGGATTCAGGGAACTCCAGTTGGGGGTGGAGGCCCTGTCGCACTTGCGCTACGGCGAAGGGTAGAAAAACCATGGCCAGGGCGACAAACGCCCCGCCACGGTAAAACTCCAGAAAGCGACGAAAACGGCCCGTGGGTACAACGCGCAGGAGGGCCACGGCCGCAAGGATGTGGAGCAGGATCCAGGCCAGCGCATTTTCATCGTGATAGGAGAGGGCGATGGTGATTACCGTGAAGAATCCCCAGGACCGTCCCCAAAGTTTGGCCACGGCCATGGCGGTGATGAGAAGGAGGAAAAAATCCAGCAGGGTCCAACTTCCCACCCATGTGGGGCTGGCGGAGTCGGCCCCGTTCACGGAGAAAATCCGCCAACCTGGGGGGAGATGCAGTATTCCCGAAAGGCTTTGAAAATCTTCATTCCAACCTACGACGGGCAGGGTGTTTGCGGCATCTTCAATGCGGCTTTCGGCGATGATGTCCAGGGAATCGTCGCGCAGTTCCACCCCGACAAAGTTGCTTTCTGGCAGTTTGGTGATGAACTGGTCGCGCCCGGCGACGACCACCCGTCCCAACTGGAAGGGGTGGGTTATTTCTAGCCGACGGGGTTGTTGCTGGGTTCCTTGAATCCGGTCCTGAACGGTCAATCCCCGACCGTCGAAATCCAGCCACCAGGATCGGGTCATGGAAAAACGGCGCTCTTCCAGATTGCTGGCCCCACGGCGTTTTTCGTTGAGGGTCATGGCCTCGCCTGATTTAACGAGGAAAGCGGGAAGATTTCTCCAATCCATGGGCAGGCTGGTTTGCTGCGGATCCACGGCTGGAAGTCCGGAAGGTTCTATCAAGCGCAAGGAGGGATTGGCCTGAAAAACCCATATTTCTTCTGTAGGCCAGTTTTTTCCCGGAGGGTGGGGGAGACCGATGGTTTCCCCGCGTCCGGTCAGGCGGTGGGTGAGGTGGATTTTCCAACGACCGGGGCGGACTTGAAGACGCAGACGACCATCTTCTTCCATGCGGGCGGGCAGGGGGCTGGTGATATTCATGGGGATGAAGCCCTCGGCCAGAGGTTGGTCGAGAAGCACCTCGCGGCTTTTGCCGGAGACTACCGCCTCCACTTGTGTGACGATGGTGACGGGTACGCCATCGACGATTTGGCGGTGGACGGTAAGGTCCATGCGATCTTCGTCTTCGGGACGATTGCCATCGTGGATGGGTTTGGTTCGCAACCAGAGCCATCCTTCCTGATCGCGGCTTGGAAAAGGTACCGTTTGGCCTGACAGGGTTAACTCAATCAGGGCGGTGGCGGGTGGAATGGGCAGAGATTCGGGCATGGTTTGCCAAAGGAGGTTTCCTTCCAGTTGATGTTGCCCCACCGGGAGCCACACCCCCGGTTGACCATCTCTGGCCAAGAGGGGATGGGGTTTGTTGGCGACGGTGAGTCCCTGGGGCCAGATTTGCGGCCCACCGGGCAGCGGCACCCAGCCAGGAGCGAAAAGTTGCCACTCCTGGCGGAAGCGTCCGCCGGTTTCCTTCAGGTTCAGGGTCAGACGGGAGGGCCAGGGACAGAGGGTGGTTGCGTCACTGCCGGGCAGACGGGGGCAGCGGGTTTCCTCTTTGCCATGGAGAACCCAGTCCACCCAGGGTTTGAGTGGTTCCGGCGTCTGGTCCGGGGTGAGAGGTCCAGCCTGAAGTGGGGCAGACAATACCGGGGCGACCAGAAAAAAAATCAAGAGGAAAAGTTTGTTGATCATGGTGGATTTTTCCTGGTTTCAAGGAATGTTATGTCCTCTGGGCAAATAAATAAGGCTCTATTTTGATTCCGAGGGCGTGGCTGGCCAGGAATGGGTGGAACAGTTGTTTTTATTGACTTTTTCCTGATAACGCGCTCGGCGCGAGACCCAAGGAAAAAACGATGCAATTCCAAACTTTTACGCACAATGTCTGGCAATTTGAAATGGAAAACCCTCCGGGCATCGCCGCAGAAAAATGGACGGCAGCTTGTTATCCCACCCTCCACGCAATAGACTAACAAATTTTTGCATAATAGCGAAAAAAATTTATTTCTGGGACTGTCAGGACCACGCAGCAGCCCAGAGAACAGCATTGGCCATCTTGATGCACATTAGATGGCGTTGATTGTTGCAGCGACGATGGGGTACAAAGGCCGGGTCTGTAACCGTTTTTCTCAAGAGTCGCCGCCTTTGCAAGGATCGTCAGGGGAGGCGTAGGAGTATGAATCCGATGGGTTTGTCCGGTTCCTTGGCTGTTTTGCTTGATTTTATCCTGAGTATTTTCACTTGGTTGATCCTGATACGGGTATTGATTTCCTGGGTCAATCCCGACCCTTACAATCCCATTGTTCAATTTTTGATTCAGGCCACCGAACCGGTGTTGGGTCCGTTTCGCCGATGGATTCCGACGGTTGCCGGTTTGGATCTTTCTCCCATCGCCGCTCTGTTGACAGTGCAACTGGCGCAAAGGTTGATTGTGGGGTTGTTGCGTGGCGGCATGGGAGGGGGAGCTTTGCTGGGGTTCTTTGGCGAACTGTTGGCCTTTGCCCACCTGTTGCTGACTCTCTACATGCTGCTTTTGTTCGTTCGGGCGGGGTTTCATTTTCATGCTTGGTATACATTCAGAAAACGTCGGCCCATGGGGTTGAACCTGCATCATCCTTTGACACGATTTGTGTTTCAGGTGACGGAGCCTGCGGTCAAACCTATGCGTAGCCGGGTACCTACGGTTTCGGGATTGGATATTACCCCTCTGGTTGCGATTGTTCTGGTACTGTTTGCACTTTCGCTGTTGCAGCAGTTGGTTACGGTACTTGCATTGAGTGGCATGGGAGGCGGCGGTTTTTCATCATCCCACCAGGGCAACCTGCCCATGTAGGGGGGCGACCATGGGGCCTGGTTGTTGGCACGGTGGGGACTATCACCTGGAGGTTTGCGTGCAGCCCCGTGCATCCCGGGAGGGGGTGACAGGGTTGCGTGGTCGTGCGGTGCGCATAGCCCTGAACGCCCCTCCGGTGGACGGAGCGGCCAACCAAGCTCTGATCCGCTTCATGGCTCAGGAGTTGCGTCTGGCCAAAGGGCGCGTCGAACTGGTTCACGGCGAGCGTTCACGCAACAAACGTCTGTGCCTGAAGGATGTTCCCGAAGGGGATTTGCGCGCCTTTTTCATCCGATGGCAAATCCCTGCGGACACATGCGGCTGAGGTGCCCTGTCATCGGGCAGAGGCATTTTTTCAATACTGCGGGGGGTAAGGGGAGGATCACCCCCCCCCCAAAGGAACTTCCCAGGGATTAAAGAACCCCCTCGACCCATTCAAACAGCTTGGACTTGGGCATGGCACCTATCTTGGTGGCTTCAATTTGCCCCCCCTTGAAAATGATCAAGGTCGGGATACCGCGCACACCGTACTGGGATGGGGTATTGGGATTATGATCGATATTCAGTTTGCAAACCTTGAGCCGTCCATCGAACTTGTCGGCCATTTCTTCGAGTGAGGGGCCTATCTGTTTGCAGGGTCCGCACCATTCCGCCCAGAAGTCCACCAAGGTTGGCAGTTCCGATTGGAGGACATCCTTCTTGAACGTATCGTCGGTGGTTTGGATGATTTTGTCGCTCATTTTTTTTATTTTCTCCTTCCTTACAAGGATCACGGGATGTTATCCAAACTAGGCCACGGTAAACGTCCCTATCCCCTATTGTCAAGACAGGCTGTTGTTACCTTTGACAGGAACACCATTTCTTCACTATGATGGCCGCAGGGTGGTTGTTGCCATCTGGAGCACGGGCGCGGTTAGCTCAGCTGGATAGAGCGTTGGCCTCCGGAGCCAAAGGTCACAGGTTCAAATCCTGTACCGCGCGCCAATAAATTAGAACAGTTACGGCCACTCGCAAGGTGGCTGTTTTTGTTTCAGCAATCAAATAGCAATCCGTTGGAAAAAATCGCACCCTGCCGACACGCCGGGAACACCGACAGAAGACGGCGAGTTGATTCCCCCTTGCGGGGTATTACCCGGTCAGGAAGACAGGCAGCAAAGCGCATGCCGGAATTCAGGCACAAAAAATCCGCAGGGTCTGACGGGTGCGGATCCGCTTCTGTAGGGGCGGTTCAGCCCCGTACCCGCCATCATCTCCCCCGGCCCTCCTCGGAGTCAAACGGAAATGATTGGACGGGGTTGGCCTGGATCGGATACAGTATTTTGGAGTTGCCAATCCACCAGGAGATGACCCCATGAACCACGCCATCCCGTTTGACACGCTGGCCTTTGTGAAGGAACTGGAAGGTGCCGGAGTGCCTCCCGCCCAGGCCGAAGCCCAGGTAAAGGTTCTGGCCACGGTCATGCGCCAGATGGATGCCCGTATGGATGATCTCACGACCAAACGCGACAAGCAGACGGCAGAGAAATTCGATATCCTGGCGGACCGCAATGAACAGCAGGTGAAAGGCCGCCTGGACGGGCTGGCCACCAGGCAGGAACTGGCTGTTGTGGAAGCCAATCTTCGCAAGGACATGGCCGCCATTGAAGCCAACCTGAAGCGGGACATCAAGGAATTGGACACCAAAATGGAAACCCGGCTCAAGGAAATGGAACTCCGCATGGTGATCAAGATGGGTGCCATGTTCCTTGCTGCATTCGGCCTTTTGCGCCTTTGGCCAATTCCGGTTCAATACGTGCCGCCCATCCCTGCCTCCCAGGAAATGCGCCTGCCCACCCCTTCACC
This sequence comes from Magnetococcales bacterium, assembly GCA_015660855.1. Taxonomy (GTDB): domain Bacteria; phylum Pseudomonadota; class Magnetococcia; order Magnetococcales; family UBA8363; genus UBA8363. The sequence continues at coordinate 7,352 of JACSDG010000141.1, forward strand.
CGCGCCCCCGGTCTCCCCATCTCCCCGTTGAAAATGCCTCGCCTTGCCCCTGCGCGCATTTCTGGCGTATTTTTTCCTTGCTGGTGGCCCCCCCCTCATTGCCTGTCACACCCTCTCGCTCTTGGTTCTATTGGTTGGGTAAGTCCCCGGAATCCAAATAGATCCCTTTCAAGGGATTGCCCGGCCAGGGGGTGAAAGGTGTCCCCTTTTCCCGCCGTCGCGGTAGGCCGGGCGTCTCGTGGGGGCTTACTCCAGACGCAGGGCGTTTTCCGCTGCTTGAGCAAGGAACCCGGAACGGCTCATGTGGCGCGTTCTGGCATAGTCGTCGATGCCGCCAACCGACGCGAACGCATGACGTAATCCATGCAAAGTTACGTCCGTCAATTCGGCCAAAGCGCGCACCCGTTCCCAAACCCATTATGAAATTATTTTCTGGATGCCAGCGCGCAGATAATTTAAGTCGATGGCATGTCGCAACCGGCGAATTTTGGTGGGAAAATCGGAGTTGGCAAGTGCGGATTCAAAAATTTCCAGTGAAGCGTTGACGATGCGCAAGCCGGTTTGCTGATCGTTGCGGTGCCAGAATTCTGTGATATAACTTTGCGCATGAGACGGGTCGATGGTGTAGGTTTGTGGATCGTTGAGCAATTCGGACAACTGTTCCATGGTGCAAAAATGCCCCAGCCAGGATGACATCCAGGGTGTGGGGGATGTCTTGGGTCTGGTATACCAGTGGCTTGACGGGCCAAGAGGGATGCCGCAGCAGGCCTCAATTTCGCTTACCGTCGCAATGGAGGGACCGAGGGGGACAGAATCTGGACTGATATAGATGAAAGGTTTGTTGAAATATCCGGCATCCATGGATGCGTTGGTATTGATGCCGACGCCGATGTCCATGTGGCGGAACATGGCCTGGGTGTCTTGCGGTGCCAACAGGCTGGTCTCGGCGTTTTGGCTCCAGAAGTCGGCTTCCTCGCCCTCCCTGCACCAATAGCTGGCGTAGGCGGTGGGGTGAAGTTTGATCAGAAGATTGCATCCGGCATCTCGAACCGTCTTGCATATTAAAAAGTATTCGCCAATCATTTTTCTGATGTATTCGTCGACCTGGGATGGGGACCATTCCGGACGCCACAGGGGAACTTTGACCCGGTAGGGGGCAACGCCAGCCGGAAACAGCACGACGATGCGCCGCGATGGATCCAATCCGTACCTTTGGCAAAAAAATTCTCTGTCCATGGTTGGACGAGAGACCATTCCATCGGGGGATTCATGTAACATTGAACCGACGATGGACATTCGGCTTTCGGGGACACAACCTTCAACCTGTCCGGTTCGGCAAAGATAATTCAACAGGGAGATGGCCATCCTGCTCCGTACCAGGCAGTGATCGACATTGTTCGGCCAGTGGTCCTGCCCGCTGGTGGCGGCGAAGTTGATGGTAGGCAACCCTTTGTGGCGGGCCATGTCGGCCAGGGGGTCGTAGGATCTCCAGGTGCTGAGAACAACGGCCTGACATCCCCGCATCGCTGCCTGGAAATCCCAATGCCCATCAACCCACAGGGCCTTTTCCCGCTCGAAAACCGGGTCGTTGCGTGATTCGGGGGTGAACCCGCCCTTGTTGATTCCGCGTCCCGGGATGGCCAAAGCAACCTCCACCCCGCGAGCCTCAAAGAGTCGTTTCAGGTGAACTTCTCGGTAGGGATTTTCCTGGAGGTAGCGGCCGGCAACCAGGAGTATCCTTTTCAATTTTTTCATAAGTGGCCAGATCCGGTTGATCTCCCGAACATGATGCCCTTCGGGCAAAAACCAAAACCTTGGGTGCTCTCGCCCCCAAACCCCCATAGGCAAAAAAGCTTTTTTGTTTTAATTCAAAAACAAAACCTTGGGGCGCTGCCCCAAACCCCGCCGGGGGGGATGATCCCCAACATGCCTTGCGGGCAGAAACCAAAACCTTGGGTGTTCTCGCCCCTAACCCCGCCGAGGGGGATGATTTCTCGGCCAGGGTCATCCCCCGCCGGAAAGGATGCGTGAGGCCTGGTCGAGGACTGAGTCGGGCATGCGTCGGTTGGCTTTTCTGGTTTCGCGCTTGATTTTGTCGTAAATTTCTTCACGATGCACCTGGACATCGCGTGGGGCTTCGATGCCGATGCGTACCTGATTACCTTTGATGCCTAGTAGGGTAATCTTTATATCGTCGCCAATGTTCAGGCTCTCACCAATTCT
>JACSDG010000142.1 GCA_015660855.1 Magnetococcales bacterium
TCCGGGGGGGATCATCCCCCCCGGCGGAGGTTTGGAGGCAGCAGCCCACAAGGTTTTTCTTTTGACTTTGATTTTGACTTTGATTTTGACTTTGATTTTACTGCCCCCCAAGGGGGGTCTAGGGGCGCAGCCCCAGGGTTTTGATTTTGTTTTTTTGCCTGAAGGGTATCCTGTTTATGATGCCCTTCAGGCAAGAACCAAAACCTTGGGGGCTTCGCCCCCAAACCCCCTTGGGTAATGAAGCTTTTTGTTTAAATTCAAAAACAAAACCAAAACCCTGGGGGCAATCCCCCAGACCCCTTTTTTCTTTCAATAATTTTATTCACGATGCGTCAGTTTTCCAGGGGAGTGTAAACAAATATCAAATGTCAACACGCCCTAGTAAAATTAAGGACTGCTAAAGTATGAAAAAACCGCCGGATGTCGGTATCCTGCTGGCGGGGGTGCCCTTGGCCTCTCCGGTGACACTGCTTTCCGGCTGTGTGGGTTTTTGCGAAGACCTGGCCCGAATCGATGGGGTTGACTTTTCTTCCGTAGGGGCAGTGTTCCTTAAAGGGACGACCCTGGAAGCCCGCCTCGGCAACCCACCACCACGCGTCGTGGAAACCCACGGTGGCATGTTAAACGCCATTGGGCTGCAAAACCCAGGTGCACGCCATGTCGTGCAAAAAATATTGCCCGCCATCCAGCATCTGCCCACCCGTTTTTTTGCCAACATCGCCGGATCCACCGTGGATGAATACGGTGAAGTGGCACGCATTTTTGATAACAGCCCCATTGACGGCATTGAAATCAATATTTCCTGCCCCAACGTCAAAGAGGGGGGAGCCGCCTTTGGTTCCGACCCCCTGGTCGCAGCGCGGGTGGTGGAAACCGTCAAACGCGCCACATCCAAACCTGTCATCACCAAACTTTCTCCCAACGTCACCGATATTGCCCTCATGACCCGGGCGGTCATCGACGCCGGAACCGATGCCATTTCCGCCATCAATACCTTGATGGGATTGGCGATCGATCTGGAAAAACGCCAACCGGTGTTGGGTAATGGTCAGGGGGGGCTTTCCGGACCCGCCATCAAACCGGTGGCCCTGTTACAGGTTTGGCGCATCCACCAAATCGCCGGTCCCAGGGGAATTCCCATCATCGGCCAAGGGGGCATCACTACGGCACGCGATGCCATGGAATTCGTGCTGGCCGGGGCTACGGCCATCGGCTTGGGTACCGCCCTGTTTCGCAACCCCCTGGGAACTGCCGAACTTTTGGAGGGTATGGTGACATGGTTGCGACACTTTGGAGTTGACAATTTTAGTAAAGTCAGGGGAACATTAAACTGGCCGGGGTGATAAAGTTTCCATCCCCCTGGGGGCACCTTTTGAATGGAATTTGAAGAACAAAAAGGCGGGACTGAATGGTTTCGGCTTGGAAGCTCTACCGTTCAAAGTCAAAAACAAAAATCAAAAACGGAGCATGAAAGCTTTTTTGTTTAAAGTCAAAACCCTGGGGAAAGAATTCCCCAGACCCCTTCTTTCTTTTTAATAGTTTTCCGGCCTCCAGGCACAATCCGTGGCCGAAACAAGGATCAATACCGAACAGATCGTCCCCAAATGACCAACAGGAGGATCTTGCAGTGCATGTTGTGTTGGCGCAACCCCGTGGATTTTGCGCCGGGGTGGAACGGGCAATAGCCATCGTTGAAAAAGCCCTTGATGTTTATGGGGCACCCCTGTATGTCCGCCATGAAATTGTCCATAACCGTTGGGTCGTGGATTCCTTGCGCAAAAAAGGGGCCGTATTCGTTGATGAACTCGATGTCGTCCCCGATGGTGCCACGGTCATTTTTTCCGCCCATGGTGTTTCCAAAGCGGTGGAACTTGAAGGACAACGACGCCCCTTGCGCGTTCTGGATGCCACCTGTCCCCTGGTGGAAAAAGTTCATCGTCAAGCCATCCGTCTCCATCAAGACGGCTATCGGGTCATCCTCATCGGTCACCCTGGACATCCAGAGGTCGAAGGCACGGTAGGACAACTCCCTCCGGGAAACATGGAGGTGATCCGCGATGAACTGTCTGTCACCACTCTGCCCGATCGTCCAATCCAAAAAGTGGCCTATATCACCCAGACCACCCTTTCGTTGGATGAAACCGCTCACGTAGTGCATCGACTCCGGGACCGCTTTCCCAATATACGTTCCCCGGGGCGGGAAGACATTTGCTACGCCACGCAAAATCGCCAAAACGCCGTCAAATCCCTGGCCAAACGATGTGACCTGATACTGGTTTTGGGTGCCCCCAACAGCAGCAATTCCAACCGCCTGCGCGAAGTGGCAGAACGGGAAGGAACCTCTGCCTTCCTCATCGAATCCGCCGACGATGTCCGCATGGAATGGCTCCAGGGAGTGCAAACCTTGGGCATCACTGCCGGTGCCTCGGCCCCAGAGTTGCTGGTCGAAGGTCTTTTGGAGCACCTTGGCGTTGACCCGGAAAATGTCGAAGTGCTCTCGGTCAGTGAAGAAAATTTGGTCTTCCCCCTGCCTCGGGAATTATTGAACCCTGCTGATCTAATCCATTCGCCGGATCCACATCCCCCTTGAAGTCCAAACGGTTGCACCACCCCAACAACCCGCTGTGGCCAAAGCCAACGATTAAAAAAATTAAATAAACTGGAGAACCGTGGTGAATGACTCGTCTGCCAACAATATATTAAATTACCAACGAATTTCCAAACGCCTGGACAATCGTGAACCAGCCATCCTGAAACAGAAAAAAGAAAACATACCCGTGGAATTGTTGGACCTGGGAATCGCGGGTTTTGGGCTGAATTGCATGATCGAACTCAACATTGGCGACGTGGTCGAATTGGAAGTTTCTGGAGAAAGCGGTCTGGATGTCTATCGATGCAAAGTTGTTTTCTGCCGTCCCAATGATCGCAGTTTTCGCATCGGTCTGGAGATTATCGAACAAGAACCGGAAATCGTCTTTTTGTCGCCGGATGAATAAGGCGTCGCACCTGTAAGCTCTGGCCTAAGTTTAACATAGTCTTTTTTATTTACTCTATATTCAATAGCTTACGCTATCATTTTTTGGTTGCACTACAAACTTGCCGATCTTTGGTTCTCAAGGGTCAACCGATCATCTTCTTTACTCCCGCAGCAAGGAGGGGATAATCCCCCCCTTAATCCCTGCAATAATGTCAACCTTATAAAAGGGGAGGAAAGGAATGGTACGTTCGATGGTTAAAAATTGTATTGCAAAACACTCTACGATAAGGCACATTCGCATGGTGGAGGGGGTCCCATCTTTGGGCGAGAAGTAATTAGTGATTACTTCTCACGGTAGGAGAAGGAGATGCTTGAAGAGTTTGATTTTTCGGTCATCGAATCCCGGTCGTTGATGCACCGTTTTGAAGTGGCCATGGTCAGTCACGATGAATGGTTGGCGGGGTTTCACCGGGCTCTCATATGTGGCGGGTCTCTGGGAGAAGAATACACTGCCAAAAATGCTCACGAACTTTGCCAGTTTGGCCAATGGCTGCGTTTGCTGTGTCAAAAAAAACCAAATCTGGAAGCCTATCCCCTGGTTCGCGACATCGCTTTCATGCATCTACGCATGCATGAGGCTGTCCGTTTGATGCTGAAACACCATGGGAGCGGAACTTGTGAAAAAAAGATTCTGTCCCGACTCTACGATGAAGTCTCTGCCAAAAGGATGGCTTTTCGCTGGTTGGTAACGGCATTTGATCATCTTGTTTGCTATCACATCCTGCACACCGATCCTCTGACCAGCACCCTTGGCCGTGAAAAATTGTTTGCCACACTCAATCGCGAAATTGTGGAAATTGGCAGGGTTCCCGGGCGTGAATCATTGATTGCCATGGTAGATGTCGATTATTTTAAAAAAATCAACGATACTTATGGCCATATTGTGGGCGACCGGGTTCTTGTCGAGGTCACCCGCCTTATCAAAGCCAATCTGCGTCCTACCGACTTGGTTTTCCGCTACGGTGGTGAAGAGTTTGTCATCTTTTTTTCCAACACTTCCCTGACATGGGCCGGAGCTTTGCTCGAACGTTTGCGCCAAAGGTTGTCGGAGTACGAAATTGCCACATCTCCAACAACCCCCCCCATCACCGTCACGGCTTCCTTTGGAGTCATAAAGCTAACGGGGTCGGATGTCGTGCAGGACCAGTTGGAGCGGGCTGATTTGGCCATGTATCAAGCCAAAACTCAGGGACGAAACAGGGTAGTCATCCGCTGACATATCTCAAGACCAAAACCACGATCCAGCGATCCCCCTGCCGCTGGCATGCTTAGTGCTATTCGGAAAGCAACGGTTCCAAAGGAATGGGACATGACCCGACGCCAATAATAACTCTAAAACTCTGCCAGGGCCATCATGAGAAATTATGCCGACCTTTTCATCCTGCAACAAGAACTCAAACAACCCCCCCCTGGCCGCACCGTCAACCCCATGGATCTAAAATGGCTCGCCCTGGATCGATTCATTGCCTTGTACGAGACCCCGTCCATGATCAACGATTCCTGGACTCTCCCCGTCTGGAGCGGCGTCGCCGTGGACCGGGGATTGGTGGAAGGCAACTGCGAGGGTCTTTAGTTAGTTGGGGCCGGAAAGAGGCCTGTGAACATCACTTCCTTCGGGCAAAAAATCAAAACCCTGGGGCTGCGCCCCTAGACCCCCCTTAGGCATGAAGCTTTTTGTTTAAATTCAAAAACAAAACCTTGGGGCGCTGCCCCAAACCCCGCCGGGGGGGATGATCCCCCCCGGACCCCCGCAAAAATTTTTGTCAAACTTTGTTTTTCCGATACGTCAACGATTCACAACGTCCTTTTCCAAAACCCATTTCTTTCCGCCACCATCCAACCGTATGAGAAAAGAACCGTATTTGTGTAATTCCACGGTACCTTCCATAATGCCATTCGGCGTCTGGAAGGCGATGCGTCGGGCCGGAGGATCAACCGGCTGTAAATTGGCCGGTTTCTGGTCTGAAGGAGTCGCCGTTACAGCATCAGGATCGGACGTTGCAGTCTCGCTTTTGGCAGCAGGCACCACGGTCGGCTCGACAGCCACCTTCGGTGTTGCGTCGGAGAACTGCGGACTTTCCTTGTGCAGCGGAGAAGGTTCCGGTTCCCGCTTCATGGTCGTCGAGTCGGTCTGTTCGGGCAAAGTTTTCGCTGCGGCAGGAACAGTTTCCTTTGGAATGACCTGTTCTTCGGGCTTGCCCATGGCGACGGAAGACTGTTGCTGTGGTGGCTCCAGCATCTGTCTTTCCTGGAAAATCCAACGGCACAGAATCAGCGTTGGAACCAGAGTAAAAACCAACGCCATCAATTGGAGATGTCTTCGGTTGGCGGATGTCAGTCGGTAGCACCGAGGATCTTCGGGAGAAAAGTAAGGCTGGAAGGGCAACCTGAGCAGATCCATGGGAAATAACGCCTTGGCTAGGCTGGTAACAACAGTGACCAGCCTGGACAAAATGACAACCAAAGCCGCAGAAATCAGGCTCCCTCTCCAGATGGCGATCAGCAGCAACCGACCGATCCGTCCTGTCAGAATCAACACGATGCCGTAAAAAAGGATCAGCAACAAGCCGTAAAGCAGGTTCCATATTTCAGTCATTTGGCACTCCAGAAATAATGAAGGCATCCGATCTGAGTGTGGATTTCCTTCAGCCACTCCCACCCACGCAGCTTAACGGCAAGGGCACATCACAAGCATAAAGTTCTTCATGATTTTATCTAAACACGATGCCCTTAGGGCAAAAATCAAAACCTTGGGTACTCTCGCCCCCAAACCCCACCGGGGGGGGGGATGCCCCCCCTTAACCCCCGTGGCAGTTTCTACCAAACCTTGTCTTTCCGATACACCTAAGTATCACCTGCAAATACCCATACACATTCCAACCACGACCTACAGAACCTTGAGATTGTCTGCCTTCGGTCCCTTGTCGCCTTTGCTGACTTCAAATTCAACCTTCTGACCCTCAGCCAGACTCTTGAAGCCTTCCATCGCAATGGCACTGTGATGGACAAACACATCGCCCTTGCCATTGTCTCGCTCAACAAAGCCGAAACCTTTGCTATCGTTGAACCATTTCACTTTTCCAGTTTCACGAACCGGCATTGTCAACAACTCCAGTAAAAGGGGTGGGATTCTATCGTGCGTCAACGTTACATACAACCTTACTTCATTCCGGGACGCCCATTTTTTCTAAAGATAGACGCCAACGGACAAAATTTGGGCAAACCTCTTTGGAACAAATTTGCACCAACAAACACCGCAAACCAAACCCGGTTGAGATAGACCCAACCGGGCCAACGCAACACTCAAGAGAACTTTTTGTCCAAATCATCAAAAGAAACTTGTGGACTGCCACCTCCAAGGGGCTGCGCCCCCAGACTCCCTTGAGAGGCAGTGAAACCAAAAGCCTGGAAACGCCAGCCTTAGTATCTCACCACGGTAGCAGGATTCTCCTCCGCATTGATTAAAATGTCAACATTGTTGGTAACCCATGTCAGGGCAATCGCATTAAAGATCCCTTGACACAAAAAAACATTGAATGTTTCAGAACATGATGCCCTGCGGGCAAAAAAACAAAATCAAAACCCTGGGGCTACGCCCCTAGACCCCCCTTGGGGGGCAGTAAAATCAAAGTCAAAATCAAATTCAAAAACAAAACCTTGGAGGCTCTGCCTCCAAACCTCCGCCGGGGGGGATGATCCCCCCCGGACCCCCCGCTTGCGTTCGTGTTCTTTCAAATATTTTTTCCGCAGGCGAATGGTTTTGGGAGTCACTTCCACCAGTTCATCATCATCGATGAATTCCAAAGCCTGTTCCAGACCCAAACGAATGGGGGGAGTCAGGACGATGTTTTCATCGGAACCGGCAGCGCGTATGTTGGTCAATTGTTTGGCCTTGAGGACGTTGACCACCAGATCGTTGTCACGGCTGTGCAAACCGATGATCATCCCTTCATAGACCTCCTCGCCTGGACCGATCAGATGGCGTCCCCGTTCCTGGAGATTCCACAGGGCATAGGCGACGGCACGCCCCACATCTTTGGCGATGAGAACCCCATTTTTGCGCTGACCGATGGTTTTATGGACCAAAGGACCATAATGGTCGAATAGATGGTGCAAAATTCCGGTTCCAGAAGTCATGGTGCGAAATTCGGTCTGGAAACCGATCAGACCACGAGCGGGAATGATGTAGTCCAAACGCACACGGCCTTTGCCATCGGGAACCATGTCCTGGATCAAACCTTTACGTTCCCCCAACGCCTCCATGACCGCCCCCTGGTGCCGGTCCTCCACATCCACCGTCAACTGTTCGTAAGGCTCCATAGGCTCCCCGTCCACCATGCGCACGATGGCCTCGGGCCGCGATACCCCCAACTCATAACCCTCGCGCCGCATGTTTTCGATAAGAATCCCCAGGTGCAACTCTCCCCGACCCGACACCCGAAAACGATCAGGATTTTCAGTCTCCTCAACCCGCAGGGCCACATTGTGAATCGCCTCAAGAAACAATCGATCCCTGAGCTTGCGCGAAGTGACATGCTTGCCCTCCCGACCCGCCAGGGGGGAATCATTGACCTGAAACGTCATCACAATCGTGGGTTCATCCACTGTAAGGGGGGTCATCGGATCGGGAAAGTCGGGATGACACAGCGTGTCGGAGATGACCAAGCGGTCGGAGCCGGTAAAGGAAATGATCTGGCCGGCATGGGCCTCCTGGGTTTCCACCTTTTCCAGACCGAGGAAACCATAGATGTGACTGATCTTGGCGGTCCGTTGCTCACCCTCAGGAGAAATAATGGTGACAAGGCTGTTGGTGTTCAACCGTCCACGATGCACCCGGCCAATGCCGATAAGCCCAACATAGGGGCTGTAGTCCAGCGAGGAAACCCGCATCTGGAAAGGTCCGTCAAAATCGGCGGATGGGGGCGGCGTGTAGCCAACAATGGCTTCAAACAACGGTGTCATATCCCCGGAACGAACATTCTCATCCCGTGAAGCATACCCCTCCAGAGCCGAAGTATAAATCACCGGAAAATCCAGTTGTTCCTCGGTGGCCCCCAGGCGATCAAACAATTCAAAGGTTTGTTCGTAGACCCAATGGGGCCGCGCCCCGGGACGGTCCACCTTGTTGATGACGACGATGGGTTTGAAACCCATGGCAAACGCTTTGCGGGTCACAAAACGGGTCTGCGGCATGGGACCATCGACGGCATCCACCAGCAACAATACCGAATCCACCATGGACAACACCCGTTCCACCTCGCCGCCAAAATCGGCATGCCCCGGGGTATCCACAATGTTGATGTGATAATCCCGCCAGCGAATGGCGGTGTTCTTCGCCAAAATTGTAATGCCACGCTCCCGCTCCAGATCGTTGGAATCCATAATGCGTTCCTTGATCTCACCACGAGAATGCAGCGTGCCCGACTGCTGCAACAACCGATCCACCAGGGTGGTCTTGCCATGATCAACATGGGCGATGATGGCAATGTTGCGTAAATGTTCAATCATGTTCAATATCCTGGACTGGAATGTTGTTTTTTAATGGTTGGTTCGACATTTTTCTGTGCTATACTTAGCACTGAGTGAGGGGGGATGGAACCTGCTGAAAGGAGGAAAAATCCGTGGCCCATGCCATTGCGTTCGACACCTTAGCGTATACAAAAAAAATGAAGGCTGCCGGGTTTACCAACGAACAGGCGGAAGCCCTGGCCCAATCACAGGCTGAACTTATCGAAGAGCGGTTGGCTACCAAACAGGATCTCGTCGCGTTGCGCCGTGATCTACAAGTAGATCTCAAGGAACTGGAATATCGCATCGTTACCCGCATAGGGGGCCTTATGGTTGTGGGGTTTTCGATCATGGGGGTGTTGGTCAAGATACTCTAGGGATTACATTCCGTCATTTTTCTTCTGGTACACGAAGTTACGGGCGGTGTTTTTTGCTTTCCTGCCACAGCCCCTCCAATTCATCCAGCGGCGTTTCCCTGGGGTGACGACCTTCCCGGTGCAAGCGTTCTTCCATGTAGCGAAAACGGTTCTGAAATTTGCGCGTCGAGGCCCGCAAGGCGGTTTCCGGGTTGACCTTGAGGTGGCGGGCCAGGTTGACCATGGTAAACAGCACATCGCCGACTTCTTCCTCAATGTTGGCCTGGTCCTGCCGCTGGTGCCCCCGATCCAACTCGTCCAATTCCTCGCGCACCTTGTCAGCCACGGCGTGAATGTCTGTCCAGTCAAACCCCACCTGCCCCATTTTGCGCTGCACCTTGGCCGCCCACAACAACGCAGGAAGGCGGCTGTTGATGTCATCAAAAACCGAAGGGATTGCATTCTCCCCCGTTTCCCGGGCCAGGGCAACCTTTTCCTGACGTTTGATCTCTTCCCAACGCCCAGGCACCTGTCCCGCCATTTGCAGTTTTTCCGCCGCACCAAACACATGGGGGTGACGCCGGGTCATTTTTTCGGTGACGCCACGGATAACATCCCTCAGGCTAAAAAGATTTTGCTCCTGGGCAATGCGGCTATAAAACACCACATGAAACAATAAATCCCCCAATTCATCCCTCAGGTGTTCCCAATGACCCGTTTCCACCGCCTCGGCGACTTCATAGGCCTCTTCTATGGTGAATGGAATCAATGAGTTCCATGTCTGCTCCCGGTCCCACGGACATCCCTCCGGCCCGCGCAACCGCTCCATGAGGTGGATCAATGCCTGCAAGGATCCCGGTTGCGTCTCTGTCACGGTTGCAGGCTGTTTTTCATTGGAGATGCCCGTTTTCTGGCGGGGATCGTCGGTAACATGGGTCATGGATGAACCTGGTCTGGTGCCCCGGTTGACAGTTGACGTGGCAGGTTTTTCCCCGTCGGGGGGCAGAGTGTGCCACGAATCGTCCCGGGAAAGAAGGATTCAATCGTGCATCTATGCACAATAGTAAAAAGCCTGGGGACAAACCGCCAATGGCGGCACAATAATTGCTTGAAACGGCATGGCAACAATCAATTTGCGCATTAAGGAGAAACCTATGGATAGTGGTGTGTGGGCTGCCGTGAACGGTGCCCTCAGAACGGAAACGCGAATGGATATATTGGCCAACAACTTGGCTAACGCTAACACCACCGGTTTCAAAGAGAGCGATATCACCTTTGATTCGTTCCTCACCAAACCAGGTCCCGAACAGTTTCCCATGCCCGATGACAGTTTTCTGGGACTCAGGGGGCCTGGGGACATTCCCTTTCCATTCAGCAGTCCCGCTACCAATGCCCTGGCGGTCACCTATCCGGCTGCGCCCAGTACCGTCACCAGCACGAGTCAGGGTGCTCTCCAGGCCACTGGCAATCCCTTGGATATGGCGATTGAGGGAGAATGATTTTTTGCTGTCAATACACCGGAAGGGGTTCGCTATACCAGGGATGGCTCTTTTCTCGTCAATACCTCTGGTGAATTGGTGACGAGAGATGGATTTCAAGTGCTGGGGGAGGGCAATGCTCCCATCAACATTGGTAACACCACCGTAGAAGTTGGCAAAGAGGGGACCATAGCGTCAAGCCAGGGAGGGATGCTGGGAAAGCTGGCTAGAGTGAACATTAACCCAGCCTCGCTCCAGAAGGTGGGTAATAATCTTTTTGTTCCCTCTGATGGCCAAGTGACACCAGTCCCAGCCGGTGCGGGTGCCATCCATCAAGGACGTTTGGAACAATCCAATGCCAATTCTGTGCGAGCCATGACACAAATGATTGATGCCAATCGTGGTTTTGAAAGCTACATGAAGGTTATCCAACAGTTGGATGGGATCGACAGCCAAGCCAACCAAATTGGTCGCTTGGGTTAATGATGTCGTTTTTTTAGATACTTAAGTTTTGCTAGTAGTTTTTTTAAGGAGACTGGAAGATGATTCGCGCCCTATGGACCTCTGCCACCGGAATGCAAGCGGCTCAGGTTGGCATCGACGTTATTTCCAACAATCTGGCGAACGTAAATACCACCGGTTTTAAGCATTCGCGCACCAACTTTCAAGACTGCCTGTATGCCAATATGCGACCGGCAGGAAGTCAGACATCGGACGCAGGCACGACCGTTCCCGTTGGAGTTCAGTTGGGACACGGCGTTCGTGTAGCATCCGTCAGTAAGGAATTTTCGCAAGGAAGTGCTATTCCAACCAGTGAGGATCCGTTTAATGTTGACATGGCCATCACCGGCGCGGGTTTTTTCCAGGTCGAACTTCCAAGCGGTGAAATCGGCTATACGCGTGACGGCAATTTCCATGTTAACGATCAGGGCAACATTGTTACATCTGATGGCTATCCTTTGGTAGGGGGACAGGTAGGAATAGACATTACCAACCATACCAGAATTTCCATTGAGAAAGACGGTAATATTGGTTTTGGAATCAAAGATAATCCGGGGTTTATAAAAGATCAGGGCCAAATTCAGTTGGCCAATTTTGTCAACCCCCCTGGATTGACTGCCATTGGCGGCAACTTATTTGTGGAAAGTTCTGCCTCAGGGACTCCCATCATTGCCAATCCCACACAAGATGGTCTTGGTGGCATCAAACAGCACTGTCTTGAACAATCCAATGTTAATATGGTCACTGAAATGGTGGACATGATCACCACCCAACGCGCTTATGAAATTGGTACCAAATCCATCCAAACTGCAGACTCCATGCTTGGAATGGTTATTCAACTCAAGAGGTAACATGTTTCTTCGAACAGTGGTGGTGACGGGATTTATGGCGGCTTTGCTGACACAGACGGCTTGGTCTCAAGTCATCAGTTCCGACGAGATCAACCAGATTGTCGCCGAAGAACTTCACAGCTTTTTTGTTCGACAGAGGGCGGACTTGCGTGTGGAAGGGGTCGGATATCGCTACGTTCTCGACTTGCCCGATGGCAAAGTAGATTGGGTAGTTGAACCCGTTTCGGCCCAAAAGGTGTCGGGACAGCAATCGGTTGGGGTATCGGTTTTGGTTAACGGAGTGTTGGAAAAAAAAATACGCGTGCCGGTCAAACTGAAAATGGAACTTAAAATTCCCGTCGCACGTAACGTGTTGCAACGAGGTCAAACGGTCAATTCCAATGATCTTGAGTGGCAGACGGTAGCCATGGTGCGGACGGTTCCGGATCTGGTACGCAACGAAAATGATATCCTGGGCTTTGCTACAACCCGCCGCATCAACGCCGGGGAACCGTTACGCACACAATGGTTTGAAAAACCTTTGGCGGTGGGGCGTGGCGAACGGGTGCGGGTCGTGGTTGCCAGCAAGCCCGGCCTTAAAATCGAGACCACAGCTGTGGCTATGGATGGTGGTAAGGTGGGGGATGTTATTCAGTTACGCAATCCCGAAAGCCAAATGCGTTATGAAGCGCGCATTTTATCCCCAGGAACAGTCCAGGTAGGTTCCTGGTAACGTAGAGGGAGTATTTTGGCCATGAAGTATCCCAGATCGGTGGTTCCAATCATCCTGGTGGCCGCTGCGACCCTGAGCGGTTGCGGAATGACGAGGGCTTCTGCTCGGCCACCTGAGCCTGTGGCCATTATCCGACCAACTCCCCCCGAAGTTTTTGCCCCCAATAAGGGATCTATCTGGCAATCTTCAAGAGAAAATGCCTTATTTGAAGATAAAAAAGCTCGTTATGTTGGGGATATTGTCAAGGTTACCATTCAAGAAACGCAAATATTCGGTAGCGGAGCTACAACAAATATCTCCAAAAAAGACGGAAATAGCCTTTCATTAACTGGTGGATTACCCACCACCAATCTTTTGAAGGGCGATTTGGCTGCGTTGGCAGATATTGCATTGGATGCCGACGGTAATAGCAATGCTGTGGGCAACAATAGCCGTCGGTCTAACATGAGGGCCGATGTTTCCTGTATTGTCACAGAAGTGTTGGCCAATGGAAATATGAGGATCGAAGGCAGACGTGATATGACCATAGGCAATGAAAATCAGTTTCTTATCATTTCCGGCATCGTCAGGCCGGACGATATTACCGCCGCAAACACCGTCAGTTCGGAGAAAATTGCCGATTCACGCATCGAATATTCGGGAGAGGGGGATATTTCTGACGTTCAAAGGCCCAACATGTTCTTCCGGGCTCTTTCCACCCTCAACATTCTGTGAATGTCATGAATCCACAATTCGCCTCCTGTTTGCTCCTCGTGCTGCTGGTCCAGTTTTCGGGTTGGTCAACCGCCGAGGCGGCTCGACTCAAAGATATCGTCAGTATCGAAGGGGTGCGTGACAATCCCTTGACGGGATATGGTCTCGTAGTGGGTCTTGGTGGTACCGGTGATAAAAATTTAACTGCGAGAAAATCGATAGAAAACCTGCTTCAGCATTTGGATATTTCCGCTATCGGCCCTTCCTCGAAAAACAGTGCTGCGGTTTTGGTTACTGCGACCGTGCCACCGTTTGCACGTCAAGGTTCGCAGTTGGATGTTACCATATCCTCGATTGGTGATGCCGGTTCGCTCCAAGGAGGCACCTTGGTTATGACTCCGCTCAAAGGGGCAGATGGTCGGATTTATGCTGTCGCCCAGGGACCGATAGCCCTGGGTGGATTCTCCGCTGTAGGTAATGACCAGTCTAAACAGCAGAAAAACCACACAACCGTGGCCCGTATTTCTGGCGGTGCTACGGTCGAGAGAGAAATACCCTTTGAATTGAATAAGGAGAATTCGTTACAGCTAACATTGAAGAATCCCGATTTTACAACGGCGAATCGAGTCGTAGATTCCATCAATGAAAAGCTGGGAGGACTGAACGCCAGTGCTCGTGATTCTGGAACGATTGCTCTGGTGGTGCCTCCTGCATACCGTGGCCGAATCGTTTCCCTGGTGTCTCAGTTGGAAGCGTTGCAGGTCGAACCCGATCAACCAGCGAAGGTGGTGGTCAACGAACGAACCGGCACCATTGTTATGGGAGAAAATGTTCGTGTATCCACAGTAGCCCTGGCGCATGGCAACCTGAGCATCAAGATTACCGAAGACTTTAATGTCAGTCAACCCAATCCGTTGAGCCTTGGGGTGACGGTAGTCACACCAGATTCTCAGGTTTCCGCCAAAGAGGAAAATGCCCAGGTGGTTCAGATGAACGAGGGGGTAACGTTGGGTGACTTGGTGCGTAATTTGAACAAAATTGGCGTAACGCCCAGGGATTTGATTACCATCCTGCAATCCATCAAGGCCGCTGGAGCTTTACAAGCTGAACTGGAGATACTGTGAGCCAACCTATTGGTTTGGATCCTAAGCTGATCCCCCTCAAAGGACCCAGGCAAACCACGCTGTCGCTCCGGGATGAACAGCGTCTGAGAAACGCCGCCGCCGACTTTGAGTCATTGTTTATCAAACAAATGCTGTCGTCCATGCGCAAGGCCGTTCCCAAGGACGAAAATGGGGGATTGATTCGGGAAAGCCAGGGGGAAAAAATATTCCGTGATATGCTGGACAGTGAATATGCTAATATAGCGAGCCGTCGGGGATCTACGGGAATGGGACTGGGCGAAATGATGTTCAAACAGTTGATTCAACGTTATCAAATTAGTGCAAATGGCAAGTCTTCCGCTTCCCAAGCAGACAAAGCGGTCGTAGCGGCGCAGCAGGGGCTGGATAAAGTCCAGGGGGAGACCCATGCCATGCAGGCGGCGCAATTTGGACCGAAAAATGCAGGGAAATAAGGACAAGAGGGTAATCAGGCGCGTGGCACCTGCGAAGTTCGCAAAAATTTGACGCCTGAAACGTGAATTGTCGATAAAAAATTGACCCCCAACGGGTTAAGAGGTGAGGGATTCCATGGTTACAAAAATTAAAAGTTCCGATGGCAATCGTCTGAATCGCATTACCGGTCGGCGTGTTTCCGGATCCAGGGGCGGTACCACTGCCAAAACGGCGTCTTCCAGCAATCGACGTGATGATGTTGCCGTCTCCAGGATTTCGCGCACCATCAACATGGCCGATGAGGTGGCCCATGCGGCTCCGGACGTGCGTCAGTCCATTGTCGCCCCCATCCGCGAAGCCATTGCCAACGGGGAGTACCAAGTTGATAGTCTCGCTGTTGCGGACAAAATACTCCGCCATGTGTTGCTCGAACGCCGGAAGGTGATGTAATCATCGCCATGGCCGTTCCCAAACAAGACGCCCCCGGCGTCATTAAAACCGAGGTGGATCACCTGGTCGCGGCCGTTGCCCCGTTGATCGAGTTGTATCAAAAATTGTCCAGGCTTTTGGACCAGGAACGGCAGTCCCTGGAAAAACGCAATCCTGAACAGATGGAAAGCCTGGCCGCGGAAATTGGGAGGGTTCTTGAGGAAATTCAGGTTTGCGACCAACTGAGGCAAAAAATTACGCGCCAACTGGGAGCCAGACTGGGTCTGTCCGGTGCCCGCCTCAACCTGCAATCCCTGGATCAATCCCTGGGCGGCGGTAGTGGGTTGCTGCCTCTGCGCGAACAGCTTAAAGCAGAAATCGACAAGGCTGAAAAAACCAACCGCCACAACCAGGCGGTATTCAAAGGGGTACTGACCGCCACCGATTCCATGTTGCGCGCCTTGAAAGAAAGCACACAGGGACCGGCCGCCTCCTACAACCGCAAAGGGGCCCGCAATGCTTCCGGGGCCAAGTTTCACTTCATATCCAAGCAGTTGTAAAAATTTTATTTTTTCATTCAAACGGGGCACAGGATGTGGCCTGAAAGCTTGTGAAATCATGGATTCTTTTTACCAGCGCCTCCGGACCACGACCTCCCTGACACCGAAGGGGCGGTTGCCATCGGGC
>JACSDG010000143.1 GCA_015660855.1 Magnetococcales bacterium
GGTTCGATGAGGGGGTGCTGGAAACGGGTTGAAAGACACCGCGCCTGTGCTCTACTCTACGGATCATCCCCCCCGGCGGAGGTTTGGAGGCAGCAGCCCCCAAGGTTTTTCTTTTGACTTTGTTTTTGACTTTGATTTTCCTGCCCCCCAAGGGGGGTCTAGGGGCGCAGCCCCAGGGTTTTGATTTTGTTTTTTTGCCCGCAGGGCATGATGTTCCAGCCAGACCAGTCCGGTCGACGTGAGGCACCACCGAATTTCAGGGCCCGACTTATGAAAATGCAGCAACCAGACTCCTTTATATATTTATTACGTGGGATTCCCGTCCGATTTTTTGGTCCCAGATGGATCCTTTTTCTCCAGGATCGGGAAGTGCGTCTGCGCCGCATGGAGAAGGGCCAAGGAGACGTGGAGGAGGTTTTCAGTCAGTCTGCGGAAGGATTGCAACAATTTCGTGCCGCCCTTCGCCAGAAAAAACAACAACAAGGTAGACTTTGGTTGTTGGCCGACCTGATCGATGACGCCTTGCACAACCAGACCATTCCCAAACTATGGTTTCATAATCGCCGTGGGGCCATGGAAAAACGTTTGGATCGATTGTTTCGCCATACCCCTTACCGTTGTGCCCATCTTCAGGGACGGTTGCCGTCGGGAGAGCAACAGGTTCTTTTTTCCGGCCTTAACGAACCACGCATGGTCAGGCCTTGGATGGACGTGGTGACCGAGGAAGGTTGGGGTATCGCCGGGTTGTGGTCGATTCCCCTGCTCAGTCAGGCCATGCTGCCCCCTATGGGCGAATCTGCAAACCATGTGTTGCTGGTCAGTTTGAATACGGCCGGTCAGCGGCACAGCCTGTTTGTCGGCGGACGTTTAATCATCAGTCGTCTGGCGTCGAGCCTCCCAGTCCAACCCAGGGAAGCTGCGGCGGCTGTTGTGGTGGAGATTGAACGGACCCGCCGTTATCTGGGTGGTCTCAGGCTTCTCCCCAGGGAGACCCCTCTGGATGTTTATCTCCCCCTGTCTGGGGAAATGTTGGAAATGTTTGCGCCATCGGTATCGGAACCCCCGTCGACACGCATCATTCCCCAACCCGTGGAAACCTGGGTTCGACGCCTGGGTCTGTCTGGGGAGGGGCCGGTCCAGAGGATGGATTGGCTGGCGGCCCAATTTCTCCTTAAAACCTTTCCCGCCAGCCACTATGCCCCAGGGACACCCTGGTTGCGTATCCCGTCCCTTGCCACAGTGGAAAAAACGGGGGTTGGGCAGGAACCATCGGCACCAGAGCGAGTGGACGTGGCACCGGTGCGTCGTGTGGGCAGTGCCCTGGTGGAGATGAAGGCCATCTCCAGTCAACAATTGGAAATTGCCCTGGCCGAACAAAAACGTTTGGGCTATCCCCTGGGCAAGGTTCTTATTACCCTGGGATTTCTTTCCGAAGAACGGTTGCGGGATCTTTTGGGGACGGCGTTGGCGCAGGAAAGCGTCGATCTGAGCCTTGGAAGCATCGATACCCAGGCGATTGGTTTCATCCCGAAATATTTTGCCAAACGCCACAATATTCTCCCCCTGGATTGGAACCCCCATTCCAAAACCTTGACTGTGGCCACCGCCAATACATTCAACATGGCCGCCCTGGACAAGTTGCAATCACTCTTGCCCGTGGATGTCCATGTTCGTCCCAAATTGGCGGGAGAAAGCGAGCTGACTGCCGCCATTGACAGTGTTTACGGCATTGAACTGTCGGTGGATGGCATACTTAACGAGTTGGAAACCGGGGAGGTGGATATTGACAGCCTGGGGGTGGATGATGGTTATTTCAGCAATCCCATGCTGCGCTTGGTCAACGCCCTGCTTACCGATGCCGTCAAACGTGGTGCTTCGGACCTTCATGTCAATCCCATGTCGGGATTTATTCGTATCCGTTACCGCATTGATGGGGTGATGCGTGAAGCCCGTATTCTCAATCGCAAATATTTGTCCGGACTGGTGGTGCGCATCAAGGTGATGGCCGGCATGGACATCGCGGAAACCCGAACGCCGCAAGATGGCCATTTTGCGATGGAGATTGCCAATGCCAACATTGACTTCCGTGTTTCGATTCAACCCACGAGCCATGGTGAGAACGTCGTCCTTAGAATTCTTGATCGCAACCGTAGATTAGTCGACCTGCAACATTTGGGGTTGGATCCGGGGGATGTCGCCACCCTCCAGGGTCTCATGCGGCGTCCGGAAGGGATCATCCTGGTGACAGGCCCTACCGGCAGCGGTAAGACAACCACCCTGTATGCCATGCTTTCCACCATCAACACCCTGGAAAAAAACATCATGACTCTGGAGGATCCCCTGGAAATTCCTCTGGATTCCATTCTCCAGACATCGGTGAACAAGGCGGTGGATCTGGATTTTGCATCGGGGGTGCGTTCCATGCTGCGCCAGGATCCCGATATTATCATGGTGGGCGAAATTCGCGATCTGGAAACAGCGGAAATGGCATTGCGGGCCGCTATGACGGGGCATCAAGTGTATTCAACGCTCCATGCCAATTCGGCCATGGCGGCTATTTTTCGTCTGCTCAATATTGGACTGCGTTCCGACATGCTGTCGGGCAACATCATCGGTATCATGGCGCAGCGACTGGTGCGCAAGCTGTGTTTGGGGTGCAGGGTTTCGGTGCCGGTGGATCCCTTTGTCGGGTCGTTTTTCAACGATCACCCTGGGACAGACACCATCTATCGTTCTGGGGGATGCCGGATCTGCGAAGGCACCGGGTATCAAGGCCGCACCATCGCCATGGAAACCTTGGTGGTGGATGATGATTTTAATGATCTTATTTCCCTTAACGCCCCCCAGGCCGATTTCCGGCGGTTGGCGCGGGGGAAGAAAAATCCGGTTATGCTCGATTCCGGTAAAAAACTGGTCGTGGAAGGGGTAACCAGTGTCGATGAAGTGACACGTGTATTGGGGTTGAAGGTTTAGGGAGATTAACCGGCGTGCCTAAATTTCTCTACAAGGCGGCGGATAACCAGGGCGATATTCGCGAAGGCTCGATTGAAGCTGCCAATGTTGATGAATTGGAGATGCGTCTCGATCAGATGGGGTTGATGCTGATCGATATTAAAAGTGACCGGAAAGGTTTGGGTCTGCTGTTCCGCCGCAAGGGTATTGGTCGCAGAAATCTGATCGTTTTTTGTTTCAATATGGAGCAAATGTCCCATTCGGGGGTTCCGGTAATCGATGGTCTGGTGAGCCTGCGTACCGGGGTGGATGACGCCATTCTCAAGGGATTATTGACCTCCCTGGTGGAAGATATTCGTGCTGGACGGCAATTGTCGCAGGCGATGGAAGCCCACCCGGAATCTTTCAGTCCGGTTTTCATACGACTCGTTCATGTCGGTGAACAGACCGGCAATATGACCGAAATATTTCATGATCTGACCGAAAATTTAAAATGGGAAGATGAACTCATCAGTGCCGCCAAAAAGGTGATGACCTACCCGATCATCGTTGGTATCGTGATGATTTTACTGGTATTTTTCCTGATGATCTATCTGGTCCCGCAATTGATGCAGTTTATCCTTGAAATGGGGGGGGAAATTCCACTGCATACCCGCATTTTGATTGTGGTGTCCAATTTTATTTCCGCTTGGTGGTACCTTCTGATTTTTATTCCCGTTATCCTATTTTTCTCCATTAAAACAATCGCTTCCGTCAATATTAATTTTCGTAGAAAAATGGACGGTGTCAAGCTGAAGATATGGTTGTTAGGCCCCCTGAGTCACAAAATCATTCTGGTTCGTTTCGCACGGGCGTTTGCCTTGATGTATAAATCGGGGATTCCGGTTTTGGAAAGTTTGAGCATCAGTGAAGGGTTGAGCGACAATCTGGTGATACGCGAGGCGGTAGCACAGGCACGCAAAATGGTTTCCGAGGGTAAGGGAATTACCGAAAGCTTTCAGGCGGTGGGTTTTTTTCCCCCGCTGGTTCTCAACATGCTACAGGTGGGGGAATCCTTCGGCAAACTGGATAAATCATTGCTGAACATCAGCTATTTCTATGACCGGGATGTCAAGGAAAGCATTGCCAAATTGGAAACGATGATCGAGCCTGTTCTGACGGGAGTTTTGGGTGCGGTGATTGGATGGGTGATTCTGTCGGTTTTGGGACCGATTTATCAACTGATTGAAAAACTTTAGCCTTTGGTCCCATGGGACGCAAATTCATGGGTCTGGGCTATGCTTACGCTTCCGTGCCTTGGCCATCCCGCCGCAGGATGGTTTGCGGGTAGTCCAGCAGGTCATCGAGGTGGGTGGTGATGATGGCGATGGTGATGGGCAGTTGCAGGGTCTGGTAGTCGTGCACGGCGATGTTGCGGAAACCCACTATGGGCTTGAGTTTGGCGGCCATTGCCATGGTGATCCATCCGCCCCGGGCGAGCAGGTCGAAGACATCCCGTGCGCTTTGCGGTACACCCAGCCGCTCCCGGCGGATGAGGTGTTGGCCCATATCCAGGGCGGCTTCACAAGCCCGCTGGATGTTGAGGATGGCGGCATCCTGGCGGGTGAAGTCGCTGGCAAAGGTCTCGGGGTTTTTGCCGTACTCCTCCCGGGCGCGGGCTACGCAGCGTTCGATGGTGGCGGCCTTGTTGATCAGCACCTCATCGGCCATGGATGGTCCCCTCCCGTTGGATGATGGCCATGAGCGGGGCGCGGGCCTCGTCCAGGGCGGTCTTTTCGCTGAGGATGAAGCTTTCGTACAGATCGGCCTGATGGTCCCTGGCCCACAGTCGCTCACCGGTGGTGATGATGCGGTGCTGCATAACCGTACTGGCGGCGCGCAGGTCCAGCAGGTCCACCGGACAACCGGTGAGATCGCCCAACTCCCCGGCCAGATGCCAGAGGGCGACGGAATCGGCCTTGCCTTCCACCAGAATGGCCAGATCCAGATCGCTTTCCGGTCCGGCGTTGCCGCTGACCCGGCTGCCGAAGGCGTAAATGGCCAGCAGATCCCGAAAACGTTGGCGCAAACCTTCCAGCAGACTGCGGACAACGGTATCTGGTTTGGTCTTGATTTCCTGATGCTTCATTTCCGACTGCTGGCGGATATCCTTCACCACGGCTGTGAAATTGTTACGATTCAAGGGCATGGCGCTCAATCTCTCATTTCGATATGCTTTTTGTTTGCCACCCGCTCACACGGATGGCAAGCGAGTTTTAAATGTAACATCTGCAACAGCACTTGTCAGTTATGATTTAAACAGCAAAGGACTGTTCTGGAAAAACCTCCATAAAGGTGGTAGGGTGTGCCAGATACAATTGGGAATCATTTCAATGGGATTCAAAAGCATGATTGAACCTGCCGGGCAACTGCCCATCCTTGGCTTTCTGTTGCGCAACTATAAAAATTTCAATGCCCGCGTCACACGGGATGCCACGCTGGCCTATTGGCGACACCTGGAAGCGGGGGGCCGAATGTTTTGGGCCGTGGCGGGAGCCATGTCATCCGCCCAACTCGGAATTTCCCTGGCCCCCGCCATCCGGGCCGGTCTGATTCACGGTCTTTCCGTCACGGGGGCCAACCTGGAAGAATCTTTGTTTCGTCTGGTCGCCCACGACCATTATCTTGATTTTCCAGACTATCGCTATTTTAGCAAAGCCGATGACGCCCGCATCCTCAGCCAGCAAATGCGTCGGGTGACCGATACCAGTATTCCAGAAGATGAAGCCTTTCGGGCCGTGGAAAAAATTCTCGTTCCCATGTGGTTGGAAGCCAGCCAGACCGGGCAGCGTCGTTTTTGGCACGAATATTTTTACCAATTGATTCAGGCTGTTGGACCAGAACTTCAATCCGGGCCTCCAGAAGAATGCTGGCTCCTGGCAGCGGCTCAGGCCCGCCTGCCCATGGTCGTCCCCGGCTATGAAGATTCGACGTTTGGCAATATTTTCGCTTCCCACACCAAAACCGGAGAATGTCACGCCAGCATCGTCAAATCGGGCATTGAAGCCATGGCTTGGTTTTATGACGAATATCGGCGCATGTCGCAGGATCCGGGGTTGGGTTTTTTCCAGATTGGCGGCGGAATCGCCGGCGATTTTCCCATCTGCGTCGTCCCTTCCATCAAATATGATTTGCAGCAACCCGTTAATCCCTGGGCTTACTTTTGCCAGATTTCCGATTCCACCACTTCCTATGGCTCCTATTCCGGGGCCACCCCCAACGAAAAAATCACCTGGGACAAATTGACGCCGGAAACCCCCATGTTTGTCATCGAATCCGACGCCACCATTGTGGCCCCCCTGATTCTTAACGCCCTGCTCGAATGCAAAAGCAACCCCGAGGCAGCCAACGCCATGATCGCAACATTTTTAAGATCATGAAAAGCATGCAACCAGGGCTTGGCGCAGATGGTGCGGACGGGTTTACCCTGATCGAGTTGAGCGTGGTCCTGATCATCGTCGCTCTGCTCCTGGGAACTGTCCTGCGCGCTGAAAAGGTGGTCGATGAAAGTCGCATTCAGCGGATGGCCCTGGACCAAGCCGCCATCGCTTCGGCGGTGGGGGGCTATGTGCGCCTGTACCATTTTTTCCCCGGCGACGATCCCCAAGCCAAGCAACGCTGGCCCGAGGCCATGGACGGGAATGGCGATGGTTCGATTCAATTTGCAACCGGGGAGGAACGGCAGGCGTGGACCCACTTGCGATTGGCCCGTTTGCTTTCGCCGACATCCATTCCCCAGGGCCGATCCCTACAGGATCTGGGTACCGACGTTCGTTTGGTCCAACACGCCGCCGGTCTCCCTGGAATGGCCCTTTGCATGGCAAACATTCCCCCCCTCCAGGCCGCTGGTTTTGACCTGCGTTTTGACGATGGCGAAGGTCGTCATGGACGTATCCGCCACCTTGGCAAGGATGATGCTGACCCTCTCCTCCAACCCTGGCCTGTCGAAGGCGCAGGAGTCACCGTCTGCACCGCCTTATAATCCAAGCCCGATCCTGAAGGATTTTTTGTGTGAAAAAAAATCAACAACCACCTTTCAGGGTGCCGGTTTTTTTTCTGCTGTCTGTCGGTATTCCTGCGTTTGCCGCCTTTCTCTACTTCCAAGGGCTTTGGGGGGGCTACCTGTTCGATGATCATACCACCCTTGAAGGCTTAACTTTTGTACCGCTGCCATTCTCCCTGGAACACTGGCTTTATTATCTCGGCTCCGGCACATCCAGTCCCCTGGGACGCCCCTTGGCCTTGCTGACGTTTCTCCTGCAACGTGCCGCATGGCCGGAGGCTCCCATGGCTTTCAAAGGGGTGAATCTTGCCATCCATCTGGGGAATGGCCTCTTGCTGTGGGCCTTGATCGTAAAAATTGGTCCTTTGGTCAGCGGTCGCCAACGTCTTATCTCCTGGGTTGCGGCTACGGCAAGCCTTCTCTGGCTCATTCACCCCATCCAGGTTTCCGCCGTACTGCATATTGTGCAGCGCATGACTCTGCTCGCGGCGACCTTTATCTTTGCCGGGATGTGGCTCTACTTGCATGGTCGGGAAAAATGGCTCGAAAATCACCACAGCGATGGATATCCACGCGTCCCTTTGCTGTGGTGTACGATGGGGGTTGCCGGTTGTGGTTTACTATCGGTTTTGGCCAAGGAAAACGGTGCATTGTTGCCGTTGTTGCTCCTGGTGCTGGAGTCCACGCTGCTTGCGGGTTCATCTCCAGTACCGGTGACGTTTCGCCGATTCAGGGTTGTCTTGTTGACTGGACCCTTGTTGCTGTTGACCGTCTATTTTATCTGGCACGCCAGGGAGTGGCTGGATGGCTATGGCGACCGCCCTTTCACCATGGGCGAACGTCTGTTGAGTCAATTTCGGGTGGTGATGGTTTATCTTCGCCAAATCTTTTTGCCGGACTGGCAGGCTTTTGGCCTTGACCCGTTTGAATTCTCCATTTCCAGGGGATGGTTGCAGCCTGTTTCAACCCTGCTTGCGGCGATGGTTTTGGTGCTCTCGGTCGTACTGGCCATAAGGTTTGCCAAACGGTTTCCCATCGCCGCATTTTCTCTGTTATGGTTTTTTGCCGCCCACCTGTTGGAATCCACCTTTTTGCCCCTGGAGCTTTATTTTGAACATCGCAACTATGTCCCCATGGCTGGACTGGTGATCGCTCCGGCGACACTCCTGGTTTGGGGGGTGGAAAACACCAGCGACAGTCTGTGGCGCTGGCCGGTTGGATTGATTGCTGGCGGGGTGGTGACGTTCTTGGCTTTATTGACTTACGAAGAGACACGTCTTTGGGGTCAACCTGTCATTCAATCCCAACTTATGGCTGCCAGAAATCCCACATCCATGCGTTCCCAGGAAAGTTTGGCCCATGCCTTGATTTTGGCTGGCCGTGGGGATGAAGCCCTGGTTGTACTGGATCGCATGGCCAAGGGCAGACCCCGGGATTTCAACCCTGGAATAGTGAAAATGGCCATGGTTTGCAACCTTGGCTCCATCTCCGGTGGTTTCAGTTCCGCTTTTTTTCGCCTGGCCGCAACCCAACCCCATTCCAACCCCATGCTGACCATTGGGGCATTGCGTGAACTGGCGAAAAAAAAGGAAAAAGGCTTGTGTCCGACCGTCACCCTTCAGGAGCTGCTCAAACTGACGGAGGCTTGCCTTGCAAACCCGCACCGTTTGTCCCAAACATCTCGTGCCAATCTGCAAAGTCTGGCGGGTCGTTTTCATGCCTTGATGGGAGAAAAGGGCAAAGCCATTGCCGCCATGGATGCGGCCAACGCCGTGCAACCTTATGTGAGCCAATATGTATATCTGGCCATCTGGCTTATGGATGTTGGCCGCTTTGAAGAATCCCAGGCCAGGATAAACGCCGCGCGGATTTTAAGTCGGACCCATCCGTTGACACGCGTGTTGGATGGGCAACGGATTGAGCGTATCCAGCGTCTTCTGCATGCTCGCATGAACGGTCGTCCAACCCCAGGGGATTAAAGTTAGGCAAATATCGCGGGGGTCCGGGGGGTGTGTCCGAGAGGTTCCAATATTCAAATTGACTGAAAGGTGTCAATCCGGGGAATTGTCCGTTCGTCCGGTAGCCTGATCTCC